>JBEIVB010000008.1:0-46630 GCA_040374085.1 Flavobacteriales bacterium | reverse complement strand
GTCAAGTGGATGTGTTTGGGTTCATCGGATCCAGTAAAACAGCCAACCTCCTGAAAAAAGCGCATCCCCGCCCCAACCGCTTACGTTCGGTTTTGGGTTTGGAGGCAAAAAATCCGGGCATCGTGCTGCCCGATGCAGACTTGAATCTGGCTGCTGAAGAGTGCATCACCGGATCGCTTTCGTTTAATGGGCAACGCTGCACGGCACTGAAGATGCTGTTTGTGCATGAGCAAGTGCTCGATGCTTTCTTGGCTCTTTTTCTGGAGAAACTCAGCACGTTAAAACGGGGCATGCCCTACGAAAATGCAGCCATCACCCCTCTGCCCGAAGCCGATAAGCCCGCCTACCTCCTCAGCCTTATTGAAGATGCCCTTCAACACGGAGCACAGATTATGAATGAGGGGGGTGGAGCGTCACTCGAGAGCTTTGTTGCTCCCACCGTGCTGTATCCCGTTACCCCCGACATGCGCATCTACCACGAAGAGCAGTTTGGACCTGTGGTGCCCATTGTTCCGTTTTCCGATATTGCAACACCCATACACTACATGGTAGATTCAAACTACGGACAGCAGGTGAGCATTTTTGGTCGTGATCCTCAGCGCCTGAGCGAGCTGGTAGACCATTTGGTAAACCAGGTTGGCCGCGTAAACATCAACAGCCAGTGCCAGCGCGGCCCTGATGTGTATCCGTTCAACGGACGCAAAGACAGCGCCGAGGGCACCCTCTCTGTGGGCGATGCGCTTCGGGTGTTCTCCATTCGTACCATGGTGGCGTTTAAAGAAGGTGAGCTCAATCAGCACCTCACTACCGACATCCTCGAAAACCGACGGTCGAAGTTTCTTTCCACCGACTACATCCTCTAACCCAACCTACACATAAACATGATTCTAATTGCCGACAGTGGTTCCACCAAATGCGATTGGGTGCTGGTAGATGGCGAAACCCGCCGCGATTTCAGCACCATGGGGTTCAATCCCTTTTTTCATAACGAGGAGATTATTTCCAAGGCCATCCAAGAGAACCAAGAACTTTATGCCGTTCGCAATGAAGTGAAGCTGGTATTTTTGTACAGCGCAGGATGCAGCAGCCGCGACCTAAAACTCGTGGTGGAGCGGGCCCTGAGCATCTGCTTCCCCAAAGCGAACATCTATGTGGATCACGATTTGGTGGCTGCAGCTTTTGCCACCTACAACGGCAATCCGGGCATCTCGTGCATCTTGGGCACCGGCTCCAACTCCTGCTATTTCGATGGAGACATTGTGAAAGAAATGGTTCCTGCTTTGGGCTACATCCTCGGCGACGAGGGCAGTGGCAGTTATTATGGAAAGCAGGTTTTGTCAAAATACCTGTACAACCAGCTTCCTGAGCCTCTGCACCGCGATTTGAAAGATAAATTTGGTCTTACCAAGGACATCATTTTCGAAAACGTATACATGAAGCCCCATGCAAACGTGTATTTGGCTTCGTTCATGAAGGTGATTTCCGACAACAAGCACCTGCCTTTCGTGCAGGACATGGTGTACAACGGCAGCGTTGAGTTCCTGCGCAACCACGTCTGCTGTTTCCCCAACCACCAGAAATACCCTGTACATTTCATAGGTTCCATTGCCTTTCATTTCGAGGACATCCTCCGAAAGGCGGCGGAATCGTTGGGCATAAAGGTGGGCAACATCATCCAAAAGCCCATTTACGGGTTGGTGGATTATCATTTGAAGTATTTGATTCCCAATAAGGTATAGGCGCATCAAGAGCGTCTTTATTTTAGGGTGTTGAATCGTTAGGTGCAGCCTGTCTTTTTCCTATTTTGGGGGCGAATAAACGCTACGCAAACACATGAAGCATTGGGTGAAGGGGCTGATGTGCTTGGCCCTTCTAAGCAATGGGCTTAAGGCCGGCATTTTGCATGGGGTAATTCCTCCGGTGCACCTCGAGCAAAACAATACCCGTTTGATTACCCGCGATTTTATGATCGATCCGTCCAAATTGGACTCGGTCCGGGCTTGGCCCGATTATCGCGTTACGCTCTCGTACGATAAGCAGTCTATGCTGGTGGTTCCAAACGGAATGCGTCCGGCAGCGGTTTCATTGTTGCGCTTTTGGAGCAAAGGGAAGATGGAGGCGGTTGTTTTGTATCGATCCCGAAAGCAATTGAAACCGCTCGGGTTTGATCCGAAAGGCAAGCGTTACAACTCGGTTGCGGTTGCAGGCGATTTCAACGGTTGGGATCCAAAAAAGACTCCGCTCAATGAAGAAAAAACCCGCAACCTTTTAAAAGGTCAGTTTAATAAATGGATTGGGGTAGTGGCGTTGAATCCGGGGCAGTATGCTTACCAGATTGTGGTAGACGGCAAATGGATGCTCGATCCGGCCAACAAAGACTCCATCTCAAATGGTTCGGGTGGTTGGAACTCGGTATTGCGTGTGGGTAAGTCTTTTGATGCCATGCCGATTGTGTATACCCAAAACCTACAGGGCAATAAACTCCATCTGGGTGTAGATGCTGCTCTCCGACCCGATACCCTTCTGGTCCTTTGGAACAACACCTTGGTGGCATCAACCCTGATGGAGAAGAAGCCGGATGGCTTTATCGTTTCATTAGATGAAAGCATAACAACAGCACCGGATGGTGTGTTGCGCGTTTTCGGTTACAACCGAATCGGAGCTTGCAACGACCTCATGATCTTTATGGAAAAGGGTCAGATTGCGCTGCATCCCACAGGAGGCGCGTTTCAGGGAATGAGTATGTACTTCGCCTTGGTAGATCGATTTGCCAACGGCAGCAGCAGCAACGATGCTCCGGTGCGCGATGCCGCCATCGATTCACGAGCCAATTACATGGGCGGCGATCTTGCGGGCATCACCGCACGCATAAAAGACGGATACTTCGATCGTTTGGGCATCAACACCATTTGGCTTTCTCCTATTGTGGCCAATCCGGAAAAGGGATACGTGGAGTATCCTGAGCCTCACAGAACGTACAGCGGATACCATGGCTATTGGCCCATCAGCAGCACCCAAATCGACCATCGCTTAGGCATCAGCAGCGACCTTCACGAGTTGGTGCGCGAGGCACATGCCCGGGGAATGAAGGTGTTGTTGGATTTTGTTTCCAACCACGTTCATCAGGAGCATCCCCTCTACAAGCAGCACCCCGAGTGGACCACACCCATTGATCTTCCCGATGGGCGCAAGAACATCCGCATTTGGGACGAGCACCGTCTTACCACTTGGTTTGATACCTTTTTACCCGATTTGGATTATACCAAACCTCAGGTGGTAGAGGCCATGACCGACTCTGCTGTGTGGTGGATCAAAACCTACGACCTGGATGGGTTTCGCCACGATGCTACCAAGCATGTCAGTGAAGATTTCTGGCGCCTGCTCACCCTCAAACTCAAAACGCGCATTGAGCAACCTACCGGTAAACGCATATATCAGATTGGGGAAACTTTCGGCAGCCGCGAGCTCATTGCCAGCTATGTGAACAGCGGGGAGCAAGATGGGCAGTTTGATTTCAATTTATACTTCGATGCCCGCTCGGTGTTTGCCGAGGATGGGCAGAGCTTTCAACGTTTGAAGCATTCCCTGCAGGAAACCTTCAGCTATTATGGAGCGCATCACCTTATGGGCAACATTTCGGGCAACCACGATTTGGCGCGTTTCATCAGTTACGCAGGCGGAGGGATGCAGTTTTCGGAGGACGACCGCAAAGTGGCGTGGGAGCGTACGGTGGGTGTGCCCGATGCACGAGGGTACGCCAAGCTTTTGCAGCTGCATGCCTTCAACTTCTCCATTCCCGGAATACCCGTTTTGTATTATGGAGATGAGTTCGGCATGCCCGGCGCAGGAGACCCCGATAACCGCCGCATGATGCGCTTTGACGGGTTGGCAGAGGCAGAAAAACGGACCTTGGAGGCTACCCAAAAGATGGCTCGCTACCGCGATGCTCATCCGGCGCTCATATTGGGGGATGTTCGGTTTCTAAAGGTAACCGATACCGAATGGGTGATGCTGCGCTCTTATTTCGATCAAAACGTGTTGGTTGTGCTGCGCAAGGGAAAGGATGCGGGAACGATTCGTTTTACAATGCCTGCCGATTGGGTTGGAAAATCCATCAGCAGCATGAACGGGTTGCCGGTAAACGCTAAGGGCAACCAAGTCGAAATTGCGCTTCCGGCCGACGGTTACGATTATCTAGAAGTGAAATAACCCATTTGACGCTTTATAAGCGATTGGTTTTTACTCAAAAACCTTATAGTCCCATGCGCTTTTGGCCCATCCTTGTTCGTAGCAAAATGTGCAAAACCGCTCGTAGGTAGGGTGAGCTGTGATGGTGGCGCTGTCGCCGATTACCACCAATTTTTTTCGGGCTCGCGTAAGGGCCACGTTGAGGCGGCGAATGTCTTGCAGGAATCCGATTTCTTGGCGGTCGTTGCTGCGCACCAGGCTGAGGTAAATCACATCTTTTTCCCTTCCTTGAAATCCATCCACCGTGCGTATGGTTAAGTTTTTTAGGCTTCCGAGCAGGGGATGGTCGGCCACCAATTCGTGCAGCACCTGCACTTGCTCTTTGTAGGGCGAGATGATGCCTATGCTGGTATGGGCATCGGCATCGGGGCGTTGTTGGAGGGTCTCCACAAGATGAGCCAGGTGCTTAACCAGAAGGTCAGCCTCTTCCGGATTGCACGCGCTGAACGTTTCGGGATTCACCACCTCAGTGAAGCCGCAGCCGGCAGTATCGATGAACTCCATTACCTGATTTTCGGAGCTTTCATCGCCAAACAGGCTGTGGTTTGCCACACCGGGGAATGCCACAAGCTTACCGTTATATAACTCCTGGTTTGGAAACGCCATTATGGCTGCATTCATGCGGTATTGCTCTTCCAGCATAACCGAGCATGGGTTGGCTTGTATGGCTTTCTCCATGAGGGTAATGCCCAGCCCTTTGCGGGCGGCTTCTTCGCTTTTTATGGTGGGCGGCAACTGCTTATGGTCTCCGGCAAACAGAACCCGTTGTGCCCTGGCAAGCGGTATCCAACATGCCGGCTCCAGGGCCTGTGCAGCTTCGTCGATCACCAAGGTTTGAAAGGTGCGGTTGGCCAAGTAATGGCTGGCGGAACCCACCAAGGTGCAGCATACAACCTGGGCCCCGTTGATCTGCTGAGCCACTATATAATCTTCCAAGGCTGAGGCTTCCCTCAAGATGGCTTTACTTTCCGCAAACAAAAGTTGGCGTTGCTCGCGTTCTGAAGGCCCAAAATTCCGCTTGTATTTGCGTGCCATGGTTTTGTATTCCTCTGCCGTTTTGCGGTAGCTTTTCAGCTCGGCATAGCCCGGGTGAGCCATTACTTTCCCATCGAGGGTAAGTTGTAAGAGCTCATCCGAAACGCGTGTGGGGTTGCCCAGGCGAAGTACCTGAAGTCCTCGTCTGGAGAGCTTCTCGGCCAAGAGATCTACTGCCAGGTTGCTGGGGCTGCACACGAGCACCTGACTTTCGGTGCGGCAGAGCTGAACAATAACTTCCACTAGGGTGGTGGTTTTCCCTGTGCCGGGTGGACCGTGAATGATGCCCACCGATTCTGCACCTAAACACAACTCAAGAGCTTCATGCTGACGCACGTTTAATCCTTCCACCTCCGATAGGGTTATGGGTGTAAAAGTCGCCGGCTTTTCGCCATACAAGGTTTCGCGCAAATGGCGGAGGCGACCAACCTCGGCCAGCATAGCTCGTTTTAGGGCCTGCTCCATTTCACGAAAGCTGTACTCATCAAATACGATGTTCACGCCTACCCGGCCATCATCCATCCAATCGGGCGTCTCATCCGTGGTGGTGGCAATGACCATGCGGTGCCTGTGCAGCGATTTCACAACACCTTTCACCACGCTGCCTTCTTCTGCATCCGCCCCGCCGAATAGCTCTACGGTTTTGCCTACCGAAAATTGGTGAGCGGTTCCATCGTGGTCGCGTTTTTCAATTTCAAAAATGAGGTATTCTCCCAACCCATATTCGGTGCGCACCACCTCAACCGGATACCAGGTCAACCCCTCGCGCTTGCGCTCTTTAATACTGCCCTTGCGCACAAGACGTGCATAGAGCTCACGCTCAGTTTCCTTCTCCAACCTCAACAGTTGGGTTAGCAAGTGCAGGTGCTCTAAAGCTGTTTCAGCCACCCTTTCTTTTTGTTTTATAGCCTTTTTCCAATAAAAAGGCAATTGCTTTTTCGCGCACATCCCCTTGTATGAGGATGCAGCCATCTTTCACAGTTCCACCTGTTCCGCAGCGGGTTTTCAGGGCTTTTCCTAAGGCATCAAGTTGATCCTGAGGGCCCGAAAACCCTTCTATGAGGGTTACCGATTTGCCGGCCCTTTGCCTCCGGTCGAGAGATACATAGAGGAGCTGCGTGCCCGGCTCTACCGGCTCAGCAGATTCCCCATCGGATGGGGGAACAATCGCTTCGGGGTTGGTGCTGTAAACCAACCCGCCGAGAGATTCCAGTCCGGTAAGCTTTTGTTTCTTCATTTCTGAACGAGAATGTGCAAAGACGATGGCAAGATACGCACCCGAAACTCCGGCGGTGCGTGAGAAACCTCTCCGTCGGCCTGAAAGATGGCTCCATTGTGCCGTACCACAACTTCACGCGTTCGATAAATTTTCAAGTATCGTGAGCGGTCGGTATGTTTGTTAAACATCATCCAAAGAAAAAATGGAAGGCTAATCCACATGGGTTTGCGGAGAATGCACACCTCCATAAAGCCATCGCTGGTGGAGGCCTTGGGTGCAATGTAGGCGCGGTTTCCAAACTGCGCTCCATTGGCAAAACATATCATTAAGGCTTTTGGGCGCATAACCTCCGATTCCAACTCCAACTCAAAAAACTCATTTTGAGCCTTGGCAAAGCTTTTGAATATGATGGAGGCATAACCCCAGAAACCGGTGCGCTTGCGCTCAGCAAAGATCTTCGCAACGTCTGCATCAAAGCCAATGCCGGCAACATTCAAAAATGGCTGACCATTGATTTCGCCGGTATCCACCATTTTTAAACTCAACCGATTTAACACTTCCACGCATTCCGGAAACTGAAGAGGAATTTTTAGGTGACGGGCAAAGCCATTGCCCGAACCGTTGGGTATGATGCCCATTGCGGTTTCGGTCCCAATTAGGGCCGCACCTACTTCGTGTGCAGTGCCATCGCCCCCAAACGCCACCACAAATGGCGCACCGGCCGCAGCCAAGTCTCGTGCGATTTCGTATCCATGCCCTGCATATTGAGTGTAATGAAATTCAGGGGAAATGAGAACGGGTTTAATGAATTGGCGGATGTACTCCTCCACCCGCTCTGCAGGCATACCCCCGGCAATGGGGTTTAAGATGAAGTGCATTACTTGAGCAGGCATGGTACACAAAGGTAACTCCTGGAATCACGCTGCGTACCAATCCCTTCAACAAAAAAAGCAACCGTTTGGGTTGCTTTTCTTTGAGAGGTTTTGGGCAGGTTATTCACTGAAGGTGATGATGCCATACTGCTCTTTTTTACCCTCCTCACAGGAAAAGAGGAAGGTTTTTTCATCAATCTGCTCGCTCGATTTTGGTCGGAATGCAACCTCTAATTCCTCCATGCTGATGAGGGGCTTGCGCTGGATCTTGCCCGTTGCCAAATCCATCTTCCCCATCATAGCCACACCATTTCTGTTCGAAATGGTGAAGTTGTTGAGGTTGTAATCGGGCTTATCGGCATTGGCTTTATGGTCGTTGTAAAGGAAGTAGGCACTTTTGGAACCCACAAACATGGCAAAGGAGGAATGTGGTCCGCGGTCGTTGGTGGATATCTGCATCTTAGGAACATAAGACGAGTATTGTATGCGTCCTTCCTTGGATATCTTAACCGCTATTATGTTTCGGTAGTTGTATTCGTAGTTGGTGGTGGTATGTCCGTTTACGGTTGTGGTGTACACCACAACATAGTATTGCTCGCCGGTAAGCAAGGCCGAGCCGTCGGGCAAGTACACCAGGTCACGCAAATCGTAGTTGCTCAATTCGTATTCCTTGCCCTTAGCCTCGCGACGGGCCATGCGGGCTTTGGCTTTGTCTGACAAGCCCTGGGCTAAAAAATCTACATCAAATTCTTGGGTATTAAAAGCTTTTACACTGCCGGTGTAAAGGTCCATGCGCTGAAAAAAGGAACCGTCTGCATTGAGGATGTTTTCCTTGCTGTATAATCCGGCCAACACAATTTCATCGTTGCCCCCAACACCAAAAGAGAAGCTGTTCACAAAAAGTCCTCCATCGAGTTTGATCTCGTGGTCGGTCATTTTCTGCCCTTTGTTAGAGAATAGGAAGATGTGCCATTTGTAGTTGGGTGCCCCTTTGCGCACTTCCCGCTCACCATCAATGTAAATCTTCGTAGTCACGTATATATTTCCATTGTTGTCTATGCGAAAAACAGGATCGCCGATCTCGCGGTTGGTGTATGGAAGACTTATGTTGCCTTTCCACTCTGTGCCCATGTTTTGATCGAAGACCCCAACTTTGAAAGTTACCTTCTCGTCTTTTTCCGGACGAGCCATGTCGATGATCATGGCCATGTGCAACCCATCGCCGCTGGATTTGAAGATGTAGTTCTTACGGTCTTTGCGTCCCTCGTGCACCTCTTCGGTAAGGGTAATGGTTTTGGTAGATGGCTTTAGGGTTTTGGGGTCGAGGGATCGTGCAAGCACCAAGTCGCGGTCTTCCTTTCGACGGTAAATGGAGAGTATGGTGTAGAAGTTTTCACCCAGGCGGGTCATATGCTCAACCTTATAGCGCTTTCCGCTCTCCTCATCTTTGGGTTCGTCTACTTGATCGTATATTGGACCCATGCTTAGATCGGGCATGATTTTTTGAAGGTAGGGGTCGCTGCCCATATCAATGGAGCTGCCCCCTTCGCCCTGCCCAATGAGAAAATATCCCGTTCGGTCTTTTGATAAACAAGTTGCAATAGAGCCGCCGGGTAAGCCTTTTACGAGGGGGCCCAGTTTCAACTTGGCTTCGGGGAAGCCGCCCTGAGCCTCAACAACCAGGGGTAAGGTGCTGCATGCCAACAACCAACAAAAAAATGATTTCATGAAGTGTAGATGATGATACATGCAAAGCAAGGGATTATTTTGAAACTGCTGCATCGATTATTTATGTTTTTTTGTTGCGGATGAACACGATGCTGCGAATGGTATTGGGCCTATTGGCCTTGCTTACGTTAGGCGGATGCGCTACGGTTTGGTATGGACGAAACTCCCTCCCTGAACTTGTTTCTTTCCCTCCCAATGCCGAAATATCTACCCCTAAGGGGTTTGCCGTAGGTCAAACACCTTCGCGAATGGGTGCTCGAGGCGATGAGGTGGAACAGTTGGTGGTGAGCAAGGATGGGTACTTGGATGCCAAAGTGAGTGTGGTGCGCGATGTGCGATTCTTCCCGGTGTTTTTGGATGCTCTATTGTTGTGCATTCCTTGTATAGTAGATGACGCCTCCAACGCCTCTACAACGGTAACGTTGTTTCCAGATACCGTTCGGTTGGTTCGTAAATTGTATATACCCGAACAAGCGCCCCGATTGGCATTGTTGGAGCCAACCCTAGACGCGAATGCCACGTTTGCGTATGCTCTAAACGGATCCATGCTGAAACCCGAATCATCGCGTGAGAAGCGCCTCATGGGCATTGGCAGTTGGGAGTGTTTAGGCAGTTTGCAAGAAGCCTTTTCTGAACAGAATCTTGAGGCACCGGTGGCCGATGCTACAAAACCCCTCTCTGCATCCGGAGCAGACCTTTGCTTGCGGCCTCGTGTGTTGTGGGCCAAAGGCAGTTTTAAGGGTGGAAGCACGTTGCGCTCATTAAATGGAAGCGGGCGAATTGCGGTGGAGTGGGAGGTGCTGTCCGGCTACGGTGGCGACAGCAGCAGCGTGGTCGTATGCCGCCTCGAAACACCCTACAGCAGGTTCAGTCAGCGTCAGCCTTTGCTGGCCGAACAGCTCCGCGAGAGCGCCCGTCACCTGCTTTCCATCGACACCCTTTGGCAGATTTTGAACCGGGCAAAGGCAAAGGCACAAAGGATGGCGGTAGGAGAGAAGGTGGTGCTCAAAACACCTGCTCCGATTTCGTTCTCCACCTTTAAAGAAGCCCTGCGCTATGCCACTGAAGCGGTCGTAACCATAGAAACGTCAAATGGATTTGGCAGCGGATTTTTTGTGGCAGCCAACGGCATGTTGCTCACCAATCAACATGTGGTCGAAGATCAGACAAACGTAATGGTGCGCCTCAAGAACGGAGCCACCTTCACTGGAAGGGTGCTCAAGCGGAACACGGCTATGGACCTTGCTCTGGTGCAAATTCCTGCCGACAGTTTGCCTTGCCTAAGCTTCGCTCCGCCGGATGCAGCTGAGATTGGTGACGACGTTTGGGCCATTGGAACACCGCTGGAAAAAAACTTGAATCAAACGGTAACCAAAGGCATCATCAGCGGCATTCGCGAGGTTGCCGGCAAAGCTCTCCTGCAAACCGATGTGAGCATCAATCCCGGAAACAGCGGAGGACCTCTGGTAGATCAACAGGGTAGGGTAGTGGGCATTTCCACCATGAAGCTTTCCGGAAAAGGCATTGAAGGGTTGTCTTTTGGTATTCCCGCGCGTGTGGCAGCAGAGGGACTGAATCTGGAGTTTAAATAATCTTTATCCGATGAAAACTCTACGCATCTGTTGCTTTTCAAAGTTCTTCCTTCTGGTGTTCATGCTTGCATCACACCCCCTTTTTGCCGGTCATTGGGGCATCACCGTGAATCCCTTTCAGGTCACCAATTTGGGTGGTGTAAACGGAAACGGATCGTTGGATTACGACGCTCGAGAAGGTTCTGGAAGCCGGCAGTTTGCACTCGGGGTTTCATACGCCCCCATACGCAACCTAGAAGTAGCGTGGATGGGGTATGCATCCTATCGGGCTTTAAGCAGCAACGACTTTTCCAGCAGCGAATCCGTACCCAGTCTCGACTTAAGTTCCTACATAGATCCGGTTGTATTGGCCGCCAGACCCGGCGCAGAACGTTCTGCTGAATACTCTTTGGGGTACAATCACTCCGGGTTTCTCTACCAAATTCGATGCTACACCAATGACTGGGACGATTACAGTCTTATGTTGGGTTTGGAAGGTGGGCTGCACCAAACGCGCGTCATCTGGTATCAAAGCCCGGACAACGCAAATCTTATGAAATTTTGGGGCCTTGATCCTACTCGGTTCAACATACCTGCCGAACGTTTCAATCGAGTCATGTTGGGCGCGCTGGGCGGCATCAACGTACTTTCCAGCGAGCATTTTGGTTTTCTTGTACAGGGTTCTTTTGGGTGGCTTCTTGGCTCCGAAACCTTATTGGATAATGCACTGGCAAAAAGCTTGGTGCCGGGGCCGGTAACCGGTAAGGTATATCTCCGATTGGCCCTTAATTTTAGCTACCGGTTTTAACGCTTTTGGATTATTCTCCTTTCATTACACCTTCGCTGGTGGGCCTTTTAAATGGCTTGGAGAAAAAATCCTGAAGTAGGCTATTTACGCGCTCTTCACGGAACATGGGATCGAAATGAGTACCACCCGGAAACACACAGAGTTGGGCCTTGGGTATCGCCTCAAATAGGTCTATGGTATGCTGCATGCGGATGATGTCGCAATCTCCGCTCATCACCAGCACCGGACAAGCTATGGACTTTAATTCTGGGGCTTTCCAATTGGGGTGGTATAAGAGAAGATGGTGCTGAGCCACCAAATATTTCCAGGGTTGTGTGGTGTCATTTGCTTCAATACGTTGTTGAAAAAAGGCAAGATCGTTGCGCACCATATGGATGGCAAATGCATGTATTGCAGTTGTATCCGGCCGCAAGTTGGCACCATAAACGGCAAGGCGCTTTACCACCTTCGGGTGCTTCATGGCGAGCCTAAGTCCCACAATACCACCGTCGCTCCATCCGAAAACAAGACAAGAGTCGAGTTTCAGGTACTGCACTACTTCATATACATCTTCTGTTATACGCTCATAGGTTAGACTGTCTTTGCCTAATGGAGATTTGCCGTGCCCTCTTGCTTCGGGCAGAACCACCCGGTGATTGGGAAGAAAAAAGCGAATCTGCTTTTCCATGCTGGCAATGTCTCCGCTGTTTGGATGCAGCAGCAACACAGTTGGGCCTTTGCCGGTGTCGAGCACGTGCACCTGCCTCTGGTTTACCTGAAGCATTCTGCCTCGGAAGCCTGAGGGCTGGGCTACAGCATCTGCGACCCCATGCAATAAAAGAAGCAACAGCAAACGGTGCATCGCCGTGGCTAGAAGCCAACTATTCCGAGCCATTCTTGAGCTCCATTAACTCCGAAAACCAGCATGCCAAGTCCGGGTATAAAATCACTTTTATTGATATATAGGTCGAAGGCTTCCGCACCGGCTATTTCTATATTCTTACGGTTCCATTTCCCTTCTGAGAAGGAGACCTGAACGAGCACTGGGGTTTGTCTTGAACTGGCCTCGGGGAATTCGAGTTGCAAATAGGTTGGATTCGAATTTTGGACGAGCGGATGGGTGATGCAGCGTTCGGGCTCCAGTTTGCTGTAGCTTCGGCGGTTTATGTAATATGGGGTTCCGGTAGTCAATGCGGCATCTACCGGAATCATAAACACACCGTTGGGGGCATCTGCCGCAAATTGGTAAATGCGTTTCCAAGCCTCGGTTTCGCTTTCTGCAAATCCACTGAGGCTGCTTTCTTTGAAACGGCGCTCCACCTTATCGCGCAGGGCGTTTGGGTTGCGCACTTCAATCATCAACCAGCTCGTTCCATTGCCTATAGTGTAGATGCCTTTCACCTGCGCCTCTTCCGGTGCCGCCAGCTGATCGAAGGTTAAACCCAATCTGCCAACACCACTTGCTTGCCAACCCGATTGATCCTTAAAACCATCCAGCCAAGTGTGCTGGCTTTTCCACACCATTTGGTTTCGGGCCGGCACCCACCAGCCGGTGGCATACCCCATGGTGTATTTGTATCGGTCTTCGAAAAACACAGTAGCCATCTTAATGGAATCCTTACCGTGCCAATCTGCCCAAAATTCGGGATTTGGAGAGCTGTTGGGATTTGCGCGCGTCTTGGCTATTTTATTCCCTTTCTCCCATAAGGCAATGAGGGTAGCTACCTCTTTTTTTCCGGAGGAGCCGGTTCCAAATCCACCTTCCTCCATCACCCCGTTTACCAATACCCTGCCCTGGTTATCTACCTTAGCTTGGCCGCGGTCGAATACGTTGCGGCCATCGTCCAGCACCACCTGCTTCCGCCAGCTTTCGGCTTCTCCTATGGTCCAAACTCCAATGTTCATACCCATAACCTTACTCCTATCGTCTCCTCCTGCAGCTACCGGAAAATAGTCGAGCCCCATCTGATATGCCATTAAGGTATGCCCATCGGGACTAACCCTACAAACAGGCATCTCGTTGCTTTTTGTGGGCCGAGGATTTATCATAGGACAAAGGATTTGCACTTTTCCTATAACGTTTCCGTTTTGAGGGTCGATTTCGGTGGCCATAAGCCAAGGTTCTCTGCTGGCCGGATTGGTTCCGCTGAAAAGAATCCAGATGCTCTCGTTGAACACCAAGACGTCCTCTAATTCGTCTAAGATTTTAAAAGGTTCCAGGTTTAAGGGCAACCAAGCACCGGCTTTCCCTTCTGCCGCATTTAGAGAGCGTATGTAGGCGTTGCGGTAAGATAAGGTGAGCCCTTTGCACGCTACTTGATAAAGGGTGCCCCGAACGGGTCCTATGGCCTTCAGAAAATTCATTTGAGGCCCGGCATAGTCGGGGAAGGTTACTACCCTAGACCCAAGTGCAGACTGTGCAAAAGTGGCCCGACCTATAAAAAGGGAACCCACGAGTGTGAAGAAAAACAAAGGTTTCATGCGGCAGAAATCAGCTGCGAAATGTACGCAAAAACGCGGCATGGGCGCGGGTGTTGCGCGAATTGAAGTACCCGAGACGGGAATCGAACCCGTACGACCTTTAGGGTCACAGGATTTTAAGTCCTGCGTGTCTACCTGTTCCACCACCCGGGCAGGGTTTTGAGGTGTGCTCAAAAAAAGAACCCCTGCGTGGCAGGGGGCTTTTGGAGCGAAAGACGAGATTCGAACTCGCGACCCCGACCTTGGCAAGGTCGTGCTCTACCAACTGAGCTACTTTCGCATAAGGGACCACAAAAGTATGCCTTGGTGCGAAACCTGCAAACAAAAGTGATGAGCCCGCACAAAAAAAATGGTAAGTGCCCAATTTTCAATGCGTTACAATTTACCTCAAAATATCGAGGCGGTAGGCATCCAGTTTGATGAGGATGAAAAGCAGAATGGTGAATGCCCAAAGGGAAGACCCACCGTAGCTGAAAAAAGGCAAGGGTATTCCGATTACGGGCATTAGTCCAATGGTCATGCCCACGTTTACAAAAAAGTGAAAGAACAGAATCGAGGCAACCCCATAGCCGTAGACACGGCTGTAGGGCGATCGTTGTCGCTCGGCCACCTGCACCACGCGGATCATGAGGGCCAAGAAAAGCACCACCACAACCGCTGCGCCAAGGAAACCCCACTCCTCGCCCACGGTGCAGAAAATGAAATCTGTGCTTTGCTCGGGCACGAAGTCGTATTTCGTTTGCGTTCCTTGCAGAAAGCCTTTGCCGGCAATGCCGCCCGAGCCAATGGCTATGAGGCTTTGGTTTACGTTGTAGCCTGCTTTTTTCTTGTCGCTCTCCTTACCCAGGAAAACGTTTATGCGCGTTTTCTGGTGCGGCTCCAGCTTATTGAAGGCGTATTGCACTCCGTACACCACACCTCCAGAGGCCAAAAAAATAATCGCCACCACCAGAATGTTTTGGGTGGTTTTGCGCACCATCATGAACAGAAGGAAGCACAGCACGGCCAACACCACCAGCAAAATGAGCTGGTTCACCAACAAGGCCAGCAGGAAGAGCAGAGCCAATGCAAGGCCCAACAGAAGGAAATTGCCGGATAAGCCTTCGCGGTAGAGCACCAATACAAAAGCACTGTAGACCAGCGCCACCCCTGTTTCGTTTTCCAACACGATGAGCATCATGGGAACGAGTATGATGATGGCCGAGATGATCTTGGTGCGGTTCTCGGTCATCTTCGTGTTGATGTTTCCGAGGTACTTGGCCAGGGCCATGAGTGTGGCAAACTTGGCAAACTCAGCGGGTTGCACACCGAAATCGCCAATACCAAACCAGCTCTTACTGCCCGACACCTCCTTTCCTATAAAAAGTACCAGCACCAGCATGGCCAAAAGAATGCCGTATATGGGATAGGAGAAGGCAGCAAAAAAATTGCCCTCCACCACCAAGATGAGCATGGCTATGAAAAGGCTGGAGAGGATCCACACCAATTGCTTACCGTATTTCTGGGAGAAATCGGTGATGGCCTGGTGCTCTTCGTTGTACACCGCGGCGTATACGTTGAGCCAACCCAGCAGCACCATCAGCAAATAGATGCCCACGAGCCACCAATCGATGTTGCGGAAAATGCCGCCTTGCTTGCGCATGGTTAGTTTTGTATGTGCAAAGGTGCTTCAACCCAGTGGCTTTTTCTGTGCTCTCGAAAAAATGTTTTGAACGACCCGGGCAGGAAAACATAAGGCGGGGTATTCGCCTACCTTTGGGCCATGCGCTTGCTGTTTTTTCGGTTGTGGGAGTGGTGCGTTTTTCGCTGGCGATCCGTTGATGCGCATGGGGTTCACAGCCCTATGGTGTTTCATCTGCTCACCTGCGTGATGCCCAAGGTGCGCACCTTCTCTGCGTTTCCTCGCCTGGAACGCATCCGAGAGGACGTGCTGGGCGACGCTACGGTGCTGAACCGCCTCGACCTGGGCGCCGGACGGCGTTCGGGCCCGGTGAAGGTGGGACGCCTGGCGCGCCGCAGCGCAAAACCCCTCGAGCAAGCCCAACTGCTGTTTCGCCTGGCAGACCACGTGCAGGCCGATACCCTACTCGAAGTGGGCACCTCTGTTGGACTCACCGCCCTTCACCTCGCTGCAGCCCGCCCCAATGCCCGCTACCTCGGGCTCGAAGGTTGCCCCGAGACCGCAGGTTATGCTCAGCGCCTTCTCCATAAGGTCGGGTTCCGCAATGCAACCGTGGTTACCGGAAACTTTGAGCATACCCTGTTGCCCGCCCTGCAATCGTTGCAACGCATCGACTTTGCCTTTGTGGATGGAAACCACACCCTTGAGGCCACCCTCACGTATTTCGAGCGGTTGCTGCCCTATTGCCACGAGCGCACCCTTCTCGTGTTCGACGACATACACTGGTCGCCCGAAATGAAGCAAGCCTGGAAAACCCTTTCACAACACCCCAGCGTGCGGGTTGCAATTGATACCTTTGACCTCGGACTTCTGTTTTTTGATCCCAACCTCAGCCGCCAGTCCTTTCAGCTGCGTCTTTCATAAGCCAAACCCATGAGCACGCCACAACCCATCATCACCCTCCAGGGCATAGAGCGGCATTTCCGCATTGGTACCGAGACCATTCAGGCCTTACGGGGCGTGGATCTGGTCATCAACAAAAATGAATACGTAGCCTTGATGGGACCCTCGGGATCTGGAAAGAGCACCCTCATGAACATTCTGGGCTGCCTGGATACGCCGAGCAAAGGGCGTTACGTGCTGAACGGAAACGACGTGAGTGCACTTGGTGACAGCCAGTTGGCGGAGATCCGCAACAAAGAGATCGGATTCATCTTTCAGACCTTTAACCTTCTGCCCCGTTCTACTGCCTTAGATAATGTGGCTTTGCCCCTCATTTACGCCGGTTGGAATAAAGAGGACCGCAACAGCAGAGCTACTCAAGTGCTTTCCGAAGTGGGTTTGGGCGACCGCATCAAGCACAAGCCCAACGAGCTCAGCGGAGGCCAGCGTCAGCGCGTGGCCGTGGCCAGGGCGTTGGTTAACCACCCCGCCATCATCCTGGCCGACGAACCCACGGGAAACCTCGATTCCAAAACATCTTATGAAATTATGGCCCTCTTCAACCAGATTCACCTCAACGGAAACACCGTTATTGTGGTAACCCACGAAGAAGACATTGCTCAATATGCGCACCGCATCATACGTTTGAAAGATGGAAAAGTGGAGCGCGATGAGGTCAACCCCAATCCTCGGAAGGTGTAGGTGCAATTCCCTTAATTCATGAAGCGTTTTTTTTCGGCTTGGTGGGGTTGGTTATCCTGTGCTTTGGCGCTCTTTTCCGGGATTGCCTTGATCACCAATCCCGACCTCGATCGTCACCGCTTTGTCCTGCACAACAGCCTGCGCAGCAGCATGGAGGCTAAGGCAAGGCAAGGGAACCTCAAGAACCAACCTTCTGAGCTGGACAATAAGTTGGGCATGCTCTTGGGCGATGCTGTTTTGGAGCAAGTCTTGGCAACAACACTGAATCGCAGGAACTGGGGTTTGTTCTCCCTCTCACAGTTTTCAGTAGATGGATCGTCGCGCACGGTGGGCTTTGGCATGTTTGGGTGCGTTTGGGTGAGCGAAGGGTTTCACGAAGCCTTGCAAAAAGAGTTGAGCCAAATGCGCGGGGTGGAGGTGGGCGACCTGCCCATGGATGCCTTTGCACTGCCCACCACCGGGGCTTCCGATAGTACCGGCCTGTAACCCGGCAATTGCCAAAACTTTAATAGCTTCGCCCCACTCTAGAACAAGCCCATACGGATGAATTCCACCCAAAAGTTGAGCCAGCAGCCGGCCAGTAGGCTGGATAAGCTGGCAGAGTCCCAAACCTTGGCCATGGCCCGCCGCAGCCGCGAGATGACGGCCCAAGGCATAGACGTGGTGAATCTTTCCATTGGTGAGCCCGACTTTGAGACACCGGGTTTCATTAAGGATGCTGCCTGCGCGGCCATACACAACAACATCACCCACTACACTCCGGTGCCCGGCTTTGCCGAACTGCGCGCTGCCATTTCCCGCAAATTTGAGCGCGACAACGGCCTCAGCTACAAGCCCGAACAAATTGTGGTGAGCACCGGTGCCAAGCAAAGCATCGCCAATGTTATATTAAGTCTTTTAAATGAAGGCGAAGAGGTCTTGATTCCGGTTCCTTACTGGGTAAGTTACCTCGAACTCATCAAGCTTGCAGATGGTGTTCCGGTTTTTGTGCCCAGCACCGTGCACGACAACTTTAAGGTTAAGCCCGATGCTCTGCGCAAGGCCCTAACCGCCAAAACCCGCATGCTCATCTTTTCGAGTCCTTGCAACCCCAGCGGGTCTGTTTATTCCCGCGAGGAGCTGCAGGCCCTGGCCGATGTGTTGGCCGATTTTCCAAACGTTTTGGTTGTATCGGATGAAATATATGAGCACATCAACTACCTCGGTGCGCATTGCAGCATGGCCTCCATACCGGGTATGATGGACCGCACGATTACCGTTAATGGCGTTTCGAAAGGCTTTGCCATGACCGGCTGGCGCATTGGGTACATTGGGGCTCCCTTATGGATTGCCAAGGCTTGCGAGAAAATGCAGGGTCAGTTTACTTCCGGAACCTGTTCGGTATCGCAGATGGCGGCCCTTGCAGCCGTTAACGCCGACCCCATTGTGGTAGAGCCCATGCGCGAATCCTTCCTGCAGAGGCGGAACCTGGTGGTGGAGCTGTTGAGCGCCATACCCGGCATTAAGTGCAACGTTCCCGACGGTGCCTTCTATGTGTTTCCAGACATCACCCATTACTTCGGCAAAGCCAAGGGCGAGCGCGTCATCCGCAACTCCTCCGACTTTGCCATGTATCTTCTGGATGAGGCGCACGTGGCCGTTGTTTCGGGCGATGCCTTTGGCGACGACAGCTGTTTTCGATTTTCCTATGCTTGCTCAGAAGCCCAGATCCGCAAAGCTATTGAGCGCATGGCGGCAGCCTTGGCTCAGTTGAACTAAACCATGTCGCCCAGCCCCAAGCCTCCCCATCCCTTTCAGGGCCGCCGCGTTTTAGTGGTGGGCGATGTTATGCTCGACACCTACGTTCGGGGTAGGGTTGGGCGCATATCACCGGAGGCTCCGGTTCCGGTGTTGCAAGAGAACCACACCGAGCACCGTCTGGGTGGAGCCGCCAACGTGGCCCTCAACCTCCACACCCTCGGTGCCGAGCCATTGTTGTTGAGCGTATGCGGCACCGATTCCGATGGAGACCGTTTGCAGGCGCTTTTGCAGCAGCATGGCCTGAACACGGCTTTTGTGCAGGCCAGCGCAGATCGCATCACCACCGCCAAAACCCGGTTCATGGCAGGGCAGCATCAACTCTTGCGCCTCGATCGTGAAGAGGTGCATCCACCCACCGAGGCAGAATCTCAGCGCACCATAGAGGCCTATGGCCGAATCCTTCAGCGTTGGAAACCCGAGGTCATCCTCTTTGAAGACTACGACAAAGGCACCCTCAGCGCCGAGCTTGTTCAGGAGATGCTGGTTCAGGCCAGAAGGCGCAAGATTCCCACCGCTGTTGACCCCAAACGAGAGCGCTTCCTTCATTTTGAAGGGTGCACCCTGTTTAAACCCAACCTACGCGAATTGCAGGATGGCATTGGCTTTGAGACCGCCGGCTTGCCGCTGGTCGATGCCCTGAAGAAAAACGCGAAATCCATCCTCACCAAAACCGGTGCCGCAACCCTCATGGTTACGCTTTCCGATAAGGGCATCTTTTGGACCGATGGTCGCCGACACGTGCATGAGGATGCCCACCTGCGTACCGTGGCCGACGTATCGGGTGCCGGCGACACCGTTATTGCCGTTGCCGCCTGTTGCCTTGCGGCCAAGATAGATCCGGAAACCATGGCCCGTCTGTGCAATCTGGCAGGAGGGCTCGTATGCGAATCCGTTGGGGTGGTGCCGCTCACCCACCAGCGACTCTGGAAAGAAGCGCGGCGGCTTCACCTCTACTAACCCACGAACAAGCGCGCCCGTTTCGGGTTTCGATGCCATGACCGAACCAGTTGTAAAACCATACGGCGATAAACCCGGCAGCAAGGCCCACCAGGTAGAGGCTATGTTTGATGCCATTGCACCGCGCTACGACTTTTTGAATCGACTTCTTTCTTTGGGCATAGATGTAGGCTGGCGCCGCAAAGTGGTGCGCATCCTCAAAACAGCCCGTCCTCGCCGTGTGCTCGATGTGGCCACCGGAACCGCCGATCTCGCCCTGATGGAAAGGCATCTGAAGCCCGAGCGCATTGTTGGGGTTGACCTTTCGGAAGGCATGCTGGCTTTGGGGCGAAAGAAAATTGAAGCGCGTGGACTAAAAGAGCTCATTCACCTTCAGAAAGCCGACGCCGAGCACTTACCCTTTGAAGAGGGCGCGTTCGACGCCGTTAGCGTGGCCTTTGGGGTTCGCAACTTCGAGCACCTCGATGCGGGGTTGTGGGAAATGAACCGGGTGCTTAGGCCGGGCGGAATGCTGGTGGTGCTGGAGTTTAGCCGACCCAGGAAGTTTCCCATGAAACAACTCTATCGTTTTTATTTTACAAAGTTGTTGCCTACCGTTGGCAACCGAGTTTCCGGCGATGCAGCGGCTTACAGCTACCTGCCCGAATCGGTACAGGCCTTTCCGGATGGCGAGGTCATGCTGGAGCACATGCGTAAATGCGGATTTCAACATTGCAAAGAGAAACGCCTCACCGGGGGCATTGCCACCATCTACACCGGAATGAAGGCAAACAAATCCTAAATTAGAGCCCGCTGCCATACCTGTTGACTATGAAACCCCTAAGCCCATTTGTTTTGCTGCTTTTGCTGCTTTGCATGGGCGAGGCATTTGCGCAAAAGCAACGGGTGTTGAACCTGCCCAACTTCGATAAGAAGACCATGCATTATGGCTTCTCCCTGCAAGTAAACTCAGCAGGTTTCATTACCCGGTTCAACAGCACTCTGGCCACCAACGACAGCTTGTTTGCCATCCGTTCGGAATCCCAACCCGGCTTTTGCATTGGCCTCATCGCAAACTATTCTTTTCTTGAATACCTCGATGTACGTTTTATTCCGGCCATATCCTTTGTGAGCAGAAAATTGGTGTACACCATCAACACCAAACAGTACGGCCCATTAGACGTGGAGAAGCCCCTCGAGAGTACCTTTCTTGAGTTTCCGTTGTTGCTCAAATACAAAAGCGCGCGCCTCAACAACATACGCTTTTATCTTGTAGGAGGTATGAAGTATGTTCTCGATATGTCCTCAACCAAGGACCTTGCACCTGGTTCCATCGACAACGTTATTGTGAAGATCCGTAAGAACGATTTCATGTATGAGGTTGGCTTGGGTATGGACTTTTACCTCGAATACTTTAAGCTCAGTCCGGAGCTCAAATACAGCTTTGGCATGCGCGATTTGTTGGTGCGCGACGGCAGCATTTATACCAGCGCCATAGACCGATTGACCTCGCGTCTTTTTTACCTCTCCCTTACCTTTGAGTAATAAGCGTTCCGTTTTCTGAACGGTTCATAACGTGGTGAAAAAAAAGCGCGGGCGGCGCTTTTCCCAACTCTTGGTGCCATTACATTTGAGCTACCCGGTCTTGGCTTATTCAGGGCCGGCTCAGCAACATGATCCTTTGTCTTTCAAAAGAAACCCGGCAAGGCGAGCGTCGCGTAGCGCTCACACCGGATGTGGTGCGCCTGTTGGTGCAAAAAAAGCATACGGTTTGGGTGGAGAAAGGAGCCGGAGAAGGTTCTTTTTTATCAGACGAACAGTATGAGCAGGTTGGGGCATCCGTTAAGCCCCGCGCAGAGATGCTGGTTCAGCCCGCTTTGTGGCTGGGCATCAATCCTCCCGACCCCGCTCTGTTGTCCACCCTGCCTCGGGGCACTGCCTGGATGGGGTTGGTGCTTGCCTCCATGCATCCGGGCGTTGTTCAGGCCGCGTGCGATGCGGGTATAACCCTCATTTCCCTCGACGCCATTCCGCGCATATCTCGTGCACAGAAGATGGATGTGCTCAGCTCTCAGGCCAATTTGGCCGGGTACAAAGCCGTTTTGCTTGGAGCCCAGGCACTTGGCAAGATTTTTCCGATGCTGATGACCGCAGCCGGTACCATTCGTCCGGCCAAGGTGGTGATCATGGGAGCCGGAGTAGCGGGGCTGCAGGCCATTGCCACGGCCAAGCGCCTGGGGGCGGTGGTGGAGGTGAGCGACATTCGCCCCGAAACCAAGGAGCAGGTAGAGTCGCTCGGCGGCAGGTTTATAGAGCTGAAACAAGATGAGAGCGTGCGCATAGAAGGCGGCTACGTGAAAGGGGTATCCGAAGATTTTTTGGCCCGTCAGCAGGCCCTCATTGCCCAGCATGTGAGTCAGGCCGACCTGGTGGTTACCACTGCCCTTATACCCGGTAAAAAAGCACCCATGCTCATTACCCAGGCCATGGTAGAAGCAATGAAGCCCGGCTCGGTGGTGGTAGACATGGCCGTGGAGCAGGGGGGCAACTGCGCCCTCAGCCGCCTCAACGAAACCGTGGTGCACCGCGGCGTTACCATCTTGGGCGAGGCCAACCTTCCGGCTCACCTTCCCCTGAATGCCAGCGACCTCTTTGCCCGCAATGTGCTGGCCGTGCTCGAGCTCATCCTCGGCGAAGAGGGCCTCAACCTCAACCGCGAAGATGAAATTGTAGCGGGCTGCCTGCTCGTGGAACAAGGCAAAGCCGTTCACCCCTCACTTTTACAACCGTAAGCCATGCTCGAACTTTTTGAACACAACCTCGATCTTATCTATTTCCTGATCCTCGCTGCCTTTGTGGGCGTTGAGCTCATCGGGAAGGTGCCCTCTGTGTTGCATACTCCCCTCATGTCGGGCGCCAACGCCATACACGGTGTAGTTATTGTGGGCGCCATTTTGGTGATGCTCAACTGCGACCCCAACGATACCCTCAACCTCATACTCGGATTTCTGGCTGTGCTGCTGGGCACCTTAAACGTGGTGGGCGGCTTTGTGGTAACCGACCGCATGTTGGAAATGTTTAAAAAGAAAAAATAAGACCAACGCATTATGCTCAATCTCCTGTATCTGCTGGCCTCCCTAAGCTTCATCGTTGGTATTAAAATGTTGGGCCATCCCGAAACTGCCCGCAAAGGCAACCTGCTTGCAGCGGTGGGCATGGTGCTGGCCATTGCCGGAACCATCTTCCTGCATCCTACTCCGGTTTCGGGTATGGTGTTGGCCCTCATCCTGGGCGCATTGGCCTTGGGCACCGTGCTCGGCTGGGTGGCAGCCAAGAGGGTAATGATGACCCAGATGCCCGAGATGGTTTCCTTGTTCAACGGAATGGGCGGAGCCTGCGCCGCACTTATTTCCCTTATTGAATACCACCACCACGTGGGACAGGCCGGAGCTATGGCTTCTATTGTTGCCGGATTGGTGATTGGCAGCGTGAGCTTTTCGGGAAGCATTATAGCCTTTGCCAAATTAAACGGAACGCTTTCCAAAACCCTGAGGCTGCCTTCGTACAACCTCATCAACAACGCTTTTCTTATACTCACCCTCGGCTTGGGCATTGCCTTGGTGCTGAACAGCGGAACCTGGCCGACATACATGCTGATGGTGCTGCTGGCGCTTGCCTTGGTGTATGGAGTGCTGTTTGTGGTTCCCATTGGCGGAGCCGACATGCCGGTGGTGATATCCCTCCTGAACTCCTTCACCGGACTGGCCGCCGCAACCGGTGGATTTTTATACGACAACAAGGTTATGCTCACAGGAGGCATCCTGGTGGGCTCTGCCGGAACCATCCTCACCGTGGCCATGTGCAAGGCCATGAACCGCCCGCTTTCCAGCGTAATCTTCGGTGCCTTTGGGGGTGGAGGCGCTGCCGCCTCGGCCTCAGGAACAGAAGGCAATTCGGTAAAAGATATGAGCATAACCGATTTGGCTGTGTTGATGAATTATTCAAAGAAAGTAATCATTGTGCCGGGTTATGGGCTGGCGGTTGCTCAGGCTCAACACGTGATTCACGAGCTGGAAGAGCTCCTGGAAAGCCGCTCGGTTGAAGTAAAATACGCCATACATCCTGTGGCCGGTCGTATGCCGGGGCACATGAACGTGTTGCTGGCCGAGTCGAACGTTTCCTACGATAAGCTGGTGGAGATGGAGGAGGTGAACCCCGAGTTTGCTTCTACCGATGTGGTGCTGGTGGTGGGTGCCAACGATGTGGTGAACCCCTCCGCCAAGACCGATCCAAGCAGCCCAATTTACGGTATGCCCATTTTGGAGGTGGATCAAGCCCAGCACATCGTCATCAACAAACGCAGCATGAGTGCCGGATACGCCGGTATAGACAATCCCCTGTTTTACCACCCCAAAACCAGCATGGTGTTTGGCGATGCCAAGGGCGTGCTTACCAAGTTGGTGGCCGAATTGAAACAGATGTAAACCTTTTGCCGCGGGCATTGTTGTATTGCCCGTACATGCCAACACCCATTCTATCCGTACGCGGACTCTCTAAATCCTACGGCAATTTTCAAGCGGTAAATCAGCTCTCGTTTACCGTTAACGAAGGCGATGTGTATGGGTTTTTGGGCCCCAACGGTGCCGGTAAAAGCACCACCATTCGCATGCTCCTGAGCCTCATCTTTCCGGACTCGGGCGAGGTGGAGCTGTTTGGGAAAAACCTATACCACCATAGAGAGTGGGTCTTGTCGCAAATCGGAGCCATTGTTGAAAAGCCCGATTTCTATGGCTACCTCAGCGCCATGCGCAACCTCGAAGTGTTGGGCAGGTTGCAAACCGTGCCCGTTTCGCGCAGCCGCATGCAGGAGGTGCTGCATTGGGTGGGATTGGCCGATCGGGCCAACAGTCCGGTAAAAACCTTCTCGCAAGGCATGAAGCAGCGTTTGGGCTTGGCCCAGGCCTTGTTGCACCAGCCCAAGCTCATCATCCTCGACGAACCCACCAACGGCCTAGACCCCCAGGGCATGCGCGACATTCGCGAGCTCATTCTAAGCCTGCAACGCGAGCAAGGCATAACCATATTCTTATCTTCTCACATCCTCTCGGAAGTGGAAATCATGGCCAACCGAATGGTCATCATCCAAAAAGGCAAAGCCGTGGTAGAAGGCAACGTGCGCGACATACTGCGCGGGTTCAACACCGGCCTTCAGGTAGAAACCTCGCAACCCGGTGCATTTCTGGAGCGCTTGGGCGGCAGTGCCTTTTCCGGCTCTTTGAGGCGGGCAGAGGAGCACAAAATCATCCTCAACCTCGCCGCCGACCAGGCCCCCGCTTTGGCTGCCTGGATGGTGGAGTCGGGGCTTCCCATTGAATCCATCAGTCCTCTGCGCACGCTCGAAGACTATTTTATATCCCAAACGTAATCTCATGTTCTGGCAGGCCTTGCGCAACGAACTCATCAAGCTCTTCTCGAGAGGCAGATCCTACATTGCTTTCGGAGCTGTGGTCTTCATCGTAGGGGCCATACACTTGGCCTTATGGGTAGACGGGGCAAACTTCCTCAACTTCCAAACCTCCAACCTGCAGGAGCAGTTTCTCTTTGAGGGCAACCTCCTCAACGGAAACCTGTCTGCCTACATCATCCTCACCGCCTTGCTGGTGCACATTCCCTTTCTCATTGCCCTGGTAACCGGCGATTTGTTGGCGGGCGAGTCTGCAAGCGGCACCATACGGTTTTTGCTCATTCGCCCTATACGCCGAAGCACCCTGGTGGCGGCCAAGTTTGCCACGGCCATCATCTACAGCACCCTGCTGGTGCTTTCTATGGCTCTGTTGAGCACGTTCATGGGCCGCTGGCTATTGGGCAACGGCGATTTGTTTGTGGTGCGCGATACCATGGTGTTGTTTGATGCATCCGACGTATCGTGGCGCATGCTGGGGGCCTATGCCTTTTCCATCTTGGGCATGGCAACTGTGGCTTCCCTCTCCTTTCTTTTTTCGGCCATCACAGACAATGCCGTAACACCCATCCTCCTCACCATGGTCATCATCATTGCCTTCATGATTCTGAGCTCCATAGACCTGAGCTTGTTTAAGGCCATGAAGCCCTTTTTCTTCACCACCTACATGAACGGCTGGAAGCTGTTTTTCGAAGATCCGTTCTCTTGGTCGCGCATTGCCCAATACGGCGGCGCTCTGCTTCTTCATGTGGTTATATTCTTTGGTTTCACGCAATGGTACGTTCAGCGAAAAGACATTTTATCGTAATTGGGTTGTGCCTGGGCAGCCTTTTGGCCCAAGCCCAGAGCTTCGAGCCAAAGCCAATGCTCGACAGCCTGCAGCGCCGCATCAACCTGGTTAACGATTATCAGGCCGATGTGCGCATCAAGCTCGATGTATCCTTCATTCGCATTCCGGTGCGCCGGGCGCAGGTGTTCTACAAACGCCCCGATAAGATGCGGTTGAAAGCCAAGGGGTTTGCCTTGCTTCCCAAGAGAGGCATGCAGTTTTCTTTGGGTAATTTATTGGCCAAACCTTATACCGCTATTTGGGTGCGCAACGAGCAGTTTCAGGGTCAGCCCTGTGCGGTGGTGAAGGTGATTCCGCTCGACGACAACCCGGAGGTGCTCATGGCCACCTTGTTCATCAACCGAAAAGCCCAACGGCTTTGCAAGGCGGAAGGCAACACGTCTGCCGGTGGGGCCTTCTCCATTCGTTTTGGGTATCCCGATGCACCCAATCCCTTCGACCTTCCCGGAACCCTGGAGTTCACCTTCGATGTGAACAAAATGGCACTTCCCATGGGCATTACCGGCGATTTTGACAGCGAGCGCCCTTCGGCCAAGCAGAAGGGGCCTCAGCGAGCCACCCTTCAGTTGCTGTACTCCAACTATTTGGTAAACAAGGGCATACCCGAATCGGTTTTCCGCGAAGAGGCCACCCAGACCCATTAACCTCCATTTTGGCCCCATTCTTGAGAGGCCATCACCATTAGTTTTTCACAGCCTGTGGATAAACTCCTTTGGGAAAGGAGGCCTGCATAGGCTAAATTTGTATGAAACAACATGGGGTTTATGTTTGAGGATGGAGATGAGTTCTTAAATCAGGACACCGATGCTTTGCTGAACCGCTTCGAGGAGATGCTCCGAAAAAACGAGCAGTACTTCTTTGATGTGGAGCAGTTTGAGGAGTTGGTGGCGGGCTATATGGAACAGCGCAACCTCTCGCGCGCCATGCAGGTGTGCAAGATGGGGCTCAGTCAACATCCTTTAGCCGTTCCCTTGATGATACGCAAAGCCCAGGTTTGGGCCGCCACCAATCATTTGAAACAAGCTCAGGATCTGCTCAACCGCGCCGAGCAACTGGAGCCGGGCAACCCGGAGGTGTTCATTACCCGAGGCGGTTTGTTCAGTCAAATGGGCGAGTACGACAAGGCCATTGAAAGCTACCGTCAGGGCTTGGATAAGGTGGAAGAGAAGGATGAGATTTATATGCTCATTGCTTTTGAATACCAGAACAAACAAGATTTTGAGCGTTCGGCCAAGTATCTGAGAAAGGCGGTTGCAGAGAACGCAAACAACGAATTTGCGCTTTACGAGCTGGCCTATTGTTACAATATGCTCAATCAGGAAGAGCAGGCAGCGGACTTTTATCAGGAATTCCTAAACGGGCACCCCTACAGCTTTCCGGCTTGGTTTAACCTGGGCGTGGCCTATTCCAAGCTCGATTTATATGAAAAGGCCATACTTGCTTTTGATTATGCATTGGCTATAGAAGACAACGCTCCCAGCGCGCTTTACGGCAAGGCCCAATGCTTGCTGAGTTTGAGTCGCCACGCAGAAGCGCTCGAGGTGCTGTTGATCTTGGGTGAGGAAGAGCAGCCCGACGCCGGCACTCAGTATATGCTGGGCGAATGTTATGAAAACCTTCAGCGATGGGAGGAGGCAGAGCAGGCTTACGATTCGGCCCTGCGCCTCGACGATTCATACACCGATCCTTACGTAGGCAAAGCGGCGGTATGCGAGCACAAGAACGACATTGTCGGTGCTATGTCTTACCTCCGCAAAGCCATTGCCATTGAGCCCCACAACGCAGACCTGTGGTATTTCTACGCGCAGTTGCTCGAGCGCCAAGGCGAGTTGGAAGAGGCCGAAACGGCCTTCCGGAAAAGCATACGCTACAACCCCCACGATGAAGATGTGTGGCTGGAATTGTCTCAACTGCTGTTCAACAACCACCGCCAAGGCGAAGCCGCCAGTCTTTTGGATTCAGCTCTGGTTCAACACCCCGATCAGGTGGTGTTCCGATACCGTTTGGCTGCCTGTTTGTTTGCCTTGGGCTTGGACCAAGAAGCCGGACAGCATCTCAGCAAGGCACTAGCAGAAGATCATACTCAGCACAACAGCCTGTTTCTTTTTTACCCCGAAGCAAAAAGTCTTCCCTTGGTAAACACGTTACTCAGTCAATATATAAACAAAAAAGAATGATGAATTTTGAATTGCCCAACGTCCCATCGCGCCCCAAAAAGCCGAGGAGCATGGGGCTTACCATGGTCATGGATAAGGGCTTGAGTTTACGAGAAGCAGAAGACCTGATTTCTTCCTCTGCCCACCTGGTGGATATGGTAAAGTTGGGCTTTGGGACTTCTCTGGTTACTCCAAACTTAAAGGAAAAAATCAATCTGTATCAATCTAACCATATAAACTGCTTTCTTGGCGGAACCCTCTTCGAGGCCTTTGTGGTGCGCAACATGTTCGACGATTATCGGAAACTGGTGGCCGATTTGGGATTGGCCATGGCTGAGGTATCCGATGGATCCATCACCATGCCCCACGACCAGAAGTGCGGTTACATCCGCACCCTAGCTCAGGATTTACAGGTGGTGAGCGAGGTGGGTTCCAAAGAAGAAGGCCTCATCATTCACCCCAGCAAATGGACATCTATGATGAAGAAAGAGCTGGAGGCCGGCTCATGGAAAGTCATTGCCGAAGCGCGTGAGAGCGGCACGGTGGGCATCTACCACACCAGCGGAAAAACGCATACGCTTTTAATTGATAAAATTCTGGCGAAGGTTGCTCGTGAGAACATCATCTGGGAGGCGCCCCAAAAGAGTCAGCAGGTGTGGTTCATACGCAACCAGGGGGCCAACGTAAACCTGGGCAACATCGCTCCAACCGATGCGGTTTCATTGGAAACCCTGCGTTTGGGCTTACGGGGCGATACCTTTTTTCAATTTCTTCCAAAGAAATTCTAGGGCCGGGTCTTCAGCTCGGAAATTACCCAGGCCAGTTCCTCCAGAATCATGGCCGTGGCGCCCCATACTACCTGACCCTCCAGTTGAAGGGTGGGCACCTCCCACATTTCTCCGCGTGTGTGCATGCGTTGCACCAGGCGATTACCGGAGTTGAGCACATCGGAAAGGCGGGGCTGCAACACCAAATCAACTTCTTTGGGATCGGGCACAAACCGGGGTTTTTCTTCGCAGAGTCCGAGAAAAGGGTACACCAAAAAATTGCTGGGTGGGATGTAGAGTGGGGTGAGTTCGGCCACCATCTGCACTTCGTGCGGGGCAATGCCAATTTCTTCCTGTGCTTCGCGTAGGGCGGTATGGCGTAGGCCTTCGTCCGAAGGTTCGGGCTTGCCGCCCGGAAAGCTCACTTGCGCGCTGTGCGGGCCGTCGTATGCCTTGCGCAGCGTCAGCACCACCTGAGTCTGGAGGTCGTGGTTCGGGTAGAGGAGCACCAACACGGCGCCCAGGCGGGCATGGGGCGGTGGGAGGGGATCGGGGCCATCGTCGCGAAACCTGCCGGGCGGAGCCATGCGCCTGTGCGCAGCGCTTCCGGGTAAGATTTCAGGCCAACCTTCTTTTATGGCGCGAACCAATGCATAGTATTCGGTGTTCACCTCCATATCTTTGCGCCACCAAAGGTGCGACAAATTCAGCGTTTATAAACCGTCAGCATGCCCATTTTTCATACGCTACGCAACTACCTTTCCCTTGTAAAATTCAGCCATACCATTTTTGCTTTGCCCTTTGCTTTTATCGGGTTTTGGCTGGGTTTGTCTCAATCGGGTGCCTCTTTCTCCTGGAAACTGTTCCTGCTTATGCTGGCCTGCATGGTGTTTGCCCGCAGCGCTGCCATGGCCTTTAATCGCTATGCCGACCGGGAGTTCGACCGCCAAAACCCCCGCACCTTCATCCGCGAGATACCCGCGGGCATCATAGCACCCTCCTCTGCCTTGAGGTTTGTGTTGCTGAATGCCGCCTTATTTTGGACCTGCACGTGGTTCATCAACCCCTTGTGTTTTGCTTTGGCTCCCTTGGCCTTGCTGGTGGTGCTGGGCTACAGCTACACCAAGCGCTTTACGGCCTTGTGTCATCTTGTGCTGGGACTGGGGCTCTCTTTGGCTCCCATTGGGGCCTACCTGTGCATCACCGGTGCCTTTGCCCTTGCGCCCATTCTGTTCTCCGGGGCCGTACTTTTTTGGGTGGGGGGATTCGACATCTTATATGCCCTGCAAGACGAGGACTTCGACCGCTCTCAAGGACTCCGTTCTCTGCCCGTTCTGCTGGGCGGTGAGCGTGCCCTGCGCCTGAGCCGGATTCTGCACATCCTCTGCGCTGTTTGCATTTTGGGTGCCGGATGGTACGCTCACCTCGGCCTATGGTACGGGTTCGGAACCGCTCTTTTTATGCTTCTCTTGGTGTACCAGCACAGCCTCGTGAAGGCAAGCGACCTAAGCCGCATCAATCTGGCCTTCTTCACCACCAATGGCATTGCCAGCGTGGCCTTTGCCCTCTTCTTCCTCATCGACCGCTGGGTGGCCTAACCCCCGTGCAACGGGGTGCAGCCCTTCTCTTTTGGCAGGTTCATTTCTTTTGATACTTTTGCATTCCCTCAAAAAAACGGCCTTCTCAAGGCTAATTATTTGAGAATCAGAACCTAATAAAACCAAAAAAAGGGGAATGACCCCAAGTTGCTGCGTATGAAAGACACCTTACTGTATGCCGTTCCGTTATTGGGTGGGCTGGGCCTGCTCTACACCTGGATGAAATCGAGCTGGGTTAGCAAACAAGATGCCGGAGATGCCAAAATGCAGGGCATTGCCAACGCCATCGCCGACGGCGCCATGGCCTTCTTGAAAGCTGAGTGGAAAGTCCTAACCTACTTTGTGGTAATTGCCTCCCTGTTGCTGGCCTACATGGGCACCACAAACGAAAATTCTCATCCCATGATTGCTTTGGCCTTCATTATTGGGGCCTTTTTCTCGGCATTGGCCGGATACATCGGCATGCGCATCGCCACCAAGGCCAACGTGCGCACCGCCCAAGCGGCCCGTACCAGCTTGAGCAAGGCCCTAGCCGTTTCGTTTACCGGTGGTTCTGTTATGGGACTGGGGGTAGCCGGATTGGCGGTTCTTGGACTTGGAGGCCTCTTCATTGTCCTGAAAGCCATCTTTGCTCCCGACGCAGCGGCCAACTCCGAGGAGATGGTGCGCACCATTGAGGTGCTTACCGGATTCTCTCTGGGTGCCGAGAGCATTGCGCTCTTTGCCCGCGTAGGCGGTGGCATCTACACCAAGGCTGCCGATGTGGGCGCCGACTTAGTGGGCAAGGTAGAAGCCGGTATTCCGGAAGACGATCCGCGCAACCCCGCCACCATCGCCGATAACGTAGGCGACAACGTGGGCGACGTAGCCGGAATGGGTGCCGACCTTTTTGGTTCCTATGTGGCCACCGTGTTGGCAACCATGGTGCTGGGCCAGGAAACCCAAAGCAACGACAACTTCGGTGGGTTTGCCCCCATCATTCTTCCTATGCTCATTGCCGGCATGGGCATTGTGTTCTCCATTGTAGGCACCTGGTTTGTGCGCATCAGCGATTCCTCCGGCATCTCCACCTCTGTGGTGCAGCGTGCCCTCAACATGGGCAACTGGGGTTCCATTGTGCTTACCGCATTGTTTTCATTTGGCCTGGTATCCTACCTACTCCCCGAAACCATGATGTTGCGCGGAAATGAGTTCACCAAAACCGGGGTTATGGGTGCCATTGCCGTTGGATTGGGCGTGGGTACCCTCATGAGCATCATCACCGAATACTTCACCGCCATGGGCAAGCGCCCTGTGCTTTCCATTGTACGCCAGTCTGCTACCGGCCACGCCACCAATGTGATTGGCGGTTTGGCCATTGGCATGGAATCTACGATGTTGCCTACCCTTGTGTTGGCCGCCGGAATCTGGGGCAGCTACGCTTGTGCCGGTCTGTACGGTGTTGCCATTGCTGCCGCCGGCATGATGGCCACCACCGCTATGCAGTTGGCCATTGATGCATTTGGTCCTATTGCCGACAACGCAGGTGGCATTGCCGAGATGAGCGAGTTGCCGAAAGAGGTGCGGGAAAAAACCGACGTGTTGGATGCCGTGGGCAACACCACAGCCGCCACCGGAAAAGGCTTTGCCATTGCTTCTGCAGCCCTTACCTCATTGGCTTTGTTCGCTGCGTTTGTGGGTGTTGCCGGCATTACCGGTATCGACATTTATAAAGCCGATGTGTTGGCGTGTTTGTTTGTGGGAGGTATGATTCCCTTCATCTTCTCTTCCCTCGCCATTCGCGCGGTAGGAGAGGCCGCCATGGCCATGGTGGAAGAGGTTCGCCGCCAGTTCCGCACCATTCCCGGCATCATGGAAGGTACCGGTAAGCCCGAGTACGACAAATGTGTGGCCATTTCTACCGAGGCTTCCATCCGCAAAATGATGCTGCCCGGTGCCATCACCATCCTGGCTCCCTTGGTAATCGGATTCCTCTTTGGCCCCGAGGCCTTGGGCGGGTTCCTTGCCGGTGCCACCGTTTCCGGTGTGCTCATGGGCATGTTCCAAAACAACGCCGGTGGTGCGTGGGATAATGCCAAGAAATCCTTCGAAAAAGGGGTGGACATCAACGGCCAAACCTACTTCAAAGGTTCCGAGCCCCACAAAGCTGCGGTAACCGGCGACACCGTGGGCGACCCCTTCAAAGACACTTCCGGACCGTCTATGAACATCCTCATCAAATTGATGTCCATCGTTTCTCTGGTGATTGCGCCAACCTTAAAAACCATGTTCCATCCTGCACCTCAGGTAGGTTCTACCAAAGCGGTGGAGCAGCAATTGGTTCACAAAACCGATGCCGCCCCGGCCGCCAACGGCATGGAGCACCTGCGCTAAGCTGCATCTTCATCGTGTTTACGCGAGCCGCCCCCAAAAAGAGGCGGCTCGCTTATTTTTTGCCAGCCGCCTAAGCACCATCTTTAACCGATTGGTGCCCATCATTTGCCTTTCTTAACAGGAAACATGCGCGCTTTCCCATACCTTAGCTACATTTAATGCGTATTGTGTTTGTGGCCCCTGCTATGAGAAAAATGAGAATAGGAACTCTGCTGTTTTTGTGGGGCTTGCTGTGGGGCATTTCGGCCCAAGCCACCCACAACCGGGCCGGCGAAATCACCTTCTCAAGAGACAGCCTAAACCCGCTCAAGTACAACTTCACCATTGTTACCTACACCCGCATCGGCAGCACCGTTACCGCCGATCGATGCGACCTCACGCTGCTCTTCAGTTCTGCCGGTTCTCCTCAGGTTTTCTTCGATAGTATTTTGGTGCCGAGGGTAAACGGCCCCGACAACTGCCCTTCGTCCTTCTTTCCCGATGCACGCCTCGGAGAGCCCATTTCCTCTACCGTAAAGAAAAACATCTACAAAGGTTCCTTCACTTTTAACGGTCCGGGCGACTACCTCGCTTCTATGAGCGACCCCAACCGAAACGCCGACATACGCAACATCCCCAACTCGGTGGAGATGCCCTTCTTCCTGCAAACCACGCTGGTGGTTAGTCCGTTCCTGGGCGCCAACAGCTCGCCCATGCTCTTGAATCCGCCCATAGACGATGCCTGCTATTGCAAGAAATACATCCACAACCCGGGTGCCTACGACCCCGATGGGGACAGCCTCTCCTACAGCCTGGTTCCGTGCAGAGGCTCATTTGGCGCATTGATCGATTGTTATTTTATTCCCAGCGGTTCCAGCATCAACCCCACCACCGGCGATTACCGCTGGATTTGCCCGGGTGCCAACACCAGCAATTGCAATGGGCAAAGCATTGGCGGTTTGGGCGAGTACAACATTTCCATTTTAATTACCGAGTGGCGAAACGGCATACGCATTGGCTCTGTGGTGCGCGACATGCAGATCACCGTTCAGGGCAACTGCCAAAACGATCCGCCGGTCATCACCACCCTCGACACGTGTGTGGTGGCGGGCGAGTCGGTGAGCCTCAGCATAGGTGCCACCGATATGAACGGAGATTTAATCAACCTTACCGTTACCGGTGGTCCATTCCTTTTCTCGCCCAACCCGGCGGTGTTTGTTCAAACCCAAAACGTTCCCGGCCAATCCAGCGGGGTACTCACCTGGAGCACCCTGTGCGCCGATGTGCGCAGAGTGCCTTATGTTTTTTCCGTTAAGGCAGAAGACAACGACCCTTTTCAACCTCTGGTGGATTTTGGCTCGGTAAACATCCGCGTGGTGGGTCCGCCTCCCAACCTATTAACCGCTCAGCCTCAAGGCACCAGCATCAACCTAACCTGGGCGCCCTATTCGTGCACCAACGCCATACGATTGGACTTATACCGCAAGCAAGACTCCAGCTCGTACACCCCCAACCATTGCGAAACCGGCATTCCGGCATCCTTGGGCTTTGTGCGCATTGCCACCTTCAACAACCTTTCTCAAACCACCTTCACCGACAACAACAACGGCCAGGGCTTGCTGAACGGCTACGATTACTGCTATAGAATGGTGGCCATCTTTCCCGACAGCTCGGTGAGCAAAGCATCAAACGAACGTTGTGCCCGTTTGAAAAAAGATGTGCCCATCATCACCAACGTAACCGTAGACAGCACCTCGGCAAGCGCCGGAAAAATACGCGTGGTATGGTCTAAGCCTACGGAGCTCGATCAATTGCTTCCGCCTTATGAATACCGATTGAACCGCTATCCTGCCGGTGGTGGTAGCGGTACCCAGGTGGTGGGCGGTTTGGGCTTAAACGACACCATCGTGGTGGATTCCCTGCTCGATACCCAAACCCGGGGCTGGGCCTATTCCGTTGCCTTCTACAGCCAGGGCAACCTCGTGGGCAACAGCAACAAAGCCGCTTCCATCTTCCTCAGCCTCGATGGGCAAGACCGCAGGATGGAGCTGAGCTGGACCGCCCAAGTTCCGTGGACCAACAGACGCTACGCCATATACCGCACCGTTGGCAACACCTTTCCATACCAGTTTATAGATTCGGTGAGCACCACCACCTACACCGATACCGGACTGGTGAACGGGCGCACGTATTGTTACCGCATTGAAAGCAAGGGCTCCTACACCCAAACCGGATTGGTAAACCCCATCTTCAACTTCGGTCAGCGCGCGTGCAGCGAGCCCAAAGACAAAACCCCGCCTTGCCCGCCCCTGCTGGGCCTTTCGCCCAACTGCCAGGAGCTCATCAACCGCCTAACGTTTGCTCTACCCAAAGGGGCTTGCGCCAGCGATGCGGTACAATACAAACTGTATTATGCGCCCATTCTGCGCGACTCCTTGCGCCTTCTGCAATCCTTTCCCATCACCGACACCGCCTTTGTGCACCTGCCCGACAGCATCAGCATAGCCGGTTGCTATGCCCTCTCTGCGGTGGACTCTGCCGGCAACGAGAGCGCGTTTCGCGATACTTTGTGCGCCGACAACTGTCCTTCTTATGAGTTGCCCAACGTCTTTACCCCCAACGGCGACCTCATCAACGACTTGTTTCGTCCGTTCCCCTACCGCAGCATCCGCAGCGTTAACCTCACCATTTACGACCGTTGGGGCGGCGCGGTATTCAACACCACCGACCCGGCCGTGCGCTGGAATGGAGACAACAGCAGCACCGGAGCCACCTGCGACGACGGGGTGTATTATTACGTTTGTACAGTAAATGAAGTTCGCCTCGAAGGCATACGAAGCCGAACCCTAAAAGGCTTCATCCATATTTTTAGTTCGAAATCAAACGGTAAAACAAACTGATATGACGAGCCGCTTTTCCTATGCATCTGTACTTGTAGCCATTGTGCTTTTTGCCACCTCGGCGTGTAAAGAGGAAAAAGCCTACTACGATTCCGCCACCCTCGATGTGGCCACCACCATTCCTTTGGTGCTGCAACCCGTAGAGGTGAATTTAAATGCCAAAGTATTTTATCAGGCTGCAGTTATTGAGCCCGATAAAATAGAATGGACCGTGCGCAACACCTTGGATGAATTGATTACCAGCGGCTATACCAGCGACGGGCGCAAACTGATTTTAACCCCCAGCCATCCCGGCACCTATAAAGTAAGCGTAAAAGCCTTTTACCGCGACGACATCAGCATTGTACGCGACGGAAGCTTTTATGTGGGCATCACCAAGCCCTACATAGATGCCAACCTAATTGCCAACTGGCAGGGCACCGTAAGCCTTACCCAAGACGCCAGCCAGGCCGGACAGAACGGAATCTGGAACGTGTCTTTTTCCATTGGAAGCGGTTTGGTGTACAACGCATCCAGCAACCGGGCGGGCGGTCCGCTCGACGAGGGTCCGGAAGGCAATTTCAGCGGCAAAACCATTTCCATAACCGGTGTAGATCCATTTGGTAAAGGTTATGGAACCATTGCCCGTTTGCAGAACGGAACCGTGGTGCAAAAGCCCATAAACGACATAGAATTCGTTTCTGCGGGCAAGATCTGCACCTTCTCCTACGTGAAGAACGCCGATACCACCCTCTACATCGGCTTATCTCGTCCTTGATTATGTTCACCGGAATTGTTGAGGCGGTTGGCAAGGTGCTGGAGGCGCGCAGAGAGGCAGGCAACCTGCATCTGCACATAGCTTCTTCCCTATCGCACGAGCTGAAAATAGATCAGAGCGTATCGCACCAGGGCGTATGCTTAACCGTGACGCGCTTGGAGGACGGTTCGCATTGGGTTACCGCCATTGCCGAAACCCTGCGCCTAACCAACCTAAACCGTTTGGAGGCGGGCGACTTCGTTAACCTCGAACGATGCTTGCCTATGGGCGGCCGTTTAGACGGGCACCTCGTGCAGGGCCACGTAGATGCCATGGCCGTGTGCACCGGCCGCGAAGAAGAGGAGGGGAGTTGGCGGTTTTCCTTTACCCTACCCAACTCCAACTTTGCTTCGTGGATGATCTCCAAAGGTTCCATCACCCTCAACGGCGTTAGCCTCACCCTTATTGGTCCAACCCTGCGCGACTTTGAGGTGGCCATCATACCTTACACCTTCGCGCACACCACCTTCCAGCACCTGCATCAGGGGCACCTCGTGAACGTAGAGTTTGATGTGGTGGGCAAATACCTGGCGCGCCACCTCGAAGTGGCTGCCGCTACGGCCCGGGGCGGGGCGCAGTAGCCTCTCTTTTTTCTTATTTTGCGGGCATGACCAAACGCTTTTGTCTTGCCCTTGCCTTGCTCGCGTGCACCCTTTCCATGGCACAGGTGCCTCCCGGTGTGCGCATAGACCCTCCGCATTGGTGGGTTGGATTTCGGAATGCCCATGTGCAGCTGTTGGTGATGGTGCCCAACCTGCCCGGCAAAACCGCTCGCATCGATGAGCCCGGCATCCGCATCACCGCTCAGCAGGTGGCCGAAGACCCCGATTACCTGGTGGTGGACCTCGAGTTTGAGCCCGCCGTGAAACCCGGTGTCATCACCCTTCAGATCACCGGCCTGGGCGGCAAAGCCATAAAGCTGCCCTACACCCTCAAACCCCGGCAGAGCGCCCCACCCAAAGGACTTACACAAGCCGATTGCATCTACCTCCTCATGCCCGACCGCTTTGCCAACGGCAACGTGGAAAACGACGTGGTAACCGGCATGCAGCAAACCACCCTCAACCGCGACAGCCTCCTGCTGCGCCACGGCGGAGACTTAGACGGAGTTATACAGCATCTGGATTATATAGACGATCTGGGTATGACGGCCCTCTGGCTCAACCCCGTTCAGGAAAACGACCAGCCTCTGGAATCCTATCACGGATACGCCATAACCGACCACTACCGCATAGATCCGCGCTTGGGCAGCTTAGACACCTATAAGCAAATGGTAGTAAAATGCCACGAACGCAACCTCAAAGTGGTGATGGACGTGGTGCCCAACCACCTGGGCAACCGCCACTACCTCTACCGCAAACTCCCCTTTTCTGCTTGGGTGCACCGTTGGCCCGAGTTTACCCGCACCAGCTACCGCGCCTCTACCCGCCACGACCCACACGCCGCCCAGCGCGACAAAAAAATCTTTGCCGATGGCTGGTTCGATAAGCACATGCCCGACCTGAACCAGCAGCATCCTGTGCTGGCCAACTACCTCATACAAAACGCCATCTGGTGGGTAGAAGAAACCGGACTCGATGCCTTCCGCATAGACACCTACGCCTATCCCGACCAGGACTTCATGCACCGCTGGAACGCCGCCCTCTTAGCCGAATACCCCACCCTGGGCATGTTTGGCGAAGTGTGGGATCATGCCGTGCCCATTCAATCCTATTATACGCGTTCTTCTGATGAAAAAAACAGGGGCGACGCCTTGCCCGGCGTAACCGACTTTCAGGCCAACAGCGCCATACTCGAAGCCCTAAACCGCCCCTCGGGCTGGACAGAAGGCACCAGCCGCCTGTATTATGTATTTGCGCAAGACTACCTCTACACCCAGCCCGAGCGCAACGTGGTGTTCTTAGACAACCACGACGTATCGCGCTTTGCCGCGCAGGTGGGCGACGACTCCGCCAAAATACGCATGGGCATAGCCTTGCTCTTAAGCCTGCGGGGCATACCCATGTGGTACTACGGCACCGAGCTGGGCTTCTCTGCTTTTTCCAACCCCGATGCCAAAGTGCGTCCCGATTTTCCGGGTGGGTGGAAAGGCGATGCCCGCAACCTATTTGCTCCTCAGGGCCGAAGCGCGCGGGAGTCGGGCCTCTTCGAATTTTCGCGTCGCCTGCTGCAGCATCGCAAAACATCCGATGCCCTTTGCACGGGCTCTATGGTGCATTTTGTGCCCGAGCAGGGCGTGTATGCCTATGCCCGCGTGGGAAAAAAACAGCGCATCTTGTGTTTGCTGAACCCCTCCGATGAAGCCAAAACCCTCGATGGAATGCGCTATTCGGAGATCACGCAAGGCTATACCCGTGCGCGGGATGTGCTTACCGGAAAAGAGGCACCGAATCTGCGTACTTTTGACCTGCCGGCCAAGACCATACGCTGGTATGAACTGATACCTTAACACACACCAAGTGGCATTACGATCTATGACCGGCTTTGGCCGGCACACCGGAACCTGGGGCGATAAAAAAATCACCGTAGAGGTTAAATCCCTCAACAGCAAAATGCTGGACCTCAACGCGCGCATCAGCTCGTGGTACCGCGACCAGGAGGCCCTTCTCAGGCAGCGTGTGGCGCGGGCAGCCGAGCGTGGGAAAGTAGATGTGTTGGTGGTGGTGGAGCAGGAATCGGAGGCGCCGCGGGTAACCCTAAACAAACCTCTGGCAGAAGCCTACTACCGCCAATTGAAAGACTTTGCCCGTGAAGTGCACGAAGCCGATACCCCCATCTTACCCACCGTGCTGGGCCTGCCCGAAGTGCTGCGCTCCGAGCGCCAAGAGGTTACCCCCGAAGAATGGGAAGCCGTTTACGGCATACTCGATGCAGCCCTGCAAGCCTTCGATGCCTTTCGAAAAACAGAGGGGAGTCTCCTTCAGGAAGAACTATCGGGTCGCGTGCAGCGCATACAGCAGCATCTTCAGGAAATTGTGGGCATGGATGGCAGGCGCCAGCAACACGTAAAAGAGCGCATACGCAAGCACCTCGAAGAGCACCTCGGCAAAGCAAACGTAGATCAAAACCGCTTTGAGCAGGAAATGATTTATTACTTAGAGAAAATGGACATCACCGAAGAGAAAGTCCGCCTCGACACCCACTGCCGGTATTTCCTAAACACCATGCTCGAAGATCAGGCCGGCCGCAAGCTGGGGTTTATTGCTCAGGAAATAGGGCGCGAAATCAACACCATAGGGTCTAAAGCCAACGATGCCGAGATGCAGCAAACCGTGGTATTGATGAAAGACGAACTCGAAAAAGTAAAAGAACAGCTGCTCAACATATTATAAATATGGGTTTATACAGCCAAATATCGGGGAAAGCCATCATCGTATCGGCTCCTTCCGGTGCCGGAAAAACCACCATAGTGCATCATCTTCTGAAAACCTTTCCTCAGCTATCCTTCTCCGTATCGGCCTGCAGCCGCGAGCGCAGAGGCGGAGAGGTAGACGGAAAAGACTATTACTTTTTAGGATTAGAAGGCTTTCGCAAGGCCATTGCCGAAGAGCGCTTTGTGGAATACGAAGAAGTATATGCCAACACCTACTACGGCACCCTAAAATCGGAGGTAGAGCGCATCTGGGCCGAAAAGCAGGTGGTTATTTTTGATGTGGACGTGGTGGGCGGCTTGCATTTGAAAGAAAAGCTGGGTGCGCAAGCCCTCTCCGTTTTTGTGAAAGCTCCCTCGGTAGAGGTGCTCGAAGCCCGCTTGCAGAGCCGGAAGACCGACACCCCCGAAAAAATCGCCATTCGCATTGCCAAAGCCAAATATGAGATGTCTTTCGAAACCCGCTTCGATCGGGTGCTCGTTAACCAAGACCTCACCCTTGCCTTTGCAGAAGTCGAGGGCATGGTTCAACACTTTCTTTCCAACTAAGGCACTATGTGGGCCAACAGCGACTGGTTGCGCCGCCCCATTGAATATGTGAAGGGCGTTGGCCCTCAGCGGGCCGAGGTGTTGAAGACCGAGGCGGGCATCTTCACCCTCTTCGATCTGCTTACCTGGTACCCCTATCGCTACATAGACAAAACCCGCCTCTACCGCATATCCGAGCTGGCCGAAGACCTTCCCGGTTGCCTCGTGAAAGGGCGCCTGGTGCACGTAGAAGCCCTGGGTCCGGCGCATAACAAACGCATTGTGGCTCGCCTCGAAGACGGCAGCGGCATGCTGGAGCTCGTTTGGTTTAAAGGCGCACGCTGGGTGGCTCCTCAACTGAAGCCCGGTGCCGAGCTGGTGGTGTTTGGCAAACCCGTGTGGTACAAAGGCTTCTTTCAGTTTACCCACCCCGAAATAGAAAAGCCCGGAGAAGGAGAGGGCATAGCCAACCTGGCCCTGCAACCCCTCTACAACAGCACCGAGAAAATGAAGCAGAGGGGCTTAGACAGCCGCGGACTGGCCCGCCTCATACGCACCGTGCTCAGCCAAGACGTGGTGGATGTGCCCGAGGTGCTGCCCACCCCGTTGGTGAAGCAGCTCGGCCTCATGGCCCGCCGCGATGCCCTGGTGCTCATACACAACCCACCCCAGCTCGATGCCCTGGAGCACGCACGCAAGCGCTTGAAATTCGATGAGCTGTTTTTTATACAGTTGGGATTATTAAAAACCCGGGGCGATCGCCATCAGAATCAAGACGGTTTTGTGTTTGCCAAAGTGGGCGACGCCTTTCAGGACTTCTTTCATCACCACCTGCCCTTTACCCTCACCGATGCGCAAAAGCGCGTGGTGAAAGAGATACGCGCCGATTTGGGCCGGGGTAAGCAAATGAACCGCCTGCTGCAAGGCGATGTGGGCAGCGGCAAAACGCTGGTGGCTCTGCTGTGCGCCCTCATAGCCAAAGACAACGGCTTTCAGAGTTGCTTGATGGCCCCCACCGAGATCCTGGCCCAGCAGCACGCCGAAACGTTTCAGAAACTCTTGGCCAACACCCCGGTGAAGGTGGGCCTGCTAACCGGCTCTACCAAGGCCGCCCAGCGCCGACCCCTGCTGGAGGCCCTCAAAAGCGGAGAGCTGGACATCATCATTGGCACCCACGCCCTGCTCGAAGACCCGGTGGTGTTTCATAACCTTGGACTTGCCATCATAGACGAGCAGCACCGGTTTGGCGTGGCCCAGCGCAGCCGCCTGTGGGCCAAGAACACCATGCCGCCCCACGTGCTGGTGATGACCGCCACGCCCATTCCCCGCACCCTGGCCATGACCCTCTACGGCGACCTCGATACCTCCATCATAGACCAAATGCCGGCCGGCCGAAAGCCCATACAAACCCTGCACCGCAACGATGCCGCACGCAACGCCGTGTTTGGCTTCATGCGCGAGCAAATAGCCCTGGGCCGACAGGTGTATGTGGTGTATCCGCTGATAGAGGAGTCGGAGAAGATGGATTACAAAGATCTTATGGACGGCTACGAGAGCATCGTGCGGGCCTTTCCGTTGCCCGAGTATAAGGTGAGCATTGTGCACGGCAAGATGAAGGCCGCCGATAAGGAATATGAGATGAACCGCTTCTCGAAAGGAGACACCCAGATCTTGGTGGCCACCACGGTGATAGAGGTGGGCGTAAACGTGCCCAATGCCAGCGTAATGGTGATTGAGAGCGCCGAGCGTTTTGGACTCTCTCAGCTGCACCAATTGAGGGGCAGGGTAGGGCGGGGTGCCGAACAGTCGTACTGCATTCTGATGACCGGCCCCAAGCTCAGCGCCGAAAGCAAAGAGCGCATAGCCACCATGCTGCGCACCAACGATGGGTTTGAGATTGCCGATGCCGACCTGAGGTTGCGGGGCCCCGGCGACCTGCAGGGCACGCGCCAAAGCGGAGTAATGGATTTGCGCCTGGCCGATCTGGTAGAAGATGCCCACCTGCTTCAGGCAGCCCGGAAAAGCGCCGAGCAGATCCTCAGCCAAGACCCCGCCCTAACGGCACCCGAACACGCGGTGCTGCGCCACGCCCTGGAAAGCAAACGCCAACCCCGCATCAGTTGGAGTAGAATCAGTTGAGGGCCTTTTGGTTGGCTTGCTGATTGGGTGTGAAGCCTTCCCCGTTATAGCTACATGCTGTTGTAAAGGCTTTTCTGCTTTGGTGTTGGCTTATGATTTGTGTAAAAGCGGGAGTGTTGGGGTGGGTGGGGTGAAAGGGTGTTTTATTCTTTCCAAAATTCATGGGTCAGGTAGAACACAGTGTCAACGAAGAATAGTATTTCATTTTTGGTTAGTACATTCTCATCGTGCAAATCCTCGAGAATAATGCCTAAACTGGAGTTATAATAATCATTATTCCGAGTGTTTTCAAAACCATTTATTGTCATAAATGATTTGACTTCTTCAAGGTTTGTATTTGAAGTAATACTAACGTAGTTCTGCTTTACTACTGCATACAATACTTCACTTTTTTTTGTAAAACCAATGAGTTCGTAAGCCGTGTCAGGAAAAAAATAATTATGAAGCAACAAATTGTAAAAGTAATCTTTCCATGAACTTTAGTAAATACTATCATTAAGCTTTAATACATGTTCGCTATCCTTTAAATATACTTTTTGTTCAGCACCTTCACTCACATATTGCGTGAAGTCGATGTTGCTGAGCCAAAGGCCGCAATCGGTAATGAAGCGTTCTAGCTTCTCTGCTTCTTGTTTTTTGAAATGCTTTTCGTCCTGAGGAGTTGGGCTTGCTCCCTTGCCATTGTTAAGGTAACCGGCGATTGTTTGGATAGTTGCTCCAAAGCTAACTTGGTTCTTTCCTGAAAGGACATTGTGGATTTCATCTTTCAAATGGATGTGCATTTACAAAAATAAGGAAAGAAAATGTATACGAGATGGTTTACGATGTGCAGATAGAATCTGCTCTAAATTTGGGCTCTCTTGAGGCGTTCTAATCGTTAGCCACAGGCAAAAGTAAAGACTCACGTGCTTTCCTGTGGGTTATGGTTTGGGCTAAAGTGGGAGGCTTGGGATGGGTGGGGCGGTTAGGCCTTTTTAAACCAACCATACCAGATGAGGAGGAGAGAGACTGTTCCCGGAATAACAATTTGAATGGCGTTTACGGTGGGTGTTAAGGTGTAGTTGCACCAGGTCAATGGCAAAACATCGCAGGCTGCTAAGGATGCATGAACAACGGCCTCCCAAGCGGTAACACCTGCAAAAAATTTGGCGATTTCCTTTTTCTTCACATGATGATTGTTTGGATGGATGGATTTGGTTTTGGGGGGGGAGCAGTCCCCGTTTTAGCAATATGCCATAGCAAAAGCGTTCCTGCTTTGGTATTGGCTATGATTTGTACACAAGCGGGAGGGCGGCTTTAGCGGGCTTCAAAGAAGGCTCGGCAGCGCATTAGGCCAAAATTCACTACTGACTTTTTGTTAGGCTGTTTCTTTTGCCTTGTCGTAATTCTCAATAATTTTAAAGAGGGTTTCTGAGTGATTGAAGATATCGTCCAGTGAAGTGATTTCGCTTTTTACTTCTTTCTTCTGCTCGTCGAGGGTAACGAAATATTTTTTCGAACCATTTAGATAAAGTCTGCAAATTGTCTTGCGGTTGTTGTCATCAAGGAGAATCGCAAAATAGGATTGAGCATCGCGGTAAGTTACTCTAGTTGCATTTATCTTTTGGCGAAGGATTGTTTTTACAATCATGAATCCTTCTAGTTCTTCTTCGGTTGTGATGATTTTGCTATCATCTGGTTTTACTTGCTCTGCTTGAACGGCTTCTTGTTCCTTAGTTTTTTCGTCTTCTTTTGTCAAAGCAGTTTTTAATCTCTCGGTAATCAGGTCGCTGATGTGCTGTTGAATAGACCTTTTCGTTAGGTTAGTAAATTGCTCTAGAACTTTGGCAGTTACGACGCTGGGATAAACCTGTTTAGCAAAATGTTTGACGAATTCGGTACTGGGATTAGCCAGTTCTTGTTGAAGTAGGTGCTTTAGTTCGTTTGTGTATTTTAATTCACTTGCTGTATTTGTTATACTCTCTGCATCAAAGATGGTTTTATGAAACTTTTTTAACTCCTCAACCTGATTGTCTTTGATTTCGATTATGTTAAATTCCAGAAATGGCTTTTCATCCATTTTGTTGGCCTCTACGAGGTCAGAATAAAAACGGTAGGTAACACCGTTTGTAAGAAGACCGAACTTAGCTTTTGAAACATGAAAGTACCTGAGCAGTTGGCCATCGTGCAGATTAAGATTTTGGCCCCAATGTTTACATTCTACCAAGATTGTTGGATTACCATCATTGAAAATGGCGTAGTCGATTTTCTCGCCTTTTTTGGTTCCAATGTCAGTCACATACTCCGGTACGACTTCAAGTGGATTGAAAACATCGTAGCCCAATATTTGTAAAAATGGCATAATGAAGGCGTTTTTGGTTGCCTCCTCGGTTTGGATTTGCTCCTTCAGTTTATTTACCCGGTCTGCCAGTTGTTTAATTTGATCTTTAAAGTCCATTTTATTCTGCCTGTTTAGTGTTTCGCCAAATTTAGTGTTTTAGCCGTCAGGTTATAGTCATCACCTACCAGATGCATAAAGAAGGAAAGCCTGTTTTATTGTAAGTCGGCGCATTGTTTGACTGCAGGCTTATGGTTTTTACTGAACCGAGCCTGGTACTTTTTATCGTAACTATTTGCGGGGGAGGCTTCAGTTTGACAATTATTTGTTGGGCGAAGTCATTTACAAATTACCAACAAGCGTCTCTAAGAATCTTTTAACATTAAGTTCAGCCTTCCACTCCCTCTCATGAAAATCGCCGAACAAATACACAATACTGTTCAAATGCTCATAATCATTCAAACTTTTTGCATTCTCAAGCTCAAAATTGATATGCTTGGTATGAATGATTTTGTTACATGCTTCTCTAAACGACAAAACAATAGAACTCTGGGGATTCGCTCCAAAATCTCTGAATAACAATCCAACATCTGAATCTAAACTATGAATCGAACTGTAGTTTGAAACTATCCCAAGTTCAATATTATTTCTGACCTGTATGGAAATTTCTAGCAAAAGTCTTGAAACTTCGGATATTTCGTAAGTCAAAGTCAATTTTTTTATAATAATAGACTTATTTGATTCTTTTGATCCATTTAATATTGATATCAAATGAAAGACCTTTTGCTCAAGCAATGAATATGTTTCATGAATAGGAAATCCAGAAATCCATGGGATGCCTCTTGTGTCAAATTCCATCTGTTTATTTTTGGTCAGCCCAACGGTTTGCAGCTACAAGAAGTTGGCGATTATGGAGACGAAAATTGTCTGCCACCACTGAACCTGATACGAAGCACAAAGCTTCATTTAATCACTGAACCGCCAATTTCTTGTAGGCGCTGTTATACCTTCGCCCTTCTTTGGTCTTGTTAAATCGAATGTTTGTTCAATGTCGAATAGGTAGTCTTGCCAATTGTGTCAACAAGAGGAAAAGAATAGTCAGGTTTTTGAGTATACCCTAATTTGTCCATTTGTAAAAGGAGTTGTTCAAACTCTTTAAAGTTCTTGTCGTTGGCGTTTTTTTTCTCTTCCAACTTAACAGTGTCTTGTAGTTTGTCCGCTATTGATTTCATATTGCGAAGTTATATAAATTTTCTTGAGTGCAAAAATGCCTCTGAATTGTTTCTAATTATGTATTGGCAAATAAGGTCGTTGTACTCTCTTATTAGTGGTTTTAAAGTCGTGTCATTAGAGTAGTCTTCAATTTTAAGTTTTAAAATATGTGTCAAGGCTGCAACGTCTATTGAACGTCCGTGTGAGTGCCAAAGTTTGTTATTTGATAAATCTCTTGCGAT
>JBEIVB010000153.1:0-4468 GCA_040374085.1 Flavobacteriales bacterium | reverse complement strand
CTCGATATGTTCCCCTATCCCTCCGGAGCAGGGTTGCATGTGGGCCACCCCTTGGGCTACATTGCCTCCGACATCGTTGCTCGCTACAAGAGGCTGAAAGGATTTGAGGTGCTGCACCCCATGGGCTACGACAGTTTTGGACTGCCGGCCGAACAGTACGCCATCCAAACCGGACAACACCCGGCCATCACCACCGAGCAAAACATTGCCCGTTACCGTCAGCAGCTCGACCGCCTCGGCTTCTCCTTTGATTGGGAGCGCGAGGTGCGCACTTCCGACCCCGCTTACTACCGCTGGACACAATGGATTTTTCTTCAGCTCTATGGAAGTTGGTACAACGTGGCCACCCAGAAAGCAGAGGATATTCAAACCCTTTTGCACCACCTTCAAGCGCAGGGCACCCAAAACCTGCAGGCCGTGCAAAGCGAAGCCCTAACCATCAGTTCCTCCGAGTGGAACGCCATGAGCGAGGCAGAGCAGCACAAGACATTACTCAACTACCGCTTGGCTTATTTGAGTGAAGCCGTGGTAAACTGGTGTCCGGCTTTGGGCACGGTGTTGGCCAATGAGGAAGTGAAAGACGGAGTCTCTGAACGCGGAGGACACCCGGTAGAGCGCAAGAAAATGTTGCAGTGGAGTATGCGCATTAATGCCTATGCAGACCGGCTGCTTGAAGGGTTAGACCGCATTGAGTGGAGCGAATCCATCAAGGAGGCGCAGCGCAACTGGATTGGACGCTCGCGGGGCAGCACCCTTCGCTTTGCCTTGCTCCATTCTTCAGGAGAGCCAGACGGGCGTTTTATAGAAGTGTTTACCACCCGGCCGGATACGGTGTTTGGTGTGAGTTTTATAACCTTGGCTCCGGAGCATGAGTGGGCCTTGGAATTGGCTACACCCGATAGGCGTCAAGAGGTGGAACAATACGTGCAGTATGCCACCAACCGCTCTGAGCGCGAGCGCCAGGCAGATGTGAAAAAGGTAACCGGGGTTTTCACAGGGGCTTTCGTACGTCATCCGTTCAGCGGAGAACCCATACCCATTTGGTTGGGCGAATATGTTTTGGCCGGTTACGGAACCGGTGCTGTCATGGGTGTTCCCGGTCACGATGGTCGTGATCATGCGTTTGCCCGCACCTTCGGATTGCCCATTGTGGAAGTCATCAGCGGCGGAAATGTAGAGGAAGAAGCCTGGGAAGCCAAAACAGGTACCTTGGTGAATTCCGATTTTCTGGATGGTCTATCGGTTGAAGAGGCCATTGCTGCTGCTATAGAAGCCATTGAGGGCGAAGGAATGGGCAAGGGCACAACTCAATACCGCCTGCGCGATGCCACCTTTAGCCGGCAACGCTATTGGGGAGAGCCCATCCCCGTGTATTTCAAAGAGGGCGTTCCCATGCCCATGCCTACCGAACATTTGCCCTTGCAATTGCCTTCGGTAGATAAATACCTACCAACGGAAAGTGGCGAGCCTCCATTGGCCAGAGCAGAGGGGTGGGCTTACCGTCCCGCCAACGATCACCAAGCGTTTCCGATAGAGTTCTCTACCATGCCCGGCTGGGCCGGAAGCTCCTGGTATTTCTTGCGCTACATGGATCCTCATAATACAAATGCATTTGCAAGTTCAGAATCGCTCGCGTATTGGAATCAGGTGGATTTGTACATCGGAGGCAATGAGCACGCCACAGGCCATTTGTTGTACAGCCGGTTTTGGACAAAGTTTTTGTTTGACAGAGGATGGCTCTCTTTCGATGAACCGTTTAAAAAGCTCATCAACCAAGGTATGATTCAAGGTACTTCTGCCTTTGTTTACCGCGTGCAGGGCTCTCATACGTTTGTTTCCAAAGGGCATAAAGAAAAGTTTATGACCACGGCTCTGCACGTAGATGTGAACCTAGTGAGTAATAACGTTCTGGATATAGAAAGATTCAAAGCTTGGCGCGAGGAGTTTCGCAACGCTGAGTTTTTGCTCGAAGAAGACAAGTACATCTGCGGTTCGGAGGTGGAGAAAATGTCGAAGTCGAAATGGAATGTGGTAAATCCAGATGATGTGGTGGCCCAATATGGAGCCGATTGTCTGCGTTTGTACGAGATGTTTTTGGGCCCCTTAGAATTGTCAAAGCCCTGGAACACAAACGGCATAACGGGGGTAAGTGGATTTATTAGAAAGGTGTGGCGTCTGTTTCATCATCAAGGTAGCTGGGCGGTGAACGATGAGGCTCCGGTTCGTGCTGAGTTGAAAGTCTTACACAAGACCATAAAGAAGATTGAGGAGGACATGGAGCGTTTTTCCTTCAACACCTCTGTAAGTACGTTTATGATTTGTGTGAATGAGCTCACCGATTTGGGATGTCGCAAGCGGTCAATTCTAGAGCCTTTAGCCCTAATTCTTGCACCCTATGCTCCGCATCTGGCAGAAGAGTTATGGGAACGATTGGGTCATGCGGGTGGAATCGCCTCTGCTTCCTTTCCTGCTTGGAGCGAGGAGCACCTCACCGAAGACAGCTTTGCATATCCGGTTTCGGTAAACGGCAAGACTCGATTCAAGGCCGAGTTGAGTCTAAGTCTTAGCGCCGCGGAGGTCGAAGCCGCAGTATTGGCTCACCCCGATATGCCTCGTTTTCTTGAAGGCAAACAGGTGAAAAAGGTGGTTGTGGTGCCCGGCAAGATTGCCAACGTGGTGGCGGTTTAAATGAGCATGCCTGCGAGAGTAGCGCTCAGATAGGAGGCTAAGGTCCCGCAAATGAGGGCTTTGAAACCCAATCGAGCCAAATCCATTCTCCGCTCCGGCGCCAGCTCTCCAATTCCACCTACTTGAATGGCAATAGAGCTGAAGTTGGCAAATCCGCAGAGGGCAAAGCTGGCAATGGTAACGGCTTTTGCACTCAACGCTTGGGCTTTTAATAAGGCGCTCATATCGGAATAAGCAACAAACTCGTTGATCACGAACTTGGTGCCAAGCAAACCACCCACGGTGTGGGCTTCGCTGTAGGGAACGCCCATGGCCAAGGCAAAAAGCGAGAACAGGGCACCCAGCATTTCCTTTAAACTCAATTGGCGAAGGTTGATGCCAATGCCGTCAAGAGAAAGTCCCCATCCTGCCAGCCCATTACCCAACCAGCCCAGCACATAATCTACCATGGCAATTAGGGCAATGAATCCAATGAGCATGGCCAGCACATTCAGCGACACTTTTAATCCGTCTCCAGCGCCGTGTGATATGGCATCCAGCAGGTTGGCATGCGTTTTTTTAACTTCCAGTTTTACGACTCCTTTGGTACTCGATTCTTCGGTTTCGGGGTATACTATTTTGGCTATAACCAACGCACCGGGCGCTGCCATCAAGCTGGCGGCAATAAGGTATGCCGCTGGAACGCCCATGGATATGTACACAGCCATAACACCGCCTGCAATGCACGCCATAGAGCCGGCCATGCTGGCAAGCAACTCGCTGCGGGTCATGGTACCGATGTAGGGCTTAATCATGATTTGCGCTTCCACCTGCCCAACAAAGGCGCTGGCCACATTGCTCAGAGCCTCTGATCCGCTAACGCCCATGAGCCAATGCACCACACGTGCGATTACAGAAACCACGCGTTGCATAAGTCCAATGTGGTAGGCAATGCTCACCAACACACTCACAAAAATTATGGTGGGCATGATTTTAAAGATGAAAATGAAGCCGCTTCCCACACCGAAAACTGCGTCGAGTTTGGACCCGTTGGTGAGGATACCAAAAACAAAGTCGGCTCCTTTGTTGGAGAAGTCCAAAACCTTGGTAACGGCTGCTCCAAGTCGTGCAAACAGATGCTGTCCTTGAGGCACACGCAAAATGAACACGGCCAAAGCTACCTGAATGGCCAGTCCGCTTCCCACCAAGCGATAGTTGATGGCTTTACGGTTATTTGATAGCAAAAAGGCGAGGCCCAACATTAAGGCCATACCCAAAATTCCGGTTAGGATTCCCATTTTACCCTAGGTTTGGGGCAAGGATAACAATTTTTTCCGGGCAGTGGCCCGGGTGAGGGTTGGGCTAAGCGGTTCGCGAGCCAAGCTCATCGCGCAATCGAGAGGCTTTTTCATAATCCTCTTCTTCCAGAGCCTGTTCCAGCATCTCTTGCAGTTGAACCACCGTGTAGCGCGAAAACTCGTTCACCGAAGTGAGGCCGCCGGTTTCATCGGCATCGTCTGAATCCTGATCTTCGCTTTGAGCGGTGTCGTCATCATCCTCGAGGGCAATGCCTGCAGAAGATAATATAAAATCAAATGTATAGATGGGAGCGTCGAAACGAAGGGCTAAGGCAATGGCGTCGGACGTACGGCTGTCGATTTCGATTTCTCTGTCGCTGCTGGCAAACACAATTTTAGCAAAGAAGATTCCTTCCACCAAGTTGTATATTACCACTTCTCTGATGTGAATCCCAAACTCATCGGCCAAGGGTTTAAAGAGGTCGTGCGTAAGGGGCCTGCTG
>JBEIVB010000067.1:0-14281 GCA_040374085.1 Flavobacteriales bacterium | reverse complement strand
GTTATTCAGTTTGGAATTATGATAAAGTCAAACAAGAGATAGATATAGCGGCTTGTACACATTCAACAGGAATAGGTGCAATTTGGATTAACTAGTTACAGGTAGGCGACAAAGTTTATTTTACTAGACCACAAGGAAAGTTTATACTTACCAATAACTTTGAGAATTACTTTTTTTGTGGCGACAATTCTGCTTTGGGACACCTTTACAGTATTCGCAGACAACTAACAAGTGAGCAAAACGCAAATGGTATCTTTTACAGTTCCGACATTAATCACCTTTTTCCAGATCTTGACATATTTTTTCCATTTGATTTAATTTCGTCAAATGAATTAGCAACAGAAAAAGTAATTTCTCATCTAACACAACAAAACTTTGACCCTAAAAAGATAGTTGTATATGTAGCAGGAGAAACAGCTTTTTGCGTGGCAATAAGCAAATTTTGCAGACAAGAGTTGATGTTTGACACTGAACAAGTGAGAACAAAACTATTTTGGCATCCTAACAAGAAGGGACTTTAGTAAAAAAATCCCAGCCGCTAACAAATAAGGGTTAAACGAAGCCACGGTTCGTTTTAACCCTTTGTTGAAAGAAGTTTCGTGGGCTTCAATTGGCGATTGGCTATGAGTATTCAATTGGTTGCGTTGTGGCGGGGGAACTTGCTTTGGGCCGGCATTGTGTAGGTTGCGTGTTTTTAGGTGGCCTTGGTCTAAGGTTTTGCTTGCAAGGGGTGAAAGTCCCGCCCTTCGGGTAGCTGCAAACCGTGTGTGACTTGAATTGCTTACCCTGTAACGTAAGCGAATGCTCTTTGACGGATGGAAGAATCTGAAAAGCTTTTTTAGATGGACTTCAGGCGACGCTCTTCCGGGAGAGTTGTCAAACCACCCCATGCTGCTGTTAACGGAAACGGGAGCGGTGGTGAGCGATGGGGGCGAAAAGGGCAGAACGAAAAGGCCTGCATCAATCCTCCAGCCTAATCCGGTTGGGTTGGAAATACGCCGAAAACCCTACATGGTTTGCCCATCGGAAATTGGTTCAACCATGGCTATATTAGTCGGCGGATTTATGAACATGAAAAGCCGTATGAATCGAGAGGTTCACGTACGGTTTTGTGGGAAGGCAGGGGTGAGATTCCTCTGCCTGATCCGATTAGCCGGTAATTTTTGGGCGACCGTGCTAACTTCAAACTTTGTAGCATTGACAGACCCAAAGCACGACAACAAAACATAAAACAGACAAATGAATTTTATAGCAATTGACTTTGAGACAGCCAACAGTTTGAGAAGCAGTATTTGTTCAATGGGCGTTGCTATTGTAGAAAATGGCAAACTTGTAGACAGCGGACACTTTTTAATCAAGCCGACACCAAACCATTACGACAGCTACAATACTTTTCTTCACGGTATTGACGATAAACAAACAAGAAACGAGAAAACATTTAAGCAGCAATGGAAAGAGTTGCAAAAATATTTCCATCAGAAAACTATTGTTGCTCACAACGCTTCTTTTGATTGCAGCGTTCTGCGTTTCACGCTTGACACTTGTAAACTTGCTTACCCCGACTTGGACTATCACTGCACTTACCGACTTGCACAAGAATTACTTCCATTGAGTAGTCATAAACTAAATGATGTTTCCAGTTATTTCAAAATAAAGCTGAACCACCACAATGCTGAAAGTGATGCTAAGGCATCCGCCTTAATTGCCCTAAAGTTGTGTGAGAAGTATAAAGCAAATTCTCTTGAAGAACTATCAACATCAGTTGGATTTAAGACTGGCAAAATTATCAGTCAGACAAAAACTTACAGACCGTTCTCTAAAAGATAGTAATGATAGACAGCATAAAACTTTCAGAACTCACACAGCAAATTCAGGACACCATTCAAACCCAGTTTGACGGTGAAGTGTTTTGGGTTTCAGCGAGGATTATGAATGTAAAGAAATATGAAACAAATAGACGGTGCTACTTGACATTGGAGGAATATGATAATGGAACAAAGACAACAGAAATAAGAGCAGTTTTTTGGGCAAACTACTACAGCGAAATTGAAAAGTTTGAAAAGGCAATCAAACAACCGTTCAAAGACGGAACGGAAATCATTTGCAAAGTCAAAGTTAGGTATCATAAAATTTATGGGCTTAACCTTGATATTATGCAGATTGACTTGGCACACACATTAGGAACTCTTGAACTTGAAAGACAGCAGACACTTGAAAAGCTGGTAAAAGAAAATCCTAAAACTATCCAGTTGTTTGACGGAGTTTACAGGACTTTTAATAACCGCTTACCACTTCCTCTAATTATTAGCAACATTGCTTTAATCACAGCCCCAAACTCAGACGGACAAAGAGATTTTCAGCAAGAAATAAAACGCAACAAACACCAATACACATTTTCAGTTACTGAGTTTCTGACAACTATTCAAGGCGACAGTGCACACAAACTAATTTTAGAACAGCTCAAACTAATTGAAAAAAGCAACGAGCCGTTTGATGTTATTGCTATTGTTCGTGGCGGTGGCTCAAAGACAGATTTCAAACCATTTGACGACTATGAACTTTCAAAATATGTTGCAAAGTTTCCTATTCCAATTTATACGGGCATTGGACACGACAGAAATCAAAGCATAGTTGACTTAATGGCAAGAGAGCAAAAGACCCCGACAAAAGTTGCATCACTTTTTGTTGAGCATAATTTTGATTTTGAGAACACTCTCATGGACCTCAAAACAAGATTAACCGAAACAATAGCTGATCAACTTGAGAATGCAAAAGAAGAATTAGACAATGCGAAACGCATTGTCAAACTCTCCAGCCCTCAAGCTATTCTTGACAGAGGGTTTGCTATCATTATGAGCAATAACAAAATTGTAGTTGACCCAAAGACAATTACGGAAAACTCACAACTACAGACATTATTAAAAAACGAAACCATTCATAGCACAGTAACCAAAAAGACAAAAAATGAAAAGCGACTTGACATATAGCGATGCGTTTTCAAAACTTGAAGACCTTGTAGAACAACTTGAAGAAGGGAATATTCCTCTTGACAAACTTTCTACAAAAGTGAAGCAGGCAAACGAACTAATTACCGTTTGTGAAACCAAGTTGCGTAACATACAGACAGAAATTAAAGATGCTACTAAAACTGCAACGGCACGACCTCGTGGAAAGAAATAAAACTACCGCTAACAAATAAGGGTTAAACGAAGCCACGGTTCGTTTTAGACCTGTGCTGAAAGAAGCCGCGTGGGCTTCAGGTGCCGGTTGGTTATGGGTATTCAATGAGTTGCGTTATCTCTTTAGGCTTCTTGCTTTGGGCCGGCCTTGTGCAGGTGTAAGTACCCCGGAAACCCTACCTGGGTTTGCGCATTGGAAATGGGTTCAACCATGACTATCTTAGCCAGCGGATTTAGAAGCATGAAAAGCCGTATGAATCGAGAGGTTCACGTACGGTTTTGTGGGAAGGCAGGGGTGAGATATCTATGCCAGACCCGATGATGGTAGATGGTAGCTCAGAAACTATAACCAACAATTATCGTACTGAATAGACTTAGGCTCAAGTCCACCACCACCGACAAATTGCATGATTGAAGATCCAAATCCACAAGGTACAACTTCGTCTTTTTCGTTCATGCAAACATCAGTTCCATTGACAAATTTGTATCGTTTGCCTTTGACTTTTATTCCATCAACTTCAGTTTTCTCTTGCCGACTGAATGTACAATCGTTTTCACCTTTGTATTCGGGATTAAGTCGCATTTTTTGCTCATCAGACAAATGTAATTTTGCAGATTGAGTGAATAAATAAGCCAGGTAGCCACTTGAAAATATGAATGGAATGAATGCGGCTGCCGCTAAGTTCCCTTCCCCGTTTCTATATAGGTAAGCGGACAATAATGCACTGCCTGACATCACAAGAAATGTTGTGGAATATCGATCTTTTATTAACATGGTTTGAGAAACAATTAAAAGGGAATTCAAGGAAATTTATTGTAAAATAAAAGGGCTGTCCATAAATATTTCTGTTTTAAGGGGTCTTTAACAGGTGTTTTCAAGTTGTCTTTCGACCATATGAAACCTTCTCCTCTTCAACTGCACTCAAAAGTAAAGTTGTGGCTGTTTGGTGTTGATTGGGGTTGGGTTAAAAAAAGCGGGAGGCTTATTGGAGCTGAGCTTCCAGTGCCTCCCGCTTGGGGTACCCGGGGCCGGGATCGAACCGGCATGAGTGTGAGCTCACTGGTGTTTGAGACCAGCGCGTCTACCAATTCCGCCACCCGGGCAGGTGTTTCGGAGCGAAACGGGGCACGAAAGTAGAAAACCCCTTTCAACCCACCAAATCCGAAGCAAAGAGATTGGGGCAATCTTCCTTGAAACGCTTCTGCATCAGGGAAAAAGCCTTAGATTTGCGCTCCTTTTCAACCCATGTCAACCACCGCCGGCCCCCAAATCAAGATCTTTTCCGGGCGTGCTTCCCACTATTTGGCGCACAAAATAGCCGAATGCCACGGAACCAAGCTGGGCAAGGTGGTGGTTTCTCAGTTTTCCGATGGCGAGTTTCAGCCCTCCTTTGAGGAGACCGTTCGGGGCTGCGACGTGTTCATTGTGCAAAGCACCTTTCCGCCGGCCGACAACCTTTTTGAGTTGTTGCTGATGATTGATGCAGCCAAGCGGGCCTCGGCCAAGGAGATTGTGGCTGTGATGCCCTACTTTGGGTTTGCCCGCCAGGATCGCAAAGACAAACCCCGCGTGGCCATAGGCGCCAAGCTGGTGGCCAACCTCCTCTCATCGGCCGGCGTAACGCGGGTGATGACCATGGACTTGCATGCCGACCAAATTCAAGGCTTTTTCGATGTGCCCGTAGATCACCTCTACGCCTCCAGCATCTTTCTGCCCTACATAGAAAACCTCGGGCTTCCCAACCTAACCATAGCGGCACCGGATATGGGCGGCACCAAAAGAGCCAACGCCTACGCCAAATACCTCAACTGCGACATTGTGATTTGCTACAAGCAACGCAAGAAAGCCAACGAGATCGACAGCATGACCGTGATCGGCGATGTGGAAGGACGAGACATCGTATTGATCGACGACATTGTGGACACCGCCGGCACCTTGTGCAAGGCCTCGGACATGATGATGGAGCGCGGAGCGCGTTCGGTGCGGGCGGTTTGCACACACCCCATACTCAGCGGAAAAGCCTACGAAAACATAGAGCGCTCGCGCATTGTAGAGCTGATTGTTACCGACACCATTCCCCTGAAGCCCGGCTACGAGCAAATCACCGGCAAAATAAACGTGCTCAGCGTGGCCGACCTCTTTGCCGATGTGGCGGAGATGGTGCACAACCACGAAAGCATCAGCACCAAATTTATTGTTTAACCACCCGCATCAACCTCAAATAAACAAACAGACACACCGTGCTTAACGCGGGTAAGCAAAGGAGTCTACAAATAAAACAACATGAAAGCATTTTCATTGAGCGGTTCTCCAAGAGAGAACGTAGGGAAAAAAGATGCTGCCCAACTGCGCAAGAACGAAATGGTTCCTTGCGTTCTTTACGGCGGTGAGCAACAGCACTACTTTGCTGTAAAGTACAGAGATTTAACCCATTTGGTTTATACCCCCGAGGTGTACACCGTGGCCCTAAACTTAGGCGGTAAGGAGCACAAAGCCTTGATGCAGGAAATACAGTTCCACCCGGTAAACGACAGCATCATGCACATCGACTTTTTGTTGATGGACGAGACCAAGCCGGTGGTAATCGACATTCCGGTGAAAGTAGCGGGTTCATCCATTGGTGTGAAGCAAGGGGGTAAACTGGTGATCAACGTGCGCAAACTAAAGGTGCGTGCCTTGCCCAAGAACCTGCCCGATTTTGTTGAGGTAAACGTAGAGCACCTGGATATTGGTCAGGCCGTGAAGGTGGGCTCTGTTTCTATGGATGGCGTAACCTTCTTGGATGCTCCCAACGTGGTGATTGCTGCTGTGCGCATGACCCGTGCTGCTGCCGCTGCGGCTGCTGCAGAAGCTGCACCTGCTAAGAAAAAGTAAACCGGGCTTCAGTTGCCCATGCGAAAGGCCATTCGGAGAAACCTCCGGATGGCTTTTTTGCTTTGGTCGGGTTCCTCCAGGAATCCCATGTGGGCGCTGTGTTGAAGCACGGTAAGCACGCTGCGTTTGGGCAGCCGGCACTGGGCTTTCACATCCTCTAGGGGAACCACCGGATCGGCCTGTCCGGCAATAAACTGAACCGGATATTCGGCCGCTTGCAAAATCATTTCCCTGTTTTTGCGGCACTTCATGCCCTCCAGAGAATCTATGATGCCGCGTGTGCTCATTTGGGCGGCACGCGTTTCCAGGGCCTCAATTTGTGGAGCGTGGTAGCCCGCCCATTGGGGGTGAAACAGGCGGTGCAAAGAGCCTGCTATGAACTTGCCGTGGTTGCGTTTGATGGCCGCAATGGCGCGGTCGCGCTCCAGCCTTCGGTCGGGGCTGTCGGGCAGGGCCGTGCTGTGAAAAAGCACCATGCCCCTCAGCATCTCCGGAAACTGCTCGGCAAAAGCCAGAGCCACGTATCCGCCCATGGAATGCCCCACCATGGCCACCCGCCAAAGTCCCAGAAAATCCAACACCTCTTTTACCCCTTTGGCCATCATCTCCATTTCGTGGATGTAGCCGTAGGAATCGGATTGGCCATGCCCGGGCAGGTCTATAGCAACAACGCGATACCCTTTGCTGAGGTCTGCTGCCAGCTCCTGCCAAATGCTGCCGTCTTCCAGAAAGCCATGCAGCAGCACTACCGCTCTGCCCTGGCCCTGGTCGGTAAAATGCAGGCGTCCCTGCCGAAATGGTGCGTGTTTCACAACCAATGGGTTGCCCAAAAATACGGCCGCTGTGCCATGCCCAATACCAACCGGGTATGCAGTTATGAACCATGCCATGTAAACAGCTTACCGCTTGTCCGCTGCAATATTCTGTACCTTTGAACGTCTTTATGAACATGCGGTTGTTGCGATGGTGGTTGGTTTTGTTGGTGTTCCCGGTTTTTGGGTCCATGGCCGACATGCCCAAACGTCCCACCCCACCAAGGCTGGTGAACGATTTTGCCGCCCTTCTAAGCGCCGATCAGGTGGAGCAGCTCGAGCAAAAGCTCGTTGCCTTCAACGATTCTACCTCTACCCAGATCACCATCGTTACCCTTTCTACCCTGGAGGGCAACGAGGTGGCCGATTATGCCTTTAAACTGGGCGAAGCCTGGGGCATAGGGCAAAAAGCCAAAGACAACGGCGTGTTGCTGTTGGTGGCCAAGGCCGAGCGAAAAACTTTTATTGCTACCGGCTATGGGGTGGAGGAATATCTACCCGATGCCATCTGCAAGCGCATCATCACCCAAACCCTTGCACCCGAGTTTAAGCAGGGCCGTTTTTTTGAGGGCTTAGATGCCGGCACCGATGCCATAATGAATCGCTTATTGGGCAAATTCGAGGCCGAACCTGCCCGGCGCGAAGGTCCACCCGTGAATCCATTTGTGGTGGTGATTGTGGTGATGATCATCATATTCCTGCTCATTCGTTTTCTTGGACGGGGTGGGGGCGGAGGCCGGGGCCGAACCCTGGGCAGCAGCGGGTTCTTTATGTTCCCGGGCAGCTTTGGGGGCTCGCGTGGCTGGGGCGGAGGCTTTGGTGGCGGATCGTCGGGCGGCGGTTTTGGCGGATTTGGGGGCGGAAGCTTTGGAGGCGGAGGCGCCGGAGGCGACTGGTAATTTTTTTAGCTGATAATCAGTTTCTTACATAATTTTTTGCGGGTAAATAAAACCTTTTTCCATTGTGAAGGTTTCGGTATCATCATAGGTTTATTGGTTACAGGTCTCCGCAAGGAGCCTGCGGGAATCCCTCCTTCGCGGAGGGATTTTCTGTTTACGTCCATCCCGTTCCCGTTCTCTTTCCTCACTTTTGCACCATGGCCGGCATTTATGTACACATACCGTTTTGCCGACAGGCATGCCATTACTGCGACTTTCATTTCTCGGTATCCTTGAAAGGGCAGGAGGCCTATTGGATGGCCCTTGAGCGTGAGATCAACTTGCGCAGCCGTTTTTTTGGCCATGCAAAGCCCCGCACCCTTTATCTGGGCGGGGGCACGCCCAGCCTTGTTTCGGTGGCCGATTTGGAGCGCCTTTTGGAACAAATTCGGGCTGCATTTCCGGAGGTGGTATTTGAGGAGATCACCCTAGAAGCCAACCCCGAAGATGTGAGCGCAGAGCGTGTTCGGCAATGGATGGAGATGGGCATTAACCGCGTGAGCTTGGGGGTTCAGAGCCTGCTGCCCGAGTTTCTGAGCCGCATGAACCGCAGCCACAGCGCGGCACAGAGCCTTCATGCCCTGGATCATCTGTTTGGAAAAGGTTTGGGAAACATAAGCATAGATTTGATTTATCACCACCCCGGATTAACCCCGGAAGGCTTAGAAGAGCAGGTGGTGCGGCTGATGCAGTGGCCTTTGGTGCACGTATCGGCCTACCAGCTTACCGTAGAGCCCGGCACCTTTTTGGGGCGGGAAGCCCAAAGCGGCCGTTTTTTGCCGGCACCCGACGAAGAATCCTGGGGCCAGCACCGGGCCTTGTGTGAAGCGTTGGAGCGATACGGCATCGTTCCCTACGAAACCTCCAACTTCTCTAAACCGGGTTGGGAGAGCCGCCACAACAGCAGCTATTGGTTTGGTGCGCCCTATCTGGGCTTGGGGCCATCGGCGCATTCCTTCGATGGAGTGGGCACCCGCATGTGGAATCCGCGCAGCACCGGCGCCTGGGTGCAGGCCCTCAGCAAAGGCACCCTGCCCCTGCAAACCGAGACCCTGAGCATGAACGACCGTCACAACGAATATCTGATGACCCGGCTTCGCCTCACCAAAGGATTTACCTGGGCGGATTATTCGGAGCGGTTTGGCGCCGAAGCCAGTGGGCGCTTGCGCCAGGCCTGGGAATCGTGGCAGGCAAAAGGTTGTGTGGCGCTAACCCATGATGGGGCGTGCCTAACGCCCGAGGGGCGACTCTGGGCAGATGGCATAGCCTCCGACGGATTTTGGTTGGTTTAGACCATGGTGCATACGAGTTGCTGAGAAACGCCTTCCGGAGGTATGACGTTATGGATTTTTTCATGTTTTTATTTTTATTTGTATTCTTTTAATATATAATTATGTAGATAGTTATGGTTTTATCGCAGTGAGTTCCGATGAGGTAGATTCAGAACAGCTGCAAAACTTCCGGCGCGTGGAGCATAAAGCAAATGCGTACCTACAGGGTGTGTTTGGTTTGCACAGCACCCTCTTCGACCTTCTGACTTTTTTTTCTGCGTTACTGTGTATTGCGTTTCAACGAGAAAGTTGAGGCAACCTGAACCGAACTGGGCATCGTGTTTGCGATGCGCACCTGCAGGGGCATGTTGCGCAGCAGACCCGGGAAATACCTGTTCAACAACAGTCTTGCAGCTCGGTCGCTTATATGTTGGATGCCCTATTCACCGCTTGTGGCAACGGTTGATGTTTCGCCCTTGCCGCCTACAGTCAAGGCGATTGTTCTGTCTGTCGTTCTCGTTTGCTTCATCACGGCAGATGGCTTAAAAAAATGGTTCATCCGCCGTTTTGAAAAGGTGCAGGAGGGTGGGTTCTGCCGATGCGTCTTCCTCGAGCCCAGCAAACTTTGCACAGCAGAAAGAGAAAATTACATTACGCAAATCTTTTTTTTGAATGGCTGTAAACCATTACCCCTACTCATTTCGTTATGAGTGATAAAACCGAAAACATGCTTTCAAAACGTTCAGCAAACACCATGAAAAAGTTCTATGCTGTATTCTTCTTTCTTGTCGTTTTTTCCACCGCTGCATTTGCTCAAGACACCCTGCGGGTATTGTTTTTGGGCAACAGCTACTGCTCGGTGAACAACCTCCCCAGTTTGGTGCAAAGCCTGTCCAATGCTGCGGGTAAAACCCTCATCATGGATTCCAGTATGCCCGGGGGCATGACCATATCGGGACATGTAAACGATCCTACCTCCACAGCCAAAATCAATTTGGGCACATGGGATTACATCGTGGTGCAGGAGCAGAGCCAGGTGCCCACCATTCCCTATTACCGCTACAACGATATGTATCCCGCATTAAGCGATTTGAAGATGATGGCGGAGCAAGCCAATCCATGCGTTAAGATTATAACCTACATGACCTGGGGTAGGCGCTTTGGCGGCCAGCAGTGCGATCCGGGTGGGGTGAACTGCAGCCCGGTTTTTGTGGATTTCAATCACATGCAGGATTCTTTAACCAGCGCATACATGGAAATCAGCGACCTGCTGAGTGTGCAGTGCGCTCCGGTTGGCGTAACCTGGAAGAATGTGTTGAACGACACCACATTGGTGCTGCATTCTTCCGACAACAGCCATCCCAACATCGACGGCAGCTACTTAGCCGCGTGCAGCATATTCAGCAGCATTTGGAAAGTTCCGGCTTCCGGAAATGCTTACACTGCCGGTATTTCGTCTCCGCGTGCTCAGTATTACCAATTTAAATCAGATGCCACCTTGTTTGCAGGCATCAACGACTGGAATCTTTTCATCAATGAGCCCACTGCGGCGTTTTCCTTCAGCACCAGCGGCAACGGCGCAACTTTTTCAAACACTTCTTCCTTGCCCACCGGTGCAAATGGTCAATTGAGTTACGCTTGGGACTTTGGCGATGGTGGAACTTCTAACCTGGAAAACCCGGTGCACATCTACAACTCTTCTGGCACCTATACGGTTCGGCTTATTGCATCCAATTGCGCTTTCAGCGATACGCTTACACAGATAGTTCAGTTGGGAGCCACCGGTTTATCGGAGGTTTCCCTTTCCTCTTCCCGCATCTATCCCAACCCTGCAAACGGCCAGCTGCGCATGCAAACTCCGCTGGAATGGGTGGGAGGCTCGTATCAACTGTTCGATGCAAGCGGTAGGTTGGTGCTGGTGGGTACCCTTGTTTCCGAAAATCAGCTCATTGAAGTTGGCTCCCTTCCCGAGGGCATCTACCACCTGCGTGTGGCTGAACGCGAGCACCATACCCTAAGGCTGGTTTCGCGCTAAAGGAAGGTCGCCCATATTTTTCTTTCTGTTCACGGTGAGTGAAATCCCGTTGCCTGGCCTAGCCATTAGGGTTGAAGGCTCCATGCTCACCGTTTCTGGATTTAACAACCAACGCTAAAACCAACACCCAAACAAACCTTATGAAAACTTCCGTACTCTCTCTTGTTCTATTCTTTTTTTACACAACAGCCTTTTGCAGCGCCGTGCCGGGATACGTGCCAACAAACGGACTGGTTGGCTGGTGGCCTTTCACCGGAAATGCAAACGACCAAAGCGGCAACGGCAACAACGGTACCGCATCGGGTGCCGTCTTGGGCAACGATCGATTTGGAACGCCCAACGCAGCTTATTCCTTCGATGGGGTGGACGATTACATTGTGGGAAGTGCTGCTTCCTTTCCGGCCAGCGATCGGACCGTTGCATTTTGGTTTAATACAACAACGCTTGGAAGCAACCCATCCGGTCGTCAGATTTTGGGTTACGGCGGTGGCCAATGCGGGCAGTCGTGGCTTATGCGCATCACCAGCAGTATGGTGGATCCGATTTGCGGCGGCAGTTATGAACTGAATCTTCATTGCGGGATTATGATAACCTGCGCACCTTTTGGCACGGCTGTTCCCAATGGATCTTGGAAGCATTTGGTGGTTTCATCTTCCCAAACCGGAGTCGATTTTTATGTAAATGGAGTTTTTGTGGGCGGCGCCACTACAAGCATTACCGGCACCGGTGTTGCGAATGCGAACTTCTATTTTGGCACTTGTCCAAATGTGGCAGGAAACGGTGTTTTTGCCGATGCCATGTATACCCCATGGGGCGGCTTGTTAGACGACATTGGCATTTGGAACCGGGCACTAACCCAACAAGAGGTAACTGCGCTCTACAACGGAGTGGGCTCAGGTATCGATTTTACCCTTGCCGGCGCAGCGTTATCGGCATACCCCAATCCGGCCACCGATCAACTCAGCGTTGAATTGGAGGATGCGCTAATCGGCAACTCGTATTCCGTTGTGGATTGCACAGGAAGGGTCGTTTTTACCGGCCAAATTTCAGCAAACCGTACCCTCCTAGATTTGCAAACATTTGCCAAAGGTGTTTATTTGCTTCGGGTAGATGGTGATGTTCCGCGCCGCTTACGATTCATAAAAGGGTAAGCAGCATCCTTTCGTTTTACCGTGGACAGGCTTTAAGCAACCTGTCCACTTTTTTTTTTGGTTGGTGCTCGTGTTTGTTTGGGTTGGTGGTGTGCGCACATGGAAATTGTAAGACTCCCATTCTTGAATCCCAGCATCTCTTGGACTAAGGAGGACTCATCTGGATTTTGCCTTTGGGCCTGTTAAATTTTACACAGGCTATTGCTGCAGAGGCCTTTGCCTGGTTCAAATCTTTTGGTGCTCAACCCATAGCCAGGTCTTTGGACCTTGATTTTTTTTTATTACATTTGATTGACCTTTTGGTGTTTGCCTAAGTTACATTACTCGAACTCTTCATTTTTCACATTAGTTTTAAATCTTTTTTCCCCATGAAACATCTCTTCTCATTGGCACTTTTGGGCGGATTGTTATCCGTACAAGCCATGGCACAGAGCGGCATTCCAATGCCCGGCACTGCGCAGTACGATTTAATGAAGCGCAACGGAACCTTGCAGGAGCAGATGCTTCAGCATGGCGTTTTGAACACAGCTCGAACGGCTCAGTCGAATGCACCGCTGTTACCATCGGTACTGAGCACCACCACCAACTCCAATTGTGGGTGCCTTGTTCCGCTGGATTCTACTTTTCAGGTGGTGCCCTTTGTAAATTCAGATCCACCCTACCACTCTACCGATGATGGTTTTAGCCTTGCGATGCCGCTTCCCTTTTCGTTTTGCTATTATGGAACGCCAATGAATACCTTCTTTGTGAACAACAACGGAAACATTTCCTTCGGTGGGCCTCATGTCAACTGGTCCTCGACCCCGTTTCCGGAAGCAAATTTCCAAATGATAGCGCCATTTTGGGCCGATATCGATACACGGGCTCCATCAACCCCCGGCACGGATAGCTTGGGTAATCCCTTGCCGGTGCCTCCCCATCATGGAGTTGTATATTATAAAATTACGCCAACCGCCGCCATCATAAAGTGGCAAGAGGTGGGTTGTTTCAACTTGCAGGGTAGTTTGCGCAACACCTTTCAGGTCATCATAACCGATGGCAATGATCCCCTTGTACCGGGTGGAAACAACGTGGCCTTTTGCTACGGCGATATGCAGTGGGCTAACATTAATTCGTTCAACTCTACAACTGGAGGCTGGCCAACCACGGTGGGCATCAACAAAGGAGACAGTGTGAATTTCTTTCAGGTAGGACGTTTTGGTCAATTGGGCACGGATTACGATGGTCCGGTTGGCAACAACGATGGTGTAGATTACCTCGACAACAGCTCCTATTTCTTCACCACCTGCTCTCAGGTGAACATTCCGCCCATTGCCCTCACCAACTTGTGCGACTCGGTGTATTTGAACGAAGGCGATTCTGCTGAGTTTGTGTACAGCTTTATCGGTCCGGAAAACAACCAAATGGTTACTCTGGCCATGACCAGCGCCGACCCCAACTACCAGATTGTGAGCAACACCCCCGGCAACCCTGCAGTTATGGTGGTGCAATATATAGCCACCGCAAACCGCAGCAGCAGCGACATACAAGTGATTGCTACAGATAATGGCAGCACAGTTGCAACCACCAACACCACCACCCACGTAACCGTTGCACCGGTGATTACCGGCATCAAAGCAAACAACGCAACGGAGATTAGCCTTCAACCCAATCCCAGCAACGGCATGGTATTGTTGAACCTGGGCAAAGCCGGCAACGGCCAGGTTAGGGTAATGAACCTTGCGGGCCAGGTGGTGCAGCAACACAACGTGCAGAACCAGTCTCAGCTTAGCTTAGACCTTACCGTTCAGCCGCGCGGTGTGTACTTTGTTGAGTTGCGCACCCAAGACGGAATCGTAACCCGCAAGCTGATTCGCGAATAACTAGAATTTCGAATTTGATAAGACGTCCCGGTTTCTTGGCCGGGACGTTTTTTTGTCCCTACCTCAGACCCAAACGCCTTCAACAGGAGGCAATACCCGATTCCCATTACCTTTATTCTGTTCGTTACAGGGTATCCAAACGGAAACTTGGTTGACCC
>JBEIVB010000024.1:0-29169 GCA_040374085.1 Flavobacteriales bacterium | reverse complement strand
TTTTTCGGCGTGCTTCAGGTTGGTAACATCGCACAGCACCGTGGCACCATAGGCGTGGGCCGCTTGCACAACTTGGGCAGGGTTGCCCAACGAGGTGATGTAGAGCGGCACCTTCGCCTCCACGCATACTTCCAAGTGTCGCTCATAAAGCGGGTTGCTGCGTTGCACAATTAGGTTTACGCCAAAGGTGCCTCCCGGGTGCGCGCTGCGGGCTGCAGACAGCCGGGAGAGGATTCCCTCAAGACTTCCGGGTTCGCGGTAGTTCAGGGTGGGGAAGGTGCCGGCTATTCCACCCCGCATGGCCTCCAGCACCATCGCCTCGTTGCTCACCAAAAACATAGGGGCCATCAACAAGGGAAAGGTTATCCCCAGCTTCTCGGTTAACGCGTTTTTCATCACCATCCTCAAAGCTACTCTTTTTCATTCTTGCCCAAACGCCCCGTTGCTTACCTTACTGCTTATCTTTATGCCATGGATTTCCGCCTCACGTCCGAGTTCAGCCCCACCGGCGACCAGCCCCAGGCCATCGTGCAACTGGTGGAGGGACTGCGCAGAGGCGACACGCACCAGACCTTGTTGGGCGTAACAGGTTCGGGAAAGACGTTTACCGTAGCCAACGTCATACAAGCCGTGCAGAGGCCTACCCTCATCCTAAGCCACAACAAAACGCTGGCGGCCCAGCTCTACGGAGAGTTTCGCCAGTTCTTTCCCGACAATGCGGTGGAGTATTTTGTTTCCTACTACGATTATTATCAGCCGGAAGCATATATTCCAACCAGCAACACCTACATCGAAAAAGATCTCTCCATCAACGACGAGATTGAGAAGATGCGCCTCAGCACCACCACCAGCCTGCTCTCCGGAAGAAGAGACGTGATTGTGGTGAGCTCGGTGTCGTGCATCTACGGCATGGGAAACCCCGAAGATTTCCGACTCGGCACCATCTCCATTCACATGGGTCTGGTGCTCAGCCGCAACACCTTTCTGCACCTGCTCGTAAACTCGCTCTACTCCCGAACCACAGCAGACTTCAACCGGGGCAACTTTCGCGTGAAAGGCGACAGCGTAGACATCTACCTCGCCTATACCGATTACGCATTTCGTGTTGTATTTTTCGGAGATCGCATTGAAAGCATAGAATCCTTCGACCCCATTTCCGGACATAAGTTCGATGCGTTTGAGCAGGTAAACATTGCTCCTGCCAACCTATTTGTTACCAGCAAAGCCACCATGCAAGATGCCATACACCAGATACAAGACGATATGGTGAAGCAGGTGGAGTATTTTCAATCGTTAGGCAAGCATCTGGAGGCCAAGCGTTTAGAAGATCGCGTTACCTACGACTTGGAGATGATGCGCGAGTTGGGCTACTGCTCGGGCATAGAGAATTACAGCCGCTACTTCGACCGGCGCAAGCCCGGCAGTCGCCCCTTTTGCCTCCTCGATTATTTCCCCGATGATTTTCTCATGGTGATTGATGAGAGTCACGTAACCGTGAGCCAGATTCGGGCCATGTACGGTGGAGACCGCAGCCGCAAAATCAACCTCGTGGAGTACGGCTTTCGCCTGCCGGCCGCTATGGACAACCGCCCCCTAAAATTTGAGGAGTTCGAAAGTCTTTTGGGCCAGACCATTTTTGTGAGCGCAACCCCTGCCGATTTTGAATTGGAAAAATGCGGTGGGGTAGTGGTGGAGCAGCTCATTCGTCCTACCGGTTTGTTGGATCCGATTATTGATGTGCGCCCCAGCACCCATCAGGTGGACGACCTTCTGGAGGAAATACAAAAAACCATAGCCAAAAACGAGCGTGTGTTGGTTACCACCCTAACCAAGCGCATGGCAGAGGAGCTTTCCAAATACCTGGCCAACATCAACGTGAAATGCCGCTACATCCACTCGGATGTTGACACCTTGGAGCGTGTAGACATTTTGCGCGATTTGCGCTTGGGGACCTTTGATGTTTTAATAGGAGTGAACTTATTGCGCGAAGGCTTGGATCTACCCGAGGTTTCGTTGGTAGCGGTGCTGGATGCAGATCAAGAGGGATTCTTGCGCAGTGCACGCAGTCTGGTGCAGACGGCAGGCAGGGCGGCTCGAAACGTTGCGGGTAGGGTAATCCTATACGCCGACCGCATCACCGATTCCATGCAGCATCTCATCACCGAAACGGAGCGGAGGCGCACCAAGCAGATGCAGTACAACGAGGCCCACGGCATGGTGCCCACGCCTTTGAAAAAAAGCCGTGAGGCCATATTGGGTCAGACCAAGGTGGCCGATCAGCACAGCAGCTTCGACAAGGCCGTGCGCGACCGATTGGATCAGCCACTCCAGGGTCAGGCTGCGGAAGGCGAGGAGGAATACATGAGGCCTGAAGAGCTGGAAAAAGAAAAGGCGCGATTGAAAAAAGAAATGCAAAAGGCGGCCAAAGAGTTGGACTTTTTGGAAGCAGCTCGTCTGCGCGACGCATTGGCACGACTGGAAGGAAAAGCAAAAACATGAAGATATACACCAAAACAGGAGATCAGGGTTACACCACCCTCATCGGCGGTACACGGGTACCCAAGCACCACCTACGCATTGAAGCCTACGGAACCGTAGATGAACTGAACAGTTGGATTGGCCTTTTGGCCGATGGGGCCGGCCACGTTGACCTTGTGGCGGATTTGCGTGAGATTCAGGATCGCCTCTTCACCCTGGGTAGCTTGTTGGCTGCCGACCCCGAGAAGAACAAAATGAAATTACCCGAGATGACCGAGGAGGATGTGCAGTGGCTCGAGCACCGCATTGACGCCATGCAACAGGTCTTGCCAGAGATGCGTTCGTTTGTGCTGCCGGGCGGGTTGCCACAGGCATCGTATGCGCACTTGGCGCGCTGTGTATGCCGCAGAGCCGAGCGCCATGTTACCCACCTTTCTGAACTGGCCCCGGTGGAGGCCTTGTGGTTGAAATACCTCAATCGCCTCAGCGATTACCTCTTCGTGGTTTCCAGGTGGCTCCTTCTGAAAGCCAATGCTCCCGAAATCCCTTGGAAACCCAGAATGTAAAGGGTTGTTGATGAAGCGTGAATAAAAAACAAAATTGCTGCTTCTTAGGTGTTGGAAATTTATAATTTCGCATCCTTTTAGAAAACACCAAAACCTAGAGCACGTATGTATTGGACACTGGAACTTGCCTCTCACCTCGAGGACGCGCCATGGCCCGCCACCAAGGATGAGCTAATCGACTTCGCCATGCGCTCAGGAGCGCCCATGGAGGTCATTGAAAATCTTCAGGAGATGGAAGACGAAGGCGATGTGTATGAAACCATTGAAGACGTTTGGCCGGATTACCCTTCGAAAGAAGATTTCTTCTTCAATGAAGATGAGTATTGAGAATACCCACTTAGGTTCTCAACGAAAAGCCCCTGCTACAGGGGCTTTTTTGTTTCCTCATCATTCTCCTTTTTCGGCACAAAATGGTAATGCACTGAAATGCCCGTTGGAGGCTGTGCAGATGTAGGCTCGGATTCCTCGCTCATGGCGCGGATCTGATCTTCTTTCCACGTTCCATCGTCCTCTTCTTCCACTTCGTTTTCCCAGGCATAGGAAGAGGGCTTTGGCCCTTGCTTGCGGTGGTACCAACCCACAACTATCCCCGCCAAGCCACCCATGAGATGGCCTTCCCAGGAGATTTCGGGCAACAAGGGAAACAAACCCCACACCATACTGCCGTACCAGAAAACAACAAATAATGCATAATACCAAAGAGGACGATAGCGGCTGTAAAGGGCGGTGGTGATGAGAAAAGCAGCGAGTGCATATACCAGGCCGCTGGCACCAATGTGGTAAGAGGCTCTTCCAAACACCCACAGCCAAAGGCCGGAAGCCAAATACAGCTCCCACAAAATGCGGTAACCCAACCCTCCGAAGTAATAGAAGAGTCCGCTGCCCAACACCAGAAGAGGAAGTGCGTTGCTTAGGTAATGCCCCCAACTGCCGTGTAAAAACGGATACAAGAGAATGCCCCAAATCTGCGTCCACTCGCGAGGGAAAACCCCAAAGTGTGCCACATCCCAATCAAAGAGCCAAGCACTGAGCTGCACCACACCCATAATGAGGACAAGGAACAGGGGAAAAAAAACAGAACGCCAGAATAGGTTTTTCAGAGATTCCATGGCTGCGAGCCGATACAAACCTCATGCCTCTTTACACTGCCTCTTGGTCTTGCTGACGAAGCGGCAGAAACAGCATAGAATCAGGCCAAATGCGGAGAGGGTTTGGCAAAACGTGGAGCCACTTTGGCCGTTTTGCTTCCCGCCTCATAGGCATAAAAGCCAATACCCGATTTCACGCCAAGATGTCCGGCCGTTACCATGTTCACGAGCAAGGGGCAGGGAGCATATTTCGGGTTTCCAAATCCTTGGTATAATACATTTAAGATGGAGAGGCAAACATCCAGTCCAATGAAATCGGCCAGTTGAAGAGGGCCCATGGGGTGAGCCATACCGAGTTTCATAATGGTATCGATTTCCTCCACTCCGCCTACTTGCTCATACAAGGCGCAAATGGCTTCGTTGATCATGGGCATAAGGATGCGGTTGGAGATGAAGCCAGGGTAATCGTTTACCTCAGTGGGAATTTTACCCAGGTTCTTCGATAAGTCCATGATGGTTTCCGTAGTCTCCTGGCTAGTGGAATAGCCCCGGATGACCTCTACCAATTTCATTACCGGAACGGGGTTCATGAAATGCATGCCGATGACCCGCTCGGGGCGGCCCGTAACCGAGGCAATTTTGGTGATGGGAATAGAAGATGTGTTGGAAGCCAAAATGCAGCTCGGCTTGCAATGCGCATCCAGGTTGCGGAAGATGTTCAGTTTTATTTCCAAGTTTTCGCTGGCAGCCTCAACCACCAGGTCAACGTCCGATACCGCAGCAGCCATGTTGGTGCTGGGCGTCAGGTTTTTCAGGGCATCGGCCTTTTGTTGCTCGGTGATGCTTCCTTTGGCCACCATACGGTCGAGGTTTTTCTCAATGGTTTGAAGGGCTTTTGTTAATGCCTGTTCGGATATGTCAACCAATTGGGTTTCGAATCCGTATTGAGCAAAAGTGTGGGCAATGCCGTTGCCCATAGTACCGGAACCAATAACTGCTACTTTTTTCATTTGTGTTTAACTTTGCAGCGCAAAACTATAAAAATCAAAGGCCTTTCATCTGAAAGAAAAATTCCAACTTTGGCACGATTTGTGTAAATCCCGCAACGACTCGAATAACCATGAAAACAAACCCTGTTCTTCTACTTTTCTTTGCCGCCACGCTGGGCAGCGGCTTTACCATGGCCCAGGAAGTAAAAAAAGACAATGCGGCCACAGCAGCTCCGGCGGCTTCTCAGGCAGATGTTTCGTTTGAAAAAGAGATGCACGATTACGGCACCATCGATCAAGGCGCCAACGGCGTGTTTGAGTTTAAGTTTACCAACACCGGAAAAGAGCCGCTCATCATTTCCGACGCACGTGGATCTTGCGGTTGCACCGTTCCACAATGGCCCAAAGAGCCCATCGTTCCGGGTGCAAAGAGTTCCATCAAAGTGAGCTACGACACCAAGCGCGTTGGCGCATTCAACAAAACGGTTACCATCACCTCCAACGCAAAATCCGGTACCAAGGTGCTTACCATTAAAGGTGTGGTAAACGCCAAGGTGGAAGAAGAAGCTTTCCCTACCCGCAAACCCTCTCAGGGCGCGCCCCTCGAAGGAAAATAATCTACACAAAACAAAACCAATCAAAAACCAATCAACACACACACAACCATGAAAAACGCACTGCTTTCCCTTGGATTCATGTTGCTTACCTCTTTCGCTGTTCAGGCTCAGGATGCACCCGTAAATCCCAATGCACCTGAAATTGCATTCGATTCAGAGGTAATCGATTTTGGTACCATTGAGCACAACGCCGATGGAAACCGCGAATTCAAGTTCCGCAACACCGGCAAGGAGCCCCTCATCATCAGCAACTGCGCAGGTTCTTGCGGTTGCACCGTGCCTACCTGGCCAAAAGAGCCCATCGGTCCCGGAAAATCTTCCAGCATCAAGGTTCACTACGACACCAACCGCATCGGCAACTTTGAGAAAACCATTACCGTTACATCCAACGCGAAATCTGCTTCCAAAATTCTGCGCATCAAAGGCGTGGTGAAACCAGACGCAGCACCGGCCGAAAACAAGTAATCCAACTGCACCTCATTTCAGGAAGCCGCTCCAATCCGGGGCGGTTTTTTTGTTTTCAGGCCCCACCTGAAGCCCTATCTTTGCCACCCAAAATAAGCCAACATGCCCGCTGTATCCGAAAAAGGCAAGGCCATGCCGCCTTCCCCCATACGCAAACTGGTTCCGTATGCCGAACAGGCCAAACGAAACGGTACCACCATCTATCACCTCAACATTGGGCAGCCCGACATCGAGACTCCGGCCACCATGCTCGATGCCATTCACAATTTCAGCCCTAAGGTGGTAGAATACAGCCACAGCGCAGGAATGGAAAGCTACCGTAAAAAGCTGGTGAAGTATTATGCCGATTACAACATTGCGTTGGATTACCAAGACATTATGATCACAACCGGTGGATCGGAAGCCATCGAGATTGCCATGATGACTTGCCTCAATGAAGGCGATGAGGTAATCATTCCGGAACCGTTTTACGCAAACTACAACGGATTTTCACGTCAGGCCGATGTGCGCGTGGTGCCGGTTCGGTCGTTCATTGAGTCTGGATTTGCCCTGCCTTCGAAGGAGGCCTTTGAGGCAGTTATTACTCCGCGCACCAAGGCCATTATGATTTGCAACCCCGGAAATCCCACCGGTTATCTCTATTCCCGCGAGGAGCTGGAGTCTTTGAAAGAATTGGTGTTGCGTTATAATCTTTTCCTTTTTTCCGATGAAGTGTACCGCGAGTTTTGCTACGACGGGAAAACCTACACTTCGGTGATGCACCTGGATGGACTCGATCAGCACACCATTTTGCTCGATTCAGTATCCAAGCGCTATTCTGCCTGCGGAGCGCGCATCGGCGCCCTCATCAGCAAAAACAAAGAAGTGATGGCCACCGCATTAAAATTTGCTCAGGCCCGCTTGAGTCCGCCCACGTTTGGGCAGGTGGCTGCAGAAGCAGCTATTGATACACCGGCTGCATATTTTGCCGAGGTTAAAGCCGAATACACAAGGCGCAGAGATTATGTGGTGGAGCGTTTGAATGCCATGCAGGGTGTATTCTGTCCCAAACCCAGCGGTGCTTTCTATTGCATTGCCCGCCTGCCCATTAACGATGCGGATGACTTCTGCCGATGGTTGCTCGAGGATTTTCAATTTCATAAGCAAACGGTTATGCTTGCGCCGGCAACGGGCTTTTATTCCACTCCGGGCGCCGGCTCCAATGAGGTGCGCCTTGCCTATGTGCTGAATCTAAAAGATTTGGAGGCGGCCATGGATTGCCTGCAAGAGGCCTTGAAGCAATATCCCGGAAAAACGGCTTAAGACCCGGACACGGCTTTTTCTAAGCGGTTTCGAACCGCTTGAGATAGGCCGTCGGTTGTCCACGCAGGTTGCAGCACCCATGCATGGCTCAATTTTAACGCGTCGAGTTCAAACAACCTTCGGTATAAGTCTTTTCCTATAGAGCTCCAATCTTGTATGCTGCCCAATGTGAACCATGTGAGGTGAATATGTTGAGGGCGCAACCGCTCTGCATCCTCATGTGTGGCCACCACCAACTGTCCCGCGGCAAGACTCTTCAGTTGGTCTTCTTGAATCCACTGAAGGGGTGTGTGCGGTGCATAATGACGGTATTTTGAACCGGGAGTGGTTTCACTGCGTGATTTTTCCGGCTCAGCCCATGTGCCACCCAGTTCGATGATTCGGGCTTTTATGCGTTCAATCGCAAATCCGCCCAGTCTCAAACACGAAAACTCTATGTCGTTGAAGCAATCGATGATGGTACTTTCCAACCCCACTTCACAAGGGCCACCATCGAGCACCGCAATGCCTTTGCGACCCAGGTCGAACTCTACCATAGCTGCGTTGGTTGGGCTAAGAGATCCGGAGGTGTTGGCGGATGGGGCAGCCAAGGGCGATTCCAGGGTGCGCATGACATTGGAAAACAACCCGGCTTTGGGAAAACGCACCACTACGCTGTTTTGCCCTGCAGTGGCTGCAGACAAGCGATGGCCGGCCGGAAGGGCAATGCGGTAGCTCAGGGGGCCGAGGCCTGCCCACCGCATAAGGGCCGTGGTTCTGATACCCGGTTTCAAACCCTCAGAAAGCATGTGTTCAATGCTGTAAAAATGACAGATGAGGGGATTGTCGGAAGGCCGTTGTTTATGGCGGAATACTTCTTTCACCGCATGCTTGTCAAAGGGCAGACAGGCAAGACCGTAAACGGTTTCTGTAGGAAGCGCAACAACCCGCCCCAGCAGGAGAAGCCTGCATGCTTCTTCAAATGAAACCAACATGCTAATCTAAACCCCAGGTGTTGTACAATTCGTTTAGGTAATGATTTTCCTCAATGGTAATCTTGCGGTCGGATTGAATGAGCTCAAAAACCAAGTTGATGAAGGCCATGCGCTCGTGCTCCGTACTCTGTGCGTAAAACTCAACAGCAGCCTGCTGGAAATGATAAAACCGGTCATCGTTCTTCATTTCCTTCAATCGGTTGCGGGCAGCATCTAAGTTCTTCAATTCCCCTGGGTTTGAAGAAAGGTACGCTTTTACTACCTTTTCCTCTGATGAAGAAAACACTCCATCCGAATGCGCTATCATAACTAAAAGATGATAACCTGCCAGGGCTTTATTCAATTTAGGCATGCTCGCTTCCATGGCTTATGGTTTTGTGTTGGAGCAAAGGTTGTATTCACGTATCACTTGCTCCAATTGACCAAGAGATAATTCTGCTCCGTTGAGTTTGGCTGCAACCGGGGGGCAATCGGATAGGTAAGAAGCTAAGTTTTTCTGCCAAGAGTTTGGGTTGAGGAGCAGCCACTCACGGTGGTTATGCTTTACCCAATACTCTACCTGTTTTACCGAAGAGGGTTCCTTGGAGGCAAATGCCACCAGTTTGCAACGCCCTTTGATTTTTATCCATGCGAAAACCTGGGCCACTTCTCTCCCTAGGTTGGAACCAGGCTTATCAAATACATTGGGTACCGACCAAAATTCGTAGGTGCGACGATCGTAAACGAAACCAAAAGCAATTAGGTCTTCCGGACGTTTCTTTAAGTCGATCATGGAAAAGGGATCCTTAACCGAAATGCTGTACACCAACTTGGACAGCAACAATACCTTTCGGTTGGAAGGATCGGTGGGTACCAGGATAATGGTACGCACGGTGTCGCGGTTGGCTTTCCGAACAAAATATCCCTCACACTCCACAAACGCCCCTGCTCCAAAGGCCTGAACGGCCAATAGAGAGCAAAACAGAAGGGCGTAAAAGTGTAGTTTCGGCATGGGGAGTTAGGTTTGAATCACACCAACGTTATAGGGCTTTGTAATGGGGGCATGGTTGGCCACTGCAATACCCGTAGAAATCCAGGTGCGGGTATCGATGGGGTTGATGATGGCATCTACCCATAAGCGCGACGCAGCATACACAGGCGTCATCTGCTGGTTGTAACGATCGGTAATGCGCGAAAGCAACTCTGCCTCCTCCTCTGGGGTCACTATTTTATTTTGGGCTTTCATGGAGGCAACTTGAATCTGCAGCAGCGTTTTGGCGGCTTGCGAACCACCCATTACCGCAATCTGGGCTCCGGGCCATGCCACAATCAGACGGGGGTCGTAAGCCTTTCCGCACATGGCGTAGTTGCCCGCTCCAAATGAGTTGCCCACCACCACGGTGAATTTTGGCACTACAGAGTTGCTCATGGCATTCACCAGTTTGGCACCGTCTTTTATGATTCCGCCTTGCTCCGATTTTGAGCCTACCATGAACCCGGTAACATCTTGTAAAAAAACAAGGGGAACGCGGCGCTGATTGCAGTTCATGATGAAACGCGCGGCTTTATCGGCACTGTCGCTGTAAATCACACCTCCAAACTGCATCTCCTGACCAACTGCTTTTCTACTCTTTACCACTTTACGCTGGTTGGCAACAATGCCCACTGCCCAACCATCAATGCGGGCATATCCACATAAGATGGATTGCCCATAATTTTCTTTGTAGGGTTCAAACTCGGAATTGTCTACCAATCTTTTTATAATCTCAAGCATATCGTATTGCTTGTCGCGAGTAGAGGGCAAAACGCCAAACAACTCTTTAGGATCCGAAACAGGCGGTAGGGGAGCCACGCGGTTGAAACCGGCTGTCTCATATCGGCCCATCTTATGGAATATGGATCGAATGCGTTTGAGTGCATCAGCATCGTCTTTGCATTTGTGATCCGTAACCCCCGATATTTCGCAATGAGTGCCTGCACCACCCAAGGTCTCGTTGTCTATGTCTTCGCCAATGGCGGCCTTCACCAAATAGGATCCTGCAAGAAAGATGCTGCCCGTCTTATCTACAATCATGGCTTCGTCGCTCATGATGGGCAGATAAGCCCCACCTGCAACACAGCTTCCCATAATGGCGGCTATTTGTGGAATGCCCATGCTCGACAACACAGCATTGTTGCGGAATATCCGGCCGAAATGCTCTTTGTCCGGAAAGATCTCATCCTGCAGCGGCAGATACACTCCGGCACTGTCTACCAAATACACAATGGGCAACCGGTTTTCCATGGCGATTTCCTGAGCCCGCAAGTTTTTCTTGCCTGTAATGGGAAACCACGCGCCGGCTTTAACCGTTGCATCGTTGGCCACCACAATGCAATGGCGACCATGAATGGTACCGATGACCACCACCACGCCGCCGGATGGACAACCTCCGTGCTCGGCATACATGCCTTCTCCGGCAAAAGCACCAATCTCAATCTGCGGGGCACCCTCATCCAACAACAACGCAATCCGCTCACGTGCAGTAAGCTTACCTTCTGCATGCAATTTGGCAATCCGTTTTGGGCCACCGCCCTGGTGTATGATGTTGAGCTTCTGTTCAATTGCCGACCAGGCAAGCTTGTTCTCGTCCTCGTTCTTGTTGAAAGCCAAGTCAGTCATTCGTTTTGTCTCCGCTGATTCCATTCGGTTTTAAGTCTCTAAATATGAAAATAAAAATAGTTGGGTACAACCTTTTTTTTGTAAGCGGTTATAAACAAAGTCAATCTGGGTAGATAAGATACTTTTTTCGGATGCGTTTGTATGCCTCCAGTTCAGGTGCCCACGATGCTCGAATTTCCTGCTCCCATAGGCCTCCTTCCAATTGTTGATGCAAGGTTTTGTTGCCTGCAAGTTTGTCGAAGAAGCCGGAAAAGAAACGCTCCTTCTCCGGATAATGTGCATAGGCCTCTGCAATCCAATCGAGGCGCAGCCTGGGATGAAGGTAGAGCGTGTCTATAGGCACCGACCGAAAATCCCAGCCTTGGCAGATTTTGCCCGCATGCAAAGAAGCGCCCGGCTCCGGCTGAAATTGGTACGTTAGTCCCGAGTAGGAGGGATGCCCAATGGCTTCAAAGGGATGGTCGGTGCCTCTGCCCACACTCAGGGGTGTGCCCTCAAACAAGCAAAGGGTGGGATAGAGCAGTATGGCCCGCTGGCTTCGCAAATTGGGAGATGGAGGCAAGCTGGGTGTCCATAAGACGCTGTGATAATATCCTCTGCAGGGCACAACGGTCAGCTCCAAACTCCCGGCGTTTTTTATCCATCCTTGTCCTTTTATCATAAGGGCCAATTCCCCCAAGGTGCAGCCGTGCACCACCGGAACCGGAATCACACCAACGAAAGACCGCAAAGTGCTGTCGGCCAAAACCGGACCGTCTACATAAAACCCATTTGGGTTTGGACGATCCAGTATCAATACTTTTATATTATGTAATGCAGCCGATTCCAGCACATGATGGAGGGTGCTGAGGTAGGTGTAAAAACGCACGCCCACATCCTGCATGTCAAACACCAACCATTGTATGCCCCGAAGATCATCAGCAGAAGGCATCTTCTTTTTTCCGTAGAGCGAGATCAGAGGCAAGGCGGTTCCGGGATAGGTGCTGTCTGCCAAATGCTGCCCCGCTTCTGCTTTTCCGCCAAAGCCATGCTCAGGAGAAAAGACGCGCACCACGTTCATGTCGTGTTTGAGCAGGTAGTCCACCAAGAGCGTGTTTCCCACCCGTGCGCTTTGGTTGGTAACCACGCCAATCGTTTGACCGCTTAGTATGGGAAGGTAGCGGTTGGGCAAATCGGCCGCCGCAACCACGCTGTCTTTCGGAGTTTGTGCAGAGGCTTTAGGCACAGAAAGGATTCCGGCCAACAGCATCAGCATGCTCAAGAATTGCCGCGCAATACATGTTCCTCCCACGGTACAAATAAACTAATTTTGCCTATGTTATGGTTGAGCATTTAGAAGGGCCGGAGGATGAGGCCGATGATGAGCAGGGGCAGGCCCTTTACGAGCACCTGCGTCTGGTTTGCGATAAGGGACAAGACCTGCTGCGCATCGATAAGTTCCTCATGAACCGCATCGAGAACGCCACCCGCACAAAGGTGCAGGCTGCTCTGGAGGCCGGCAACATTCGCGTAAACGATGGGTTGGTAAAATCGAGCTATCGGGTGAAGCCCTTCGATGTCATCACGGTTTTATTCGCACGCCCTCCTCGTGACAAGGAGATTCTGCCCGAGCCCATTCCGCTTAACATCGTTTACGAGGACGACGATGTGGTGGTGGTAAACAAACCGGCCGGACTGGTGGTGCATCCCGGTCATGGAAACTATTCGGGTACATTGATAAACGGGCTGATGCACCATTTTCAGCATCTTCCACATTTTCAGGAAAAGCATCCTCGTCCGGGCCTCGTGCATCGTATAGATAAGGACACCACAGGCTTAATCCTTCTGGCCAAGACCGAATTCAGTCTGAGTTTTTTGGCACGGCAATTTTTCGACCGCACCGTATTCCGGCGTTACCAAGCTCTGGTATGGGGGGAGTTGGCTGAAGACAGCGGAACCATTGTGGGTAACCTGGGGCGAAACCCGCGCGACCGCATGCAGATGACCGTTTTTCCAGAGGGCGACCAGGGTAAGCCGGCCATTACCCATTTTCGTGTGCTGGAGCGGTTTCGCTACCTAACTCTTGTGGAATGCAGGTTAGAGACCGGTAGAACCCACCAGATTCGGGCTCACTTTAAATACCTCGGCCATCCTCTTTTCGGCGATGTTTTGTATGGAGGCAACCGCGTGTTAAAAGGTCAGCCCACCGGATCATACCGCCAGTTTGTGGAGAACTGCTTAGAGATCCTGCCCCGCCAGGCCCTGCATGCCAAGAGCCTCGGCTTTGTGCATCCTACGAAACGCGAAGCCATGTCCTTCGATTCTGAACTGCCCAGCGATATGGTTGAGGTCATGAGCCGATGGAGAAAAATGGCCACCGGTTGGGGGAATTGAACACATCCTTGTTGAAAAACTTCAAAACTTGCCTCTATCTTTGCAATTTAATGCCCTACTTTCACGTTTGGAACAAAATTTGAGTGCAAACTACCAACCAAAAAGGATCATGAAAAAGACCTTGCTTGCCACATCACTGGCCATGGTGCTTTCCGTTGGGGCAACGAACCGAACGGTAAAGTCGTTTATCCCGGAGAAGTTCTCTTACTGCGATGAGGCCCGGAGCGTAAGCATCGGAATCGACATCTCTCGTTACCAGACGGTGCGCTACGAAGAAATTGACAGCACCATTACTTTCATCATTTGCAAAGCCACCGAAGGTACCCGCCTCATCGACCGGAAATTTTCCCAGCACTGGACCAACATCGGCAACCACATCACAAAAGGAGCCTACCATTATTTTCGTCCCTATGCGAGCGGCAAAGAACAAGCAGAATTGTTTTTGAATACCGTTAATTTCTCTTCGGGGCATCTGTTGCCGGTGCTGGACGTGGAAGGCGGTAGGGGATACGGAAAACTAAATCCAAAGATTTACATTGCCAACCTCAAGGCCATGATTCGTACCATTGAGGATAAGCTGGGCGTGAAGCCCATCATCTATACCAATGCCCACTTTTGGAACCATAACTTTGCCAGTCATTTCAAAGATATGTCCAAAGAGTATCACCTTTGGATTGCCGATTACCGCGACCGAGAAGAGCCAGGCATACCAAATGGATGGGAAGATTGGAGCATATGGCAGCACAGTTGCCGAGGCAGGCTCAGCGGTGTGCATGCCGATGTGGATTTGAACATCTGCAAAGTTGATTTAAGCCGCCTTATCATTCCCTAAGCAAAAGTTAGCCAAACCCATACATCCAGAAGCAACAGCTTCTGGATTTTTTTTGCCCCAAATTTCCAGCTGCTCAACTTCCATCGAAATGTAGGTTCACGGCCGTGGTGGCTTCCCATCTTTTTGCGTGGCTTTAGGGTAGAAACAAATCGATTTAACACCGTGTTTCTTTTTCAAATCATATAGGAAAACTCAATCCATCCAATGTGTATAAATTGTTGGAATTGAGATTATTAGGCGTAACTTGTTAGAAGAAAAATGAAGGAATGGCCTTGCTTTTTTGCCGCCCATTTGGAGACGCCTGATGAGCGTTTTTTTTTCGTTTCTTCGTGTCGCAATGGAAAATCAAAAGAACGCATGGACCCTAATCATTAAGCCCAACCCGGGCTGGTTTCAATTGGGTTTAGGTGATATATGGCGGTACCGCGACCTGGTTGTTTTGTTCGTAAAGCGAGACTTTGTGGCGATTTACAAACAAACCATTTTGGGGCCACTGTGGTTTGTATTCCAACCACTGCTTACCATCATCATGTACAGTTTGGTATTTGGTAGATTGGCAGGCATTCCTACCGAGGGTTTACCTCCCATGCTTTATTACATGGGCGGATTGGCTGCATGGAATTATTTTGCCGATTGTTTGAATAAATCATCCAACACCTTTGTAAACAATGCGGCATTGTTTGGCAAGGTCTATTTTCCTCGTTTGGTGGTTCCCATTTCAATTGTTCTGAGCAACCTAATTAGTTTTTTCATTCAAATACTTTTCCTCATTTGCTTCATGGGCTTTTTTGCCTGGCAGGGAAAATTCCATTTTATCGTTCAACCTCAACTGATGCTTCTTCCCCTGCTGGTGCTCATTATGTCTTCACTGGGTCTTGGTTTGGGCATCTTAATTTCCAGTTTAACTACAAAGTACCGCGACCTCCGATACGTGGTCACCTTTGGTGTGCAGTTGTTGTTTTATGGTACGCCGGTTATATACTCCATGGGGTTTGTTCCTCCTGCTTTTCGATTTTGGATCAACCTCAATCCTATGAGTCCGGTTATTGAAGCGTTTAAATATGTCTTTTTGGGTGTGGGCAGTTGGAATTGGATGGGGCTTGGCTATGCAGCATTGGTAGCTGCTTTTGTTTTGGCTTTTGGAGTTTTGATTTTCAATCGGGTTGAGAAGAGTTTTTCCGATACGGTATAATGTAAATTGTGTATACCGTGCCCAATACTTTTTTATTGTTTTTTTTGGCGTTTTTCATCACCCCTAAACGTTGATACCCAAGCCATCTCGAATCATCTACTTGACCTTTTCGTATCCTTACGGTGGGGGCGAGCCCTATTTGGAGGATGAGTTGAAAGTGGTGGGCCCTTATGTGGACCAAGTTTTGGTGGTTTTGCCCGAATCTGCCGGCAGACAGGGGCAGGAAGCGGCCAACCACCTACCCGATAATGCATCGGTTTTGTTGCTCAACAGCGAACTAACCCCGAGAGAGAAGATGAGTGCCTGGTTGGGCCTATTGCATCCAATGGTGTGGGAGGAGTTGGCCGTTTTTCGGGCCTACACAAAAGCAGGGTGGAGCCTGCTTACCCTCAAAACTCTCCTAAGCAGCTATGCACGCGCTCGAAAATGTTTCCGCTTGTTGGAAAAATCTCTAGGCGAACGCGGGTTTTTGGTACCGGGTACAGCCTTGGTTTCGTACTGGTGCACCGAGTATCTGCTGAGCCTCTGTTGGTTGAGGAAGCGTTATCCTTTTCTCACCGTCTCTACGCGTTTGCATGCCTGGGATGTGTATTTCGAGCGCAACTCATACGGATACCTTCCTTTTCGCAAATACCTGTTTCGCAGCATCGATCAGGGGCTGTTTATTTCTGAACATGGCAAACGCTACTTGAATCAGCGTTTGGGGCCCTTGGATTCCAATCGCTTTCGTGTGCGTCATCTGGGAGTTTGGTCGGGTGTGCGCCGTTCTGTGGTGCCCAAGCCCGGGGTACTCCGACTCCTTACCCTCTCCTTTGTGAGCAAGGTTAAGCGTTTGGAGCGGCTTGTGGATGCCTTGGCTTTATTGCCTGCTCATCTGTCAATAGAATGGACCCATGTAGGAGATGGAAATGCCAGCTATACGGAGCTTCGGGACCTTGCTGGCAAGATGCAAGCGGCCTGTCCGAACGTCACCATTCGCTGGATGGGCCATCTGAGTAAGGCGGAGGTTGCACAACTCCTCGACTCCACCGATCTTGATTTGCTGGTGAACACTTCGGAAACGGAAGGGTTGCCCGTTTCCATGATGGAGGCCTTCGCAAGGGGTTTGCCGGTGCTGGCTCCAGCAATTGGCGGAATACCCGAGCTGGTGGATCACGGACGCAACGGCTGGCTGCTGTCGGGCGAGCCAACCCCAACTGAAATAGCCGCCGCATTGGAATTTTTCTTAGCATTGAACCAAAGAGAAGTTGCCGAGTTGCGCGAGGCAGCATACCAAACCTGGGCCGACCGATTTGATGCCGAGCAAAACTATCGCCAATCTCTGAACGATTTTTTTACTTCCTACCATGATTGATTCAGCAAACCGCATCCTCATTCTTGCTCCCCACACCGACGATGGTGAACTGGGTTGTGGAGGTACCATTGCCCGCTTAGTGGCCCAACAAAAAGAAGTGTGGTATGTGGCCTTTTCCATTTGCGAGGAGTCGGTACCCGAAGGGTTTCCCAAAGATGCTTTGGAGAAAGAGGTGCGTAAGGCAACGGCCTCATTGGGCATTGCCCCTGAACGCCTCATTCTGTTTAAATTTCCGGTGCGTAAGTTCAACAGCTTCCGCCAAGATATATTAGAAGAAATGGTAAAACTCCGTGGGGCCATTAAGCCCGATGCGGTGTTTATGCCCTGCTCTTCTGCCTTGCATCAAGATCACCAAACCATTCACCACGAAGGGCTGCGGGCATTCAAGCACTTTACCTGCTACGGTTACGATCTGCCCTGGGATACCGTGCAGTTTACCACTACAGCCTTTGTAAAGCTGCAGGCCGAGCACGTTGAGAAAAAGTGTAGGGCCATGGACTACTACGAAACCCAGAAGTTTCGCACTTATGTAGACGATGAGTTCATCAAAGGCCTTGCCCGTGTGCGGGGAGCCCAGATTGCGGCTCAATACGCCGAGGCCTTCGAACTTTTGCGCATCATACACAATTGATTATGAACGGAAAACGGGTAAACCTGCGCGCACTTCAGGAATCTGACCTCGATGTGCTCACCAAATGGAATTTCGATCCGGTGGTAACCGAGTTTTTCTCGCCCCGCTTGCCCAACTCTCCGGCAGAGCAAAAGCAATGGCTGGCGGCACAGATGAACGGTGCCAATAAGAAAAAACTAATGGTGCTGGATGCCGCTACCCAGAACCCGATAGGTATGTTGGGCATCATGGCAATAGACCATCTGAACAAGAACGCCGAGATTGGACTCACAATAGGAGAGCCTTCTTATTGGGGAAAACCGCACGGCAAAGAGGCCTTGCATTTGGGGCTGCGTTTTCTTTTCGAAGAGTTTAATTTTCACATGGTATACCTCACCATTTTTGAACGCAACCTGCGGGGCATACGCTTTTTCGAGAAACTCGGTTTCCGCCGCGATGGCCTCAAGCGAGAGTGCATTTTCGCCCACGGAACATACCATTCCCTGCTTTTCATGAGCCTGTTGAAGTCGGAATACGACTCAATCAATTATTCTACATTATGGGAGTAACGGTGGCCATCCATCAACCCAACTACATACCGTGGATGGGGTATTTTTACAAGATGGCGAAAAGCGATGTGTTTGTTCTGCTGGATAACGTTCAGTTTCCGAAAGAAAGTCCCGCTGCCCGTAACCAAATAAAAGGCAAAAATGGCGAGGCTGTTATGCTGTCGGTTTCGGTGAAGAAATCGCAAGGCGCCTTTCAAACCTATCGTGAGTTGGGGTTGGAATACCAAACCAAATGGCACCACAAGCACCTCAATCAGATGCGCGATGCCTATGCCCGGGCTCCTTTTTTTAAGCCTGTGTTTGCCGAGCTGGAGCCGCTGCTGAAACCGCAATACACCAATTTAGCCGAGCTTAACATTGCCCTCATCCGTTGGATGGTGAGCAAACTTGCCTTGAATACACGCCTGGAGGTAGCCTCTGACCACGACGACGGAACGTGGGGAACCCGAAACGACCGCAATGCCTCCATTTGCCGCTATTTTGGTGGAGTCCGATACCTATCGGGTTCAGGTGCGCGCAAGTACAACGATGAAGCCGTATTTGATGCGCTCGGTATCGAGCTTGAGTATTCAGATTTTACCCATCCCGTTTATGATCAGGTAAACGGCCCTTTTATCCCCAATCTCAGTCTCCTAGACGCTTTTTTTAACCTTGGGTTTGAAGAAACCCGGAACCTGTTTGCCGCGCAAACCCAATGAAGAAGATCATCACCGTTGTGGGTGCCCGCCCACAGTTTATAAAGCTTGCTCCCGTTTCCAAAGCCTTGCGGGTTCATTTTAAAGAAGTCATCGTTCACACGGGACAACATTATGATTATGAAATGTCGAAGGCGTTTTTCGATGAACTGGGAATACCCGACCCCGATTATAACCTTGAGGTAGGTTCGGGTCCGCCGTGTTGGCAGATGGGAACCATGATGATGCGCATGGAGGAAATTGTGTTGGCAGAGAAGCCCGATTTGGTACTCGTTTTCGGCGACACCAACTCTACCGCCGCCGCCTCCATCGTGGCCGCTAAACACCGCATCAAGCTTGCACACGTGGAGGCCGGACTCAGAGAATTCGACAAAACCATTCCGGAAGAAACCAACAAGCTCATCACCGACATCCTCTGCGATTTTTATTTCTGTCCTACCCAAACCGGCGTAGACATTCTCTTTTCCATGGGGATACACCAACACGTGTACAACGTTGGCGATGTTATGATTGATTTGTTGGTGGAGCACAAGGAGCGCATAGAAGGCAACCACGGTCTGCTTGGCCGTTTGGGTGTTTCTGCCGGCAAATATGCTTTCATGACCTGTCACCGTGCGGCCAATACCGATGTGGTGGACAACCTTCGGGAAATTCTGGAGTCTTTGGCGCACGTGCAGGTCCCCATCGTTTTCCCCATTCACCCGCGCACCCGCAAGGTGGTGGAACAAGCGGGCTTGCAGCATTTGCTCGAACTGCCCCACATCCATCTCGTACAACCCATGGGGTATTTCGATTCCCAAACGCTCATACATCATTCGGCATTTGTTATAACCGATTCGGGCGGCGTCACCAAGGAGGCTTATTTTCATAAGGTACAAGGCATACTGCTCGATACCCAAACCGAGTGGGTAGAAACCGTTCGTGAAGGATGGAACATACAATGCGGTCCCAATAAGGAGCGCATCGTAGAGGCGTTAACAAAGCTTGGCCATCCTCAAGCCCACAGCAACTGCCTCGGCGACGGTTATGCCAGTCGCCATCTTACCGACATTCTTGTCAAAGCACTGTAGATCCTTTGTGCATGAAGCGGATTCTGTTGCTTACCTATTACTTTCCGCCGTGCAACCTTACGGCTTCTCAGCGTCCCTACTCTTGGGCGCGCTATTTGAATCGTTTCGGTTATTACCCAATCGTGATCACCCGCAATTGGGAAGTGCCCATTGCCGAGCCGCGCGATGCCCACCGCGCTGCCGGATTGGGGGTTGTGCATGAGATTTGCGATGGGTATGAAGTTTACCGGGTTCCCTTTGTTCCGGGTTGGCGCGATCGGCTGTTTACTCATGGAAAGGGAAGAGTTTCGCGCTTGCTTCAACGTATGTTGACCCTGTTAGAAATGTTTGGGCAAAACCTGTTTTGGTGGGTACCATCGTATCGAAATCTCTTTCGTTTTGCCTTGGATTACGCCAAACAAAACCGATCCAATTTGCATGGAATGGTGGCTACGGCAAACCCTTATACGATGTTCTTTTTTGGGTATGCCATACACCGAAAGACCGGATTGCCTTGGGTAGCCGATTACCGCGACGATTGGACCTCTCGCAACTGGGGTCATTGGTTTAACAGCGTTCCTGTGCTCGGTCATTTGGGCCGTTGGCTCGAAACGAGGAACGAACGACGTTGGCTTGCCACTGCCTCCGGCTTGGTTTCGGTTTCTCCTCATTATGTCAACAGCATTGCAGCTCACGTGAAGCGTTCAGGTGCGGTTGTGTTCAATGGGTATGTGGAAGAAGATTTTGCCCCTTTCCGCCAGCCCGGCATAAATGCGGCATTTACGGTGGTGTATAACGGTACGCTGATACCCATGCAGAAGGTGGAAATATTTCTAACCGTATGGAAACGTTTGGCCGAGCGCTATGCAGACAAGGTGAGTATGAAGGCCATTTTTATGGGCACAGGATACGATGCGCAGCAACGGCGGCGAATAGAATCGTTCATGTTAGGTTTCGAACATGCGGTGCAGGTAACCGATCGCATGCCGCGTACCGAGGCCATACGCCTGCAATGCGAGGCACACGTGCTCCTGATGATTGCCTATGGTTCGGTAAAAGGATCGCCGGGAACCAAAGTGTTCGATTATCTCGGTTGCCACAAGCCCATCTTGCTCTGTCCCTCCGATCACGAGGTGCTCGAAAGCATCATTGCTCCCTCCGGTCTCGGCATGATCGCCGATACAGAGGAGGAGTTGGAGCCTATGCTGGAGGAAGCCCTGCTTGAGTTTATGAAAACCGGCACGGTAAGTCGCACGGCCAATGCCGAAACCCTCAACCAATACAGCCGAGAGCATCAGGCCAGGTTGTTGGCTCAGGCCTTGGATGATTTTTGGAAATAAAAAAAGCAAGAACCCGAAGGCTCTTGCTTGGTCGGGGAACTGGTGGGGCATAACCAGTTTGACCCGAGTAGGTTATAACACTTTTGCTGCAAAGTCAATCAGCTCGTGCTTCATTTCATAAAAGAGTTTTTCGAATCGAGCAAAGCGTTCGCGGTTTTCGGCATGATCCTCTGCTTTGCGCTTATCGGCAACCTGGGGGTTCTGTTCAATGTAGGCCACTAGGGCTTTTTCCTGAAGTTTGATGTCGTGCTTAAACACATCAATTTCATTGCGCTGCACAAAGAGTTGATTCTGGAAGTGCTCCACCATGGCCATGATGTCTTTTTTATTGTTGGCGCGTGCAACATCCTCCAGCCTATGCTGCAAGATCTTTATTTCGTCCTCAAAGAAGCTCAACCGGTTTATCCATTCCAGATGTTCACGGTGAAGTTCGTATACGGGTTTTTGGTTTGATGGTGTGTGCATGGCGGTGATGTTTTGATGGTGCTAAGGTCCGGCATGCCCATGCTGCGTGCAATGACATTGGGCAGGTAGATACATGATTTTCATCATGTTTTTGCGGAAGTGCTTTGGCCGAGAAGTGGAACTGAAGCCGGCGGCGGAACAGCTGGCGCCCGTTTGGGTGTGTTTACCTGCAGGGCATTAGGGCCTGAAGAACCAGCGTGCCAGTTCAACGATGCCTATGGAAAAGGTAAGAAGCAACACCAACTGTCGGAAACGCTCCTGGTGAATGCGCAGCAGCAAACGTTTTCCTATCCACGATCCGGCGAAGGATATGCTCACCAAGGCTACACCCAGGACCCATATATTTGATGTTATGTAACCTTTGCCGGCATATACGATGCTTCGGCTAACATCAACGCCCATATCGATGGCAGCAGATGTGGCTACAAACGCAAACTTCTCCAGATCGAAGGCAGCAAGCGATAGGCCGCGCACCACTCCTCCTGTTCCGAACAGCCCCGCTAGAAAGCCTGCCAAACCACCTGCGCCGGCTGCCAATGCCGGATTGGGTGCCAAACGAACCTTCGGGAAAAGCAACATACCCCCGCCTAAAACCACCAAAAGCACACCCAAGAACAATGGAGCCATGGCCAAATTGATGATGGAGGTTAACCATGCTCCGAGCAGCACACAGGCCACGCTCGGTATGCCAATCCAAAACATAAGTTTGAATTGAACATGTTTGCCGAAAAGCACAAGTTTGGAAAGGTTGCTGCCCACGTGCATCACGGCGGTAAGGCCCAACACGGTCTCAAAAGGGAAGAAAAACCCAGCAAGCGGCACGAACAAAAGGCTGGATCCAAATCCTCCTATGGTGCCCAAAACCTCGCATAACAAGGCCAAAAACATAAAAAGGGTTGCCGTTAATGCGTCCGAGAGCAAGGCGGTGAGGTGCATGCGGTGGTGGCCTTATTGCGCTGTGATTTTCCGCAGGGTAAGAAAGATGATTTTGATGTCGGTTATCACACCCGGATGCTCCAAATACCGCGCTGCAATTGCCAGCTTCTGAGGCATAACGTCTTCTATATAGGCTTTCTCCGGATCTGCAGCACGACCCAGTATCTCGCTCTCTTGCAAGTACTCCAGAGATGCGTAATCGGTGATGCCGGGGCGAACGCTCAAGAGTTTCATTTGCTCGGGGGTGTACACGTCTACGTATTTTCTAACCTCCGGTCTGGGTCCTACCAGACTCATGTCGCCCACAAAGACGTTGATGAGCTGGGGCAATTCATCGAGTTTATATTTTCTTAGGAAGTACCCTGCACGGGTAACGCGGCTGTCGCGCGCACCAACGGTAATGAGGCCTTTTTTATCGGATCCGGTGGCCATGGTGCGAAATTTCCAAAGCCGAAAATCGCTGTTGAATCGACCCACCCGCACCTGACGGAAAAATACTCCCCCCGGTGAATCCAATGCCACCCATAAGCCCAATGCTATGAGCAGGGGAGAGAGCAAAAGCAATCCCAAACCCGAGCAGAAGATGTCAAAAAGCCGTTTCATGCCCGTGCATCGAAGGCTCGCTCTACGGCGCGGGTCACCACCGAAATCACGCGCTCTACCCATTCCGGCGTGAGATCGTAAAACACAGGCAGCGATATCTCCCTGGAGAAGTTGTCGTAGGCCACCGGATAGTCGCCCATTTTGTAGCCCAGCTTAGCGTAAAAACTCAATAAGGGAATGGGAATAAAATGCACGTTCACGGATACATCTTCGTGAAAGATAACCTGCAGGATGCTGTCGCGGGTTTCTTCGTCTATGCCCTTTATGCGCAAAGCAAAGAGGTGAAAGGAGCTGGTGGCATCAGTAGTTTCTATGGGCGGAAGCTGTGCCCAAGGCTTGTCGGAAAAGGCTGCCCGGTAGCGATCCACAATGGATTTGCGCTTGGCAAGGGTGTCGCGGTCGTAACGATCAAGCTCCACCAAGCCCATGGCGGCAGAGATGTCGGTCATGTTGCACTTGTACCCTGCCTCAACTATGTCGTATTTCCAATTGCCTTTCTGCATTTTCGCTAAGGCATCTTTCGATTGCCCGTGCAAGGTAGAGATGCAAAGCTGTTGGTATATGGCTTGGTTATCGAATGGTTCCGGAAGGTTCAAGGCTACAGCACCTCCTTCTGCGGTGGTTAGGTTTTTTACGGCGTGGAAACTGAACACGGTGGCATCGGCCAACATACCGGTGTGCTTGCCTTTGTACCAGGCGCCCAATGAGTGCGCAGCATCAGACAATACCATGATGCGCCCCAGCTTCTGCTGCACTTCGGTGTTGCCCTTGAAGAGGGCCATTACCCCAGGCTCGTTCACCAGGTTGTTCAGCGCATCGTAGTCGCAAGGGAAGCCGCCAAAGTCAACCGGCATGATGACTTTCGTGCGCGGGGTTATGGCTTTGCGTATCTGATGCACATCGATGTTGAAATCATCTGCGCGCGTATCCACTAAGACAGGCGTGGCACCGCAATGCATCACCACGTTGGCAGTGGCAGAATAGGTGTAGGCCGGCAAGATAACCTCATCGCCTTCTTTCACCCCAAACCAGCGCAGCATGATCTCCAAACCGGCTGTGGCCGAGTTCAAACACAAGGTGTTGGGGTTGCCGTTGTATTGGCTCAGATGACGCTCCAAAAGCTTGGTTTTCGGACCGGTCGTGATCCAACCCGAACGAAGGGTGTCCACCACCTCTTCTATGATGCGTTCGTCGATACGTGGGGGAGCAAAGGGAATTGTTGACATAAGGTTTAGTTGATGGTGTCGCCACGCAATTTGCGGAAACGCTTGCGGGCCTCTACGGTGAAGGTACTGCCGGGATACTTCAGCAGCAGCGACTCATATGCTGCTTTGGCTTTCTCGGAATCGTTCAGGCGGGTTTCATAAACATCGCCTAATAAAAAGGTGGCATTGTCGGCGAGCACATCTTCCGGATATCGCTCCACTATCTGGGTCAACAGGTTAACGGCTTCTTGATATCGGCCACGACGGCTGGCGAGGGTGGCTTTTTTATACAATACTTCATCTTGCAGGCTGTGCTCAGGAAAGGCCTTGGCAAGACTATCCAGTGTGAGCAGGCACAGGGAGTCGAGGTTCTGGTAGGCCAGAAGATCGGCGCGGCTGTAGATAAGCAGAGGTTCTGCAACGCTGTCGTTGCCGAGGTTGTCGGTGATGAGCAAGCTCAGCTCCAAGGCATCGTTGGCGATGAGTTTGCTGGTGGCCGCTTTCAGCACGGTGAGCTGAGCCTGCGCCCATTCAAAGTCGCCTTTGTAGTAGCTGAGGCGCGCGTTGCGGAATTTGGCTTCCTGTCCAATGGGCTCTTGTTTGAAGGCTTTCTCCACCTGAGAGAAGAGCAAGCTGGCCTCCCAAGGATCTCCATCGAAGAGCTCAATGTCGCCCAATTCCAATTTGCAATGGGCTAAGCCCCGTGCATCTGCACCCGGGGTGGAAAGTGCTTGTTGCAAGGCGCTTCGGGCAGCGTTGGTGTTGTTTAGGTAGAAGGCCTGCAGATGCGCCAGCCCTTTTTGCAAGTCTAAGGTTGATGCGTTGAAGCCTAGGTCGTTGAGGGCATCTTCATAGGCCTGTCGCAATGCCTCGGCCTGAGCCGCAGTCCATGTGAGCGATACGGATAGTCTGCTGGTCATGGACTGTACAAATTCGGTGCGGGCTTGGCTGTAGTAGGGATTGCTTTTTCCTTTCTTGAGTTCATGCTCGTAGCAGCGGGTGGCCGCCTCGAAATCCTGATTGGAGGTGGCAATGGCTCCCAGGTTCATGACCTTGCCCGATGCACCACCCAAACGCTTGTCTAAGGCCACGCTCTGATCATAGGCGCCATCAAAGTTGCGATCCTGTATGAAAAGCCAAATGAGCATGTCGGCATAGACAATTTTATCGGGTATCTGTTGTATTTTCTTGAGGAGCTCGGTTTTGAGCATGGCTTTCTTTTCGCCTTTGGTGTCCTCTCCTACGGTGGTTTGAAGAGCGTTTTGCACCTGCGATAGGTAGGCTTCGCTGAACCTCAGCGCCTCTAAGTATTGTGCAATGGTATTGCTCAGGTCGCCTTTGTGCTGGTAAACTTCAGCCATCTCAAAGTTAAAAGGGTAGATGCCCGATAAGAGTTGCTGCCCACGCTGGTAGGTTTCAATGGCATAATCGTATTGGTTCGCCGATTCAAAAGCATTGGCGAGGGAAATGATGGAACCCTGCTCAGGTCTCACGGCGTTGATGGCCTCGCGGAATGTTTTCTCGGCTTTCTTGGTGTCCATCTGCATGGTGTAAACCATGCCCAGTTTTATTTTATAGGTTAGGTTTGATGGTTCCTTCTTTTGGCAGCGTTTGAGGAATTTTTCTGCTTTGGCATATTCCTTCAGGCCAATGAGGCTGTTCAGGTAATAGTTGAAGGCGAGGTCGGAAGGTTGCTTGTTCCAGGCTGCTTCAAAGGTTTCGGCGGCCTTGGTAAATTGCCCTTGCTCATAGTATTGAAGCCCCAATTTTTCTTGTTCGTTTTCTTGGGCTTGGCCAGGCATAGCCCCAACAAGGCAGATCAGAATCAGGAGGGGGATGCGAAGGGCGCTCATGGATGGGGCTGGTGCAAGCAGGTTTGCAGGCTGTCGTAGGTGTGAAAACGCATGCGGTAGTCGCTTTGTTTGCGCAAGAGGTAGTCGTACAGGTGCCCTACGGCATTTTTTTCGCTTCTTAAATGGTTATGAAAGTCCTCGCCCTTAAGCAGGCCTGACTGCACGTCGTGGCGCAGGTTCTTGAGTTGGGAAAAGGTGAAAAGCACCTGTTGGGCCATCTGATGGCGCCGCTCTTGTATGCGGGTTTCCTGCAGGGTTAGGGTGTCGGTTACCGGACCTTCAAAGGCCTGTACAGCACGAAAGAAGGGAAATAAAGGATGGTTGTTTTTAAGGGTGTCGCACGCGGCCCTTGCTCCTTTGGTTACCCTAATGGCGCGCTCCGCATCTACGGTTCCCAGCAGGCTATCGGCTTTTTTCAGCTCAAGCGCCAAGCTGTCGATGGCCATGAGCTCGCTGCGGTTGCTGCCACCGCAACCCCAAGATGCACCTGCCAACAGAATCGCAATTGCGAAACAAAAGCCCGGATAGCGCATCAGGCAATAAGGTCGAATCCGGTGTAGGGTACCAAGACTTTCGGTATGCGAATGCCCTCAGCAGTTTGGTTGTTTTCCAACAGCGCTGCCACAATGCGCGGCAGAGCAAGCGCCGATCCGTTGAGGGTGTGTGCCAACTGAGGCTTGCCGCTGCCCTCGCGATACCGAAGCTTCAAACGGTTGGCCTGAAAGGTTTCGAAGTTGGAAACGGAGCTCACTTCCAGCCAACGATCCTGGGCCGCAGAATACACTTCCATATCGTAAGTTAGGGCCGAAGCAAAGCTCATATCTCCTCCGCACAAACGAAGGGTTCTGAAGGGCAACTCCAAGGCCTCCAACAACCCACAAACGTAAGAACGCATTTCTTCGAGCACATCGTAGGAATAGTCGGGATGCGCGATTTGTACAATCTCAACCTTATCAAATTGATGCAAACGGTTTAACCCCCGAACATCTTTTCCATAGGAACCCGCCTCTCTCCTAAAGCAAGGGGTGTAAGCGGTGTTGCGGATGGGCATCTGCTCCGACTTTAGAATAACGTCGCGGTAGATGTTGGTTACCGGTACCTCGGCGGTTGGAATGAGGTAGAGGCCATCGATCCCAACGTGGTACATCTGCCCCTCTTTATCGGGGAGCTGTCCGGTGCCAAAGCCGGAGTCTTCGTTGACCAAAATAGGGGGCTGAATTTCGAGGTATCCGGCTTCATTGGCTTTGTCGAGGAAGTATTGGATGAGGGCACGTTGCAGACGAGCGCCTTTGCCTTTGTATACAGGAAAGCCTGCGCCGGTGAGTTTCACGCCCAATTCAAAGTCAATGAGATCGTAGCGCGCAGCCAACTCCCAGTGGGGCTTTGCATCAGCTGGAAGGGTAGGAGGCACGCCCCAAGCAAATACCACTTCGTTGTCTGCAGGTGACTTGCCTTGCGGCACCGATGGGTGGGGCAGGTTGGGCAGCACCACCAAACGCTCGTGCAGCAGGCGCTCGGCCTCGGCTAACTGATCGGAAAGCAATTTGCTCTGCTCCTTCAGGTCGGCGGTTTGGCTCTTCAGCTCCTCGGCCTCCGAACGCTTGCCCTGCTTAAACAGGTCGCCGATGCGGTCGCTCAAGGAGTTGGCCTCAGCCAAGGTGCGATCCAACTCATTTTGAACGCGCTTCCGCTCATCGTCGGCAGCCAATACACCGGCTACCGAGCCCTCAGGATCGGAAACCAATTTTTTCTTCAATCGCGAAATGGCTTCATCGGGGTTCTCCCGAAGAAAGGGAACAAGCAACATAAGCAGGGTGAATAAGAGCAACAAATATAAGGGCTGCAGGAGTGGCCACAGCAGAGTTTAACACAAAAAAAAACTCCCGCCAAAGCGGGAGCTGATGCGGTCAATCAAAGGTTCGCATCAGTTGGCCGCGAAGGGAACAACGGATACAAACGACTTATCGTCTTTGCGTTTGTTGAAGGCAACAGTACCGTCAACAAGTGCAAACAGAGTGTGATCTTTGCCAATGCCTACGTTGAGGCCGGCATGGTGCTTGGTGCCGCGCTGGCGAACGATGATGTTGCCGGCTATAGCCAACTGACCACCGTAAATTTTTACGCCAAGCCTTTTGCTGTGGGATTCGCGTCCGTTCTTGGAACTACCGACGCCTTTCTTGTGTGCCATGTGCTGTGGTTGATGATGATCCGTTCCGGATTAGCCCTGAATGGATGTGATTTGAATTTTGGTGAATTGCTGACGATGGCCGTTAGATTTCTGATATCCCTTGCGGCGCTTCTTCTTAAATACGATCACTTTGTCTCCTTTGACGTGATCCAATACTTTGGCAGAGACTTTTGCTCCGCTCACAATCGGGGCGCCAACACTGATTTTGCCACCGTTGTCTACCAACAACACCTTGTCGAACGACAGGTTGGTGTTTACGTCGGCTTCCAAACGATGCACGAAAATCTGCTGGTCTTGCTGCACTTTGAACTGCTGCCCTGCGATTTCTACAATTGCGTACATGACGGTTGAGGTTAAATGGGCTGCAAAAGTAATGCTTTTTCCGAATCAAACAAGGCTGTCTGAATTCTTGCCGGTGCAACTGCATACCTTTGCACCATGTCGTCTCAGCCTTCCTGTACCACCATGCCCCTGGCCAACAGCGGTTTGTTGTCTCCACTCATGCACGCCCTGGCCCTGCGCGACGAGCGTTTGTTGCAGCTTCTGGGTAAGGTGCCCGATGCTTCTGGATGGGCTTCTGCAGCCCGCTCGCGGAAGGGATTTCCGGGTTTTCCGGCCCTGGTGGGTGCAGCCATTCGCCGCCAACATGCCGGCATAGAACTCACCCCGGCTCAAGTGCGTAACGTACAGGATTTGGAGGAGGGCCGGGCCTTTACGGTTACCACAGGCCATCAGCTTTCGGTCTTGGGTGGCCCTTTGTTTTTCTTCATTAAGCTGGCTCAAGTGGT
>JBEIVB010000085.1:0-10414 GCA_040374085.1 Flavobacteriales bacterium | reverse complement strand
AACCGAGAAGCTGGGGATAACCTTTCCCTTGTTGATGGCCCCTATGTTTTTGGTGAGCAACGAGGCGATGGTGCTGGAGGCCATGCGGGGTGGAATAGCAGGCACCTTCCCCACCCTGAACTACCGCGAGCCCGGAAGCCTGGAGGGCATTCTGACCCGGCTGTCTGCAGCCCGCAGCGCGCACCCGGGAGGCACCTTTGGCGTGAACCTGATTGTGCAACGCAGCAACCCGCTTTATGAGCGACACTTGGAAGAATGCGTGGAGGCGAAGGTGCCGCTCTACATCACCTCGTTGGGCAACCCTGCCCAAGTTGTGCAAGCGGCCCACGCCTATGGTGCCACGGTGCTGTGCGATGTTACCAACCTGAAGCACGCCGAAAAAGCAGCTGAAACCGGCTGCGACGGATTCATTGCTGTGGGCCAAGGTGCAGGTGGACACGCGGGCCCACACCCGCTGCAGGTGCTGATACCCGTTCTGCGCGAGCGTTTCCCCCACCATTTGATTCTGGGTGCAGGCGGCATTGCACATGGCAGCGGACTCCTCTCTTTGCTTGCCCTAGGAGCCGATGGCGCATCGGTGGGTACCCGCTTTATTGCATCGCAAGAGGCGCAGGTGAGCGATGCCTATAAGCAAGCCGTTGTAGATGCCGGGCTGGAAGACATTATGATGACCAGCCGCCTTTCCGGAACCCCCTGCTCGGTGCTGGCTACGCCTTATGCAAAAGAGCTGGGTTCTGAACAAAACTGGCTGGAACGCTATCTCAGCCAAAACCCAAAAACCAAGCGCTGGGTAAAGCAACTCGTGCAGTACCGGGGATTCGGTCTGCTCGAAAAATCCGTCATGCCCGGGAGTTATAAAAATTTGTGGAGTGCAGGAAAATCATCGGCGCTGATCCATGAGGTGGCGCCCTGCGCAAAACTTTTGGAAGATTTCAAACGGGAATACGCGGAAGCGTATCGTGCGCTTCCCGGCCCAAGCGTTTAGGCAGATGCTTCGGCCTTCTCGCTGAGCTCGAGCCACCGCATGCTCTTCTCTTCCAGCAAAGTGGTGAGGGTGCCGAGGCGATCGGTCATTTCGAGCAAGGTTTGATGATCCAATCCTGCACCCAAACGGCTCTCCACATCGGCCTTTTCGGATTCCATCTGCGGTATCTCTTTCTCCAATTGCTCCAACTCAAACTTTTCTTTGAAGCTCAGCTTGGTTTTGGCGGTGTTAGGAGATTTTACAGACATGGCCTTGGGTGCATCTGACCCGGAAGTGGCTTTGGGTACCGCCTCATCGGATAGCGTTTTTCGGCTCCGATACTCCTCATAGCTGCCGTTGAAATCCTTCACCTGCCCCTCGCCCTCGAACACAAAGAGGTGGTCTACGAGCTTGTTCATAAAATAACGATCGTGCGATACCACCAGCAAACACCCTTTGTAATGAAAGAGAAACTCTTCTAAAATGTTGAGGGTCAACAAATCGAGATCGTTGGTAGGCTCATCGAGGATGAGGAAGTTGGGGTTCTTCATCAACACGGTTAAGAGAAAGAGCCTTCTCTTTTCTCCACCACTGAGCTTGCGCACCAGGGTGTACTGCTGCTCGTTGGGAAACTGAAAGAGGTTTAAAAACTGTCCGGCCGAGACCTTGGATCCATCGGCCAATTGAATGACTTCTGCCGAATCTTTCACCACATCGATTACGCGCTTGTCGTCTGCGTTCAACAAGCCCTCCTGGGCATAGTAGCCGAACACCACGGTTTCGCCTCGGTTAATTTTTCCGCTGTCGGGCTGTTGAAGGCCCATGATGAGATCCAGAAAGGTGGTTTTTCCTACTCCGTTCTTGCCAACAATGCCAATGCGCTCTCCGGTTTTGAAGGTATAATCAAAGCCTTTTAAAATGGGTTGACCATCAAAAGCTTTGTACACTTTCTTCATCTCCAACACCTTGCCACCAATGCGGTTCATCTTCACATTCAACTCAAGCTCGGGTCCTTGCTTGCGGGTGGTGGTGCTGGCCTTTAGGTTTTCGTATGCGTCGAGTCTGGATTTGGATTTAGTACCCCTTGCCTTTGGCATGCGCCTCACCCACTCCAATTCTCGCCTCAGAATGTTGCGGGCTTTGTCTTGCTCACTTTTTCGGGAGGATTCCCTTTCCTCTTTCTTCTCTAAGAAATAGGCATAATCGCCGTCATAACGAAAAAGTGTACCTCCGTCCATCTCCAAAATGGAGGTAGCCACGTTGTCGAGGAAATGCCGGTCGTGAGTAACCATAAGCAGGGTGAGGTTGGAGCGCGATAGATAACCTTCGAGCCATTCGATCATATCGAGATCGAGGTGATTGGTGGGCTCATCGAGGATCATGAAATCGGGTTCGGCAATGAGGAGGGCAGCCAAGGCCACCCGCTTTTTCTGTCCGCCCGATAGGGATTGTATGGGTTGTTGTAGGTTACGGATGTTCAGCTGAAAGAGCACCTGCTTCACCTTGCTTTCCAAATCCCAGGCAGCCTGTTCCTCCATCTTAGCCGCAAGTGCTTCGAGCAGGTGGTGTTGTGCGGGATTGTCGAGGGCCAGCTCGTACTCGCGCACGGTGCGAAGCGCATCGCTGCCGCCTTCAAAAATGGCCTCGGCCACCGTAAGATGACCGGGTAAGGCAGCATCTTGCAAGAGAACGCCTACGCGCACATCCCTGCGAAAGGTTATGGTGCCCGAATCGGGCAACTCCTTTCCGGTGAGCATATTCAGGAGGGTGGACTTGCCGGCACCGTTGCGGGCAACCATGGCCAGTTTCTCACCTTGAGCAACACCAAAGGTCAGGTTTTCAAAAAGTTCCCTCTCCCCAAAAGATTTGGAGATGTTCTCAACGGATAAAAGATTCAAGGCCATGAAAAAGGCAGCTGATGAGCCGCCTGCTACAAATAATGAGTACGCATAAATTTAAGGTGATGTTTAACGTGTCCAACCATCACAAAAATTAATGCGCGCACGGTAAGGGGCTTTCCGTCGCCGGAGCCCATGTTGTCAAAAGACCCTTTGGGCATACGCCTCAGCATCACGAGTGTGGTTTGCCTCACCATGCAAAGTTCATGCACCAGGTCGTACAGACTTCGTTTATTAAAAGCTCCGTTGGGAACGAACTTATCCTCATCGAAACCGGGCAAGGGGGTGGTGTCGCCCCGGCCAATGCGCAAAGCTCGGTAGGCAAAAATGCGCTCGGCATCACATAGGTGGCCCATTATTTCTTTTATGGTCCATTTTCCGGGCGCGTAAGCATACTCTTCGAGTTCAACGGGAACCTCCCCAGCAAACGCCTGAAGCTCAATAATTTGTTCTTCCAATGCGGATATTGGATCATTTTGTGAAACAATCTTTATGTAACCTTCAAGGCTGGGGTGGTATTCGCTGGGTAGAGGTTTATGCATAACGCTACAATTTGATTCCATAAGCCAGGTCTCCGGCGTCCCCCAAGCCGGGCACAATGTAGCTTTGAGCGGTAAGCTCTTCGTCTATTGCGCCCAACCAAAGGGTGGTATTGCCCGGTAAATTTTTCTTCACGTAGGCCACACCCTCGGAACTGGCAATGGTTGATACGACGTGAATGTGCTTTGGGTTTCCTCTTGTTAAAAGTGCCCTGTAAGCCAACACGATGGATGAGCCAGTTGCCAACATAGGGTCGCAAAGAATCAACACTTTGTCTTTGAGATCCGGGCTGGAGAGGTATTCGATTTGCACATCGAAGGTACCGTCTTTGTGGTGCTTTCGGTATGCAGAGATGAACGCGTTAGAGGCTTGGTCGAAGTAGTTGAGCAGGCCTTGGTGGAGGGGCAATCCTGCGCGCAAAATGGTTACCAGCACGGGCTGATCCACCAAGCCATGCTCGATGGCTACCCCAAGTGGCGTTACCACTTCACGCTGAGCATATTCCAAACGCTTGCTTATTTCGTAAGCAAACACCTCACCCATACGCTCCAAGTTGCGCCGAAAGCGCATGCTGTCTTGCTGAATATGCTGATCGCGAATTTCTGCTAAGAAATGGCTGAAAACAGAAGGGTGAGCACCTAAGACAACATCCATGGGTTTGGTTTTGGGTGGTCCAAGGTAAGGGAATTTGAGAAAAACCCTACGATTTTTTCAGCCATCTCAGGGGCACAGGCAACCCATTCCAATGCCATGCCGGATAGTGTATTTGCTTGCCCCCAAACCCCTTGTAGAACTGAGCTATGCCGGGGTCGTTGGAGCCCTCGAAATCGAGGGTTAGGTTGTGTTGGCTGTTGGATCGGATGAGGTGATCGAGCAGCAGAAACATGGCGCCTTTTTCCTTTCCCTCAGTGGTAAGCCCGGAGAACAAGAACACGATTTTTTGATGACTCGAAGCAAAGATTGCACCGGCAATGGGTTTCCCCGCTTCGTTGTTTACCCCCAGGAGAAAAAGACTTCTTCGCTCTGCTAGAGCGGCACACAACTCGCGCAACACACGATACGCCACCCGATCGTATGCCACATCCTTACCGCGGTTTGCAGCAAAAAGATCGATGATGTCGCTGACCCCAATGTGCGTGGTTACGCTCAGGTTGTTGTCGTTGGCTTTGCGCAAGTTGCGGCGGGTATTCTGGTTGTATGCTGCCTCCAAGAGCGTATAGTCGGGAATCAAATCCAACTCGGTGTTGATGCGCAGTTGGAAAGTGCCCGGTGCATCGTTGGGAATGCTGTTGTACTGGTTGAAATGCACATCGGCATAGGAAACCAACTGGCGGCACTTCTCCAAAAAAGGCACCAATCCTCCGGGTGGCATGCGATGGCGGTGGTAAACACCCAATTGTTGTATAAACAAAGGATTGTATAAATATTTTATGCCCCATTTTTTTCGCCAGGTAAGCGGCATTACGATTTCATAATCCGGAGTTATTAAGGCATCCCAGTTGGGCGAAACCCGGTTTAGGTACCAACTGTAGGCATACACATTTCCGTTTATGGCCCGAGAAATGGAATCGTCCCAGCGTTGCAGATCCATCTGGGCATGAGGAAGATACAAGAGGTTTTCCATCAGTCGCTCAGATACTGGTCGAGGTTTCGGCGCACCTTCTTGGTGGGGCGGCCCACCTTGCTGTTCCGCTTTCCGGTGGGGAAGAAGAAGGCTTCGGGTTGTTCCGATTTGGGCGGTGGAGGCGGGGAGTGATCGTGGTAGTATGGTTTCACCAAATCGGCGCTGAGCCTGCGCTCAAGTAGATCAGCCACTTCAATGATCCAGCGTTTCCCTTCGGTTTTAATTTCGTACCTCTCCCCCACCCTAACCTCTTTGGATGCTTTCACGGCTTTCCCCTCCAGAGTGGCCTTCCCTTCTGAAATGGCTTTTGCTGCCATGGAGCGGGTTTTAAAAATGCGGATGGCCCAGAGGTATTTGTCGAGGCGAAGGGGTTTGGTTGATGCGGGTGATGCGGGCATCAGAGGTCGGCGGCTCTGGCTATGAGTTCGGCAATGTCGAGCACCTCCATTTCCTGATCCTTACCGGCGTGGGTAACGCCATCGCGCAGCATGGTCATGCAAAACGGACAAGCGGCCGCTACCACGTTTGGCTGAACCTCCACCACATCCTCTGTGCGGGCAACGTTTACCTCTTGGTTGCCGGGCTCGGCTTCTTTAAACATTTGCGCTCCGCCTGCACCGCAGCATAAGCCATTGGCGCGGGAACGCTTCATTTCCACCATCAACCCATCCAAACGGGCAATCACCTGCCTTGGCGCTTCATACACCTCGTTGGCACGGCCCAGGTAGCAGGGATCGTGGTAGGTGATGCGCTTGCCTTTGAATGCACCGCCCTGAACTTTAAGACGGCCCTCATCCAGCAAACGTTGTAAAAACTGACTGTGGTGCATCACCTCATAATCTCCACCCAGGGCCGGATATTCGTTCTTAAGGGTATTGAAACAGTGTGGACAGGCGGTCACCACGCGGCGCACCCCGTATCCGTTTAAGACCTCTATGTTGGTCATGGCCTGCATCTGAAACAGGAACTCGTTTCCGGCGCGCTTGGCCGGATCGCCGGTGCAGCCCTCTTCGGTGCCCAGCACAGCAAACGAAACGCCGGCATGGTTCAGCAGGCGTACAAAGGCCTTGGTGATCTTCTTGGCACGGTCGTCGAAGCTGCCGGCACAGCCCACCCAAAACAATACCTCGGGCGTTTGGCCCGCAGCCATCATCTGGGCCATGGTGCGGATGTTTAAATCGGTTGCAGATTCCATGGTGTTGCGTTCAGGAGATTAGTTTTCTTGAGCCCAGTTGAGGCGGTCTGCCTGACTGAACTGCCAGGGTGCGCCGTTGTTCTCGAGGTTGGTAAACATCATGTTCAGAGAAGCAGGGGCGGCGCTCTGTTCCATTACCAGATACCGTCTGAGATCGACGATGATGGAGAGCGGATCTATGTTTACCGGACAAGCCTCGGTGCAGGCGTTGCAGGTGGTGCAGGCCCAAACTTCTTCAGGCAAGATGTAATCACCAAGCAAGGCTTTTCCATCGTCTACCCAAGTGCCTTTGTTGGCATCCAACACCTTGCCCATATCCTCCATGCGATCGCGGGTATCCATCATGATTTTGCGCGGAGAAAGCAGCTTGCCTGTTTGGTTGGCCGGACAAACGCTGGTGCATCTGCCGCACTCGGTGCAGGTATAGGCATTCAGCAACTGCACCCAATTCAAATCCGGAACGTCCTTGGCTCCGAAGCGCGGAGGAGCGGCATCTGCCGGTGGCGGGGGCAAGCTGGGATCCATCATCAGCTTCACCTCTCGGGTAACCGACTCCAAATTGCTGAAGCTGCCTTTGGCGTTGAGGTTGCTGTAGTACACATTGGGAAACGAAAGCATTATGTGAAAATGCTTGCTGTAGGGTAGGTAGTTCAGAAAAGCGAGGATGCCCACGATGTGGAACCACCAACAGCTCCGCTCGATGAGGATTAATGTGTTTGTATTATTGGGCAGCATGCCGGTTAACCATTGGGAGACAGGGAAATAATGAGCCGCTCCGGGACGTGCATCTTCCCCAAAAATCGCGAGGGCCGCGTGTTTATAATGACTCAGATCGGAAGAAACATCCATTAAACTAACCGACATCAGTACACCATCGGCGGCGTTCATAAAGAGAAAAGCGCCCATGAGCAGAATCTCTACGATGAGGATTAAATTGGCATCGGAACGGGGCCATCCGGTTAGTTCCCGACTACGGAAACGTTTCAGATTCATGACGTTGCGCCGCACCAAAAACACCACGCATCCCACCAGCACGAGAAGAGCCAGCACTTCGAAGGAGGCAATAAGAGCGTAATACAAACTTCCCAAACCGGCAAAGAGACGATGCGTGCCCAAAATACCATCGAGTACAATTTCCATTACCTCGAGGTTGATGATGACAAACCCAACGTAAAGGAAAATGTGAAAGATGGCGGCCACCGGACGGGTGATCATTTTCTGCTGCCCTATGGCAACCAAGAGCATAGTTTTCCAACGCTCGGCTGGACGATCGCTGCGGTTGATGTCTTGCCCCAGCAAAATGTTCCGCCTGATCTTTTGCATGTTTCGGGCGAACCAGATCACAGCAGTTGTCAAAAGGATTCCGAAGACCACAATGCTAACCATACACGAGAGGTTATGAAATGTTATTGAGCGGGTTTATAAGGCTTCTCCTTTTTTCCGAAGACCGAGATGCTAACATAGCGCTTGGGATGTTCGCGCAGATCCACCAGAAGCTTATCCAAATTGCGGCTGGAGGCTTCGAGATTGTCGTAGAGTTTCTTGTCGTTGATGAGCAAGCCAAGGGAGCCCTCGCCCTTGTTGATTTTTTCGAGGATGTCGCCGGCTTCATGGAGCGCGCGGTTGGCCTGGGTCATGGTATGGGCCACGTTTGCCTTCACCAAAGTGTCGCTCAGGTTTGCCAGGTTTCCGGCCAAGCGGGATATCTGGTCGTTGCTTTTGCGGAGGTTTTGGGTGATGGATCCGATGTTATCGGTGATGGTGCGAAGGCGAACGCGCTCTTCCTCAACCAGTGCGGCAACCTCGTTGGCAATTTTATTGATGCTTTGTATGGAACTCCGCAGATTGCCTTTGGCGTTGTCGTTGAAAATGGAATTGATGTTTTTCAGCAAAGAATCTACCGTTGAAATCAGGCGTTCGGCTTTCTCTTTAACGGGAACGATTTGTTTGGATATCTCATCGGTTAGCCCTGTCTGTAGAGTTCCCGGCAGGGTATCGCCCACCTCGTAATAGGTGTTGCCGGTACCCAATTGCAAATCCACTGCCATGCCTCCCAACAAAGAACTGGAAACAATGCGCGCAACAGAGGATTTGGGAATGCGGAGATCGCTGTTCTTGAAGGTAAACTCTACGAGGATGCGTGAGCTGGAGCCGGGGAAAAAGCTCACCCGGTTTACCGAACCCACATTCATGCCATGCACCAGAATGGGGTTGGATTCGGTGAGGCCGTTGATGTTGTCGTAAACGGCGTAATAGCGAATGCGCTGGGAGAAGATGTTTTTTCCTTTAAGGAAATTGAAACCATAAATGAATAAGAAGATGGTTAGCGCAACCACCGCACCTATTTTGGCTTCGCGGGATATTTTCACAAAAATGAGCTGTTGGTGCCCAAAAGTATGAAATTCCCGAAACCGCAGCCGGAAGCTTCAACCCTTCAACGAAAAGTGGGCTGCAAGGCCTCCGGATAGGTTTCAAGCAGCTCATTTACTCCCCCTCTCACATCCATCACATGATTTACCCCACTGCGGCGGAGGAGCGATGCAGCAATCATAGACCTATAACCTCCCACGCAGCATAATAAATAGGTTTTAATCGGATCGAAATCGATGAGGCGGTGAGGCAGATCGGCAAGGGGAATGTGAAAACTCCTTCTTAAGCCGTTTGCCCGGACCTCAGAATCCTTGCGCACATCCACCAGCACCGCTTCTCCGGTCTGCTGGAAGTAGGCAACATCCAAACCATCCAAGGAGTCAATGCGCTCGGTGGGCAGGTTGGCAAACTGCCAGCTCCGTAGGCCACCTTCTAAATGCCCCAAGATTTTGTGAAAGCCAACGCGGGCAAGCCGCACCGCTGCTTCGTGCTCGGTACCCGGCTCGCACACCAGCAAGAGGCGCTGATCAATGGGAAACAATGTGCCTGCCCACACCGCAAATTCGCCGTTGAGGCCAATGTTCACCGAGCCCGGCACGTGGCAAATACCAAAATCCTCGGCGTTTCGGCTGTCGATGACGACCACTTCGGGGCTTTGCTTCAGCAAGACAAAGGAATGTGGGTCCAAAGCCTGCAATGCCGTTTCCAACACCTTTTTCAGAGGCGGATATCCTTCGCGGTTGAGGCGTGCATCTTCAAAAAAGTAGGCCGGAGGCATGGACAGATCGCTGGTTACCTGCTCCACAAAGGCTTCAAGAGAACCCGCCTGTAATGCGTAGTTGGTCCTCTTTTGCTCGCCCAGCGTGGTCTCAAGCCCCTCGCCAATGTGCTTGCCGCAGGCCGAACCCGCTCCATGTCCGGGATAAACAACGAGATGGTCGGGCAATGGCCATAGAACGTTGCGCAAAGAATGATACAGGCGCGTGGCCAGCTCCACCTTGCTGAGGTTGCCACTCAGGAGGTCGGGCCTCCCTACATCACCGTTGAATAACGTATCACCGGTGAAAAGGGCAAGGGGTTTATGGTGACGATCTTCCAATAAAAAGCAGCACGACTCCAAGGTGTGACCGGGAGTATGCAGCACCCGAATGCGCATGTGCCCCAAGTGCAACAGCTCGTTGTGCTCGGCCACCAAGGCCGGAAAATGGGGTTGAGCATCCGGACCAAATACGATGGGGCAATGGGCCGCTCGAGAGAGTTCGAGATGGCCGCTAATGAAGTCGGCATGGAAATGTGTTTCCAATACCCAGCAAATGACCGCACCGCGCTCTCGGGCCAGAGCCAAATAAGGCTCCACGTCAATGAGTGGGTCGATTACGGCCGCTTGACCGTTGTCTTCAATATAATAAGATGCCTGTGAAAGGCAGCGGGTGTAAAATGCTTGAACGAAGGGCATGGCGTTGGATTTAAGGAGTTGGTTTACACACAAGGGTTTGGTGGACCTTGGGAGAGGCGAATGAATGGGCGACGTTGGATGTTGAATGTCCGAGTCCGCGGAAAAGAAGCATGGCAGCGGCCACCAAGCTGAGGATGGGACGAGCGCGGTTGAAAAGGGGTCGCATGCCCATGGCCGAAAGGTTGCCAAGCGCTCCGGTAAGCAAAAGAAGAGGAAGAGTACCCGCTCCGAAGAGAAGCATGAAACCGGCAGAGGCTCTAAGCCCGGGTAAGGAACAAGCGGCTGTCATGGCCAGATAAACCATACCGCATGGGAGCAACCCGTTTGCCGCACCCAATGCCAGAGGCGCAGCAGGGTGCTGGGCTTT
>JBEIVB010000086.1:0-10401 GCA_040374085.1 Flavobacteriales bacterium | reverse complement strand
TTTTAACATGGTATAGTAAGCCAAAAGGTAGATGGGTAAACTTAACAAAAATGCCAAAAGCCAATGGGTCAAACTGTAATGGCTGTAGCTGATTCCCGGAGTTAGAAAGAGGAGGGCATCGATTGCTTTTAGTTTGATGAATTTTATTGGATTTGCCTTGATCCATGCAAGGCCTTCATGGAAAAACATACGCTGCTTTTCCTTCTGAGGCAGCCTTAGGATGGAATCGTAGTGAGCCATTGAACCATTAAAATAGCCCGCCGTTTTGTTTACGTTTCGAATTCTCCTAAAGTCATCGGTCCCTTTTTTAGGCACATCCACCACCGTTTTGTATCCAACTTCTGTGTTGCCAAGGTAAAACTGGTATCCGGAACCATTAGAAGATATTATGTATTGATGGTGTATTTTGTATCCATACAAACCATACGGAATGCTGAACGTAAGTGCTACCGCAGCAAACACAGCCGAGTAAAGAAAGGTTTGTTTTTTGAATCCGAAAAAATGAAAATAAATTAAGGGTATAAAAATGGAGAACAGCAGAATGTGCGATTTGGTTAAATATGCCAACGAAAAGAAAATGCCGGATAGGATTACAGCTGAAATGCTCTGTTTTTTTATGCTTTTAATCAGAAAAAACATGGATATGATGTGCAACGTCTGAAACAAGCACTCTTGGGAAAAGGTATGGGTATACCACAGTGTAAGCGGAAAAACACTGTAAATTAAAGAGGCAAGGACTCCTGTTTTTTTATTGAACAGCAGAGAACCTATTTTGTAGATATAAACGCCACTCAAAGAAGAAAGCATCAATTGAAAGAGAATCAGCATCAAGGCCCATTGCTGGTTGAAAACAATTTTAAACAGACCAATCAACGTAGGGTAAAGAGGCGATGCTACAAAACGGTCAAGTTCAAAATTGAAGTTAAAATGTGCAGCGTTCTCCAATCCGAAGGTTACCAGCCAAAGAGAATCCAGTTGCAGGGCATAGTTGTTAAAAAAACCGGTGAGAAAAACGAATACAACTCTCGTTAAGAGATGAATGAAAAACAATATAAGAGTTGTGTTGCGCATCCTTTTTTCTTAGAGAATCATTTCTTGAAATGCATGACCACAAGAATGAAAATTTCTTTCTGCTTTCGGATATTCTCCGTCTTTATTCATGTTTGCCGCCTTTTCATAGAAACGCAATGTTCACATGATTTGCCTCATAAAGTTGCCGAAAGTTAATGTTCTCCTGTTGAATAAAAAACAATTTCACCGTGCATCCCTAATACAGCATACCCTGCGAAATAAAAATCAATCGAAATGCAACCATACATGTAGTGTTTTTTTTGTACCTAATATTTTGGGACTTGCGATGGACCGGCAGGTAGCGCTTAATTTGAAATCCAACAGCAGCAGAGGCTAAAAAGCTGGTTACTGCCGAAAATGTTGGGAGTGGCTTCTGGAGATTCTTAACCAGAATATACCTCTTAGGCACACATGCAGATGGACTTACTGCATGCAGATTGCCCTCCACGTTCTGCTTTTTGTAGTACAGGGTTTTTGTTTCCGGATCTTGCAGGTAAAACCGTCCCATCTGCAAACCAACCATCCCTTTCATCGGAAGAACTAAAGCAGCATGCACTTACACAAAACCTCATGAATGGTATTCCGAAACAACAATCTTTTTTTGTTTCATCATCACAGCGTTTCCGTTGGGCGTCTGCAAAAGGGCACCCATGTTTTCCGGAATGATTTGCCAACGCAACCCAAACCGATCTTGGCACCAGCCGCATTGCGATTCTTTGCCTTCTTTGGTGAAGTAATCCCAGTAGGCATCTATTTCTTCCTGGTTGCTGCAATGCACCACAATGGCGAAGGCATCGTTGAACGGATGATGTTCTTTGGATGTGGACATGATGTGATAGGCTTGTCCAAAAAAGCGAATGGTGCACATTTCTGCGTAACCTCCCGGCGTTTCGCCTAAAGGAATGATGGTACCCGCCTCAAAATGGTCTTTGAAAACGTTTTGGTAATAATGTATAAGGTGTTCCACTTTTCCGTCTGGAGTAAAAAACCATAATGCCGGCATTATTTTACCGGGCTTCATGTTCGGTATAGTGTTTGAAGTTGTTGAGAATGGCTTGCCATCCGTTGCGCTGAAGCTCCGGGCTATTTATGTTCTCCGGTTCAAAGGTGATGGTAACTTGGGTGCCGTCTTCTTTTTTTTCAAACTCCACGTGGGCGTTTCGGTCTCCGAACCCGTAAGTGAAACTCTGCTCAACAGAAATTTCGCTGTATACCGCTTCAAAATCGAAACCCGCACTGCCATCTTTCGCTTCCATTCTGGCTTTGTAGGTTCCCCCAATGCGCATGTCGTTTTCTGCTCGAGGACAGTGCCAACTGGGGTCGGCAAAGTTCCATTGGGTGATGTGGTGAGGTTGGGTGTAGCAATTCCAGACGGACTCCAAAGGAGCCTCTACGATTGCACGTACAACTATTTTTTCCATGGGCTTAAGAAGAGGGGAAGAAACAAAAATTTCCAGCTAAGGTATCGAGAAAATTGGGCATGAAAAAGATTCAACTGAGTGCTCCGGTTGTGATTTTCATACCCAATCCTCTCCTGTCGATACTTCTGCCGGGGTTTAGGAAAAAAATCAGCTTAATTATATTTAAGTAATATTTTATGAATCCATTGTTTCCAAAAGGGCACGCATGCATTGCCCTTAGCATTTAACCGAAGCCACGGTTATTGCCATTTCCCCCAAATTTGTACTACCCATTTGCCTCTAACGAACAATCGGTAGCTCGCAAAGCAAAGTGCTGCCGTACCCAAGGCGGTTACACTAAACTTGACAACAGCCGGCAAATCAAGGTCGGCCATCAATCCCGGAAGCAGCACCACAACCGGCAAATGAACGATATACATCCAATAGGATGAATCCATAATATACCTAAAACGCATGGAAGGGTTGCGTGCATAAGACAGAAAGAACGCTAGAAATCCAAGAATGAATAGGGTGCTGTAAAGGGCACTCAAGCTTTTTTTTGCCAGAGGCACCCAAGCTTCCACCGGCCACACCATACTCCCGGCAAGCCAATACAAACTCACACCTGCACAAAGCTGTAAGAGCGGATGCGACTTAAGATGTTGAATGCAGTTGGTTTTGTGCAAGAGCCACCCGGTGCCAAACAGCATGAAATACGTTGTGAAGATGGCCGGCTGTATGGCCCATCGATTGTTGGTGCGCAAGTAGGGCGTCCCCATCCAATAGAGGCATAAGAAGAGCGCCGCTGCAAGTGCAAAAAGTCGAAACCAGAAAGTTTTGATGGTTCCCCGAAAGACCCTGTGCAGAAGTTGGGTAAGCCGTGTTTGACCTGCCAACATCCTCTCCATTACAAAAGCCAAAAGATGGTGCAAGGCAAGAAAATATAAGAACCAAAGATGCCCTACATTAAACGGCAAGAATTGCACAGAGGTAAAAACGCGAGTGGCTTCCATCCAGGGCGATTGTGTGTGGTGGATAGCCCCTCCGGCAAAAGCAAAGGCGGCCACCGAAAGAGGCCAAACCAACAAAATACCTGCAGTGAACGGAAGCACGATGCGCTTGAATCGGTTCATCAGCATAGACTTAGACCCTTTCGTACTGAGCATCATAGACCCAAAGTATCCCGATGCTAGAAAGAACACCGGCATGCGAAAGCAATTGATGGCTCCCACCATCCAATCGAATGCAGTGTTTGTGCGCGCGTCTTTCAAACCCCAGGCAGGCGCATAATCAAGGGTGCCAAAGGTTACTGCGGAATGAATGACAATGCCCAACAACAGCATGCAACCGCACAAGGCAGAAAGGGCAGGTGCGGTTTCCTCGTCCCTGAGGTTTGCCATTTCAGGATGGTATGATTGCATTTTAGGGAGCTGCGGCATACGTATCTTGTTCCTTAGGCATTGCTCGATTTATACGCATCGAGCGTGTAGGACCTTGTTCTCCTCCTGTCTGCACAAACGGCTGTTGTCCTATGCATCCATTGGGATCAAACAACTGAATGAAGTACATGCTTTCTGTTTCCAAGAATAAACGACGGCACATTTTTATGGGTATAAAAAATTTAATGCGGCGCGGCAAATTGGCTGTTGCTTGCGTTGTTTAGGGTTCCAAACGAAACGGTGTGGATGTGGTAGTCCACAAAAAAGCCTTGGGCATCAGGAAAGGCCGCGGTTCAGTATGGCGCCGGATTTGTGGATGGTGCCACGGAAAGTTATCCTGCGAAGCGCAGTAGGTTAGAGAGGATCTGTTTGTTCATGTTCTTGGTTTCTTTAGGTTTATATGGAGGGTTGTGGTTGCAATTTGATGCCTGTGTCGGGTCTGAGCAACAAGCAATTCTTTTTAGTGTCTTCAATATAAACGGATCTATTTTGGGAGAGTTTTACCGGAAATAGAAAGAAGGTGCCTTTTGGGTGTGGTGCTGCACATTTGATGTTGCTTTCTTTTTCTTTAGCATCGAAACGGAGAGGATGTGTTCGTCAGGGATTTAACCGCGGTAATTTGTCCTGCAAATGGCAACCATGTTGGTAGGATTTGTTTGTTTTTGATCGACGTTTCAAATGTATATAAATTCCAAATTTTGTAACGTTTACGGTAGACTTATTGTACGCCTAAAGGTTTTATGGTTCATACCTACACATGCGGCATGTAAAGAGTGGCATAGCCAATATCTGCCCTTCTTGTGTTGTTTGTGCTACCCAAAGCCTTTTCGGGGTGCTTTACTGAAAACCTGTTGTTTATTAAACATACAGCGCATTGGGGATTATCGGCATAGTTCAATGCACGTTCCGTTGTCATCACTTTTTATCACCAAATCCAAACCAATTTCCTGAGCACGGTGGCGTATGTTCTCTAAACCATATCCAGGCCTTTCTTGGTTTACATTAAAGCCCTTACCGTTGTCGCAGATCTGCAAGCTGCCGTTGTTCATTTTTATTTCTATTCGACTGCAATCAGCATATTTCACGCTGTTGTTGATGCACTCCTGGGCAATACGATACAGGTGCAGCGCATCTGCAGACGAAAGGGTTATCTGCTTGCTGCCTTTGCATTCCTTTATCAATTCAATATGTGCCGGCAAACGACGGTCTGCGTACGAAACCATTTTTTCAAACAATGCTTCAGTTTCCAATTCAGGTTGACGTATAGTCCAAATGGTTTCGCGTAAAAGTGCAGAGGCTTCCCTTCCCATATCGGCCATCGATTTGTATTCCTGCTGCTCTCGCGCGCTGGAAGATTTGGCAGCAGTGATGTCAAGCTTGGAAGTGATGAAGGAAAGTTCTGCACCAATGTTGTCGTGCAAATCACGTGCAATGCGCATGCGTTCATACTCAAGGTCATTCAACCTTTGCAATTCCAGCTTGCGTTTCTCGGCTTTATGCCTCATATAAAATAGCACGGCGAGGAGAATCGCTACCACAGCAGAGAAGCCAACTATCCACAAACTTGCCTTGAATCTGCTGTTTTCTAAACGTTCAGAAATAAGCTGCTTTTCTTTCTCTGTAGTTTCGTATTGAATTTGCAAATCAGCAAACCGATTGCGCGTGATTATGTTGGTTGCACTATCCAGAAACGTCCTGCTTTTTCGCTCATGATTAAGGGCCAATTCAAACGAACCCATGGATGCATAAAGAGTTGCCTTTTTCCGATATGCATCCGAAAGCTGTTTGTATAGCATTCTGGTTTTACAAAAAGCTATTACAAAATCAAGCGTTTCAATGGCTTCTTGGTGCTTTCCCATCTCCGCCTCCAGATCTGAATACACCAAATAGGTTTCGCACAATCCCAAAGAGTCGCCTATGGTTTTGCGTAAGGTCAGTGCTTGATCAAAATAGGATTTGGCAGCATGGTATTTTTTTTGGAGCAGCATAAGACCTCCTAAATTGGTATAGCTGTATGGGAGGCCCGCGGTATCTTTTTGCGCCAGTTTAAGCATCAATCCTTTATGGTAATAATAAAATGCACTGTCGTACTCTTTCTGCATTTCCTTCAATACACCGTAGTTGTCGTATAGCCCCATTAATGGCTCGATTTGCCGGTTCTGTTCCGCTTGTGCAATGCCTCTTCGCATGTGCGCCGATGCCAATTTCATATTGAATTCTTTGAGGCGGTAGCCAATCTCACCATGCAAGCGTGCTACCCGTGCAGTTTCGCCGAGTTGCATAAAGCCCTCTATTGCTTTCCGACCAAATGTTAGGGCTTGGTCGTATTTCCCGAGGTAGTACGACGTTAAGCCGGCATTTTCGTAGGCCTCAGCTTCCGCTTTTTGAACTCCGAGTTTGTGTGCCTCTGCTGCAAGTTCAATATACAAGGGCAACAAGCGGGCCGGATTCTTGATTCGCGTTTCAAAAGGAAGATGGTTCAGCGAATCCATTTGAGATCGGGTCCACGCCCACGCACTTGGCATCAGCATAAACGCCAATCCAATCATCCAAGGGACGGTTGGCCGGTGAATTCCTAACGCTCTATTCATGTTTTGGTACTACGGTTTGAGGCCTCTTGTTTACAACAAACTGTTTTTTTGTGCTTTATCTAAGGCTCCGGTGCGGTTGTTTACCCCAAGTTTCCGGTAAATGTTTTCAACGTGTTTTCTAACGGTTCCGTGACTGATGCATAGATTATCGGCAACCTGCTCATAGCTTAGGCCTGCTGCAAGCTGCTCCAAAACACCGGTTTCGCGTTCGGTAAGTCCAAAGGTTTCTTTATCCTTGGCCTCCGGCAATGGGGCGCTGCGCATTAGACCAATCGCTTTTTTCGCGATGCCGGCACTCATAGGCAATCCTCCCTCTATGGCTTCATAGATGGACCGATGTATTTTTTTAGGCTCCTCTGCTTTCAATAAATATCCGCACGCACCGGCCATGATGGCGTTAAATAGGTTTTGTTCATCATCAAATACGGTAGACATGATTACCTTAATGTGAGGCCACCGGGCAGTCACCTGACGGGTTGCTTCAATGCCGTCCAGAAGGGGCATTTGAATGTCCATAATGATGACATCTACGCCGTGGTTTTTGGTTAATTCTTGGATGAGATACATCCCGTTTGGTGCCATCAATTTTACCTCGAAATCAGGAGAAAGAAGAATTTTGTCCTTCAAGGTTTCGGCTAATCGCGGGATGTCTTCTGCGATGGCAATGCGTATCATGCTTTTTTTTGTCAAAGCTAAGGTGGCCTGTTTCCTCCCAAAATACGAATAGCTGCGTATTTCAGCCTCTCATTTTTCGAAATAGGTTTGCCACCACCATGAAGGTCAAGTTTAATGCAAGCGCTGTTGAGGGTCAAACTGCTCCGTTTTTTCAGCCTGATGCCGCATTTCATATGGCTTCCGGCCTAAAATGGACAGGCAACCGGTTCTCACATTCCACCCGAATTTCACCTAAACACCAAATACACACATGAAACAAACACTACTTCTTTTGGGCTTCTCGCTTCTCTTTCCTTTCGGCAAGGCTCATGCTCAAACCGATGGTTCTCTGGATATGAGCTTTGCTCCTGTTGGAACAAGCGCCGTTCGCGCCATAAAACAGTTGGCCGATGGTCGTGTCGTCATTGCACATTCAAGTTTCATTTCGGGCGGCATTAAAATGTACAACAGCGACGGAAGCCCCTCCAATGTCCAGTTTTCTGGGCTCCCTTCACAAACCGAATTCAACGGCAACTGGATCAGGGAGATTCATCAGCAAACCGATGGCAAAATTATTTGCATCAACTCAGCAGGGCAGCCAAGAGTGTATCGATACAACCTCGATGGTTCAAAAGACACGGCCTACCAAAATGCCATAGGTACAGGCGCCAATCTTACCATCCGCAAAGGGCTGTTGGACAACCTCAACCGATTGCTCTTGATTGGCGACTTCACAGATTTTAATGGCGTACCTAAAACGGGTATCGTGCGTTTAAATCAGAATGGCACCATAGATCCTACGTTTACCACCACTTGCGGAAACTGCATTTTAAAAGATGTATGCTTTAATGAGTATGGAGGTTTTTTTATTGGGGGATTGGTGAACGTGGTCAACGGTCAAGCTACCTACACCAATACGGTTAAGCTAACCGCAACAGGAGCAGTAGATTCCAGTTTTCGTACCAACCTCGGAATGTTGGATGCACTGGCTATGCAACCCGACGGCCATCTGGTGGGCATAACGGGTGCCGAGGCCGGCAGCGGCGCTCCCAAATGGGTGGTGCAGTTTAGTTTGGATGGACAGCAAGACAACACCCTTGGCAGTTATGGTGGAAATAATGTGGTGGAAATTTATGCACAGCAAGATGGGAAATTGATTATTGTAGGAGGTTTTAACAGCTACCTCCCATACAACGCTGCCAATTCGGTATCGGTAAACCGCATTTTCCGCGTGCTTCCCAATGGCGATTTAGATCCCAGCTTTAACATCGGATCCGGACCGGATTACGACATCAGTTGCTCCGATTTCAGCAGCACCGGAAGCATTCTGCTCGGCGGCTCATTTGGTCAGTTTGATGGACAACCCCGCACCAACATGGCACGCTTAATCAACTCGGGTACACCGTTCACGGTCTTGTCTGCTCAAACCCCAGCCGGCAATGCTTCTACTGATTTTTCTGTGTACCCGAACCCGGTTACCAACGAGCTGCATTGGCAAGCAAATGCCCATGTTGAAATGGTGGAGCTGCGCGACTTAAGCGGCCGATTGCTCAAAGCTGTAAAAGACCCACTGGAAAATACCCTGCGGGTGGGGTTTTTGTCTCCGGGGGTGTATGTGCTCAGTTTGGTCGACTATACAGGCACCCGTACATCCAAGCGCATTATTAAAACAGAGTAAAATCAAACCTTGTGGCCGCGGGGCAAAGCCCCGCGGCTTTTTTTCGATGTATAGATGGTGCAATTCTTTTCGGTGGGGCGGTCTGTGAGCATGGTTTCTGCTGAAGAGGGAAATGATGACTACCAGCGTTTTAAACTAATTCAATTATATGCATGAATGAGTATTTTTTTGCTGATTTTTTTCCACGATTTTGCTTTCGTATTTTAATATATTTATTTTTTTATATAGAATAAAATGCGTTTTTTTTTTGAAAACGAGTACGCATCCTTTAGCAGAGTGGCTTGTGATGAAATGAATAAACGCTTTCATGGCGTGTGTAAAGGGGCAAAGAAAAAATACCCTTCGGTTACTTCAGAATGCCGCTTAGGTCAAGTTTGGCGATTGTTTTAGGGGTTTATGCCCGGTTTTTTAGCGCCCTTCGGAGTATGAGCGTTTGGGGCCTTTTTGCTCATTGCTCAACTTTCTATTTCTATATGGTTTATGCTTCCTCAATTTAAGAGAGTACCGAATCAGGTAAAATGCAAAAAATAATTTGATGTTATGATTTTCTGCCGCGCCTAAAACCAAAAGGGAATAACTCACCTCGGTTAAAATTAAACTCTGGTATTGGTACCCTGCACCACCCCACCTTTTAGTAGCCAGTCATTCCGTGTTTTTTCTTCTAGGTAGGCTTACCCGAGTTTTATGTCTCCATCTTCCCCCTCACTGCCTTCAGGGCAAAGTAGGGGTAGCGGCCTCCGAGGGTTTCGAAGGTTTCTTTTAGGCTGTGGCTTTTCTGCTGCTCCAGGGCGGCGCGTATGGTCAACTCCGTGTCTGTGGATACGAGCTGGTTCAGGCGCAGGTGGCCGTCGTAGAGGCCCTGCAAGAGGTGGTCTTCTACGGTGTTGCGGCTGAGGGCGCGCTGCTGCATGATGCTTTCTATGGTTTGCCCCGAGCTGAAGAGGGCCAGAGATTCGCGGGCAGAGCGGCTCACGGCGGGCAGGGTCAGGGCACTGGGATCGTCTGTTGTTGTTTTGCCACGGGCAAAGGGTGCCACCACGGCCAGGAGATCGGCGCCATATTTCTTCACCTTGGCTTCGCCCAGGCCAGAAACGCGGTAGAGCTGTGCGGTGGTGGTGGGCATCTGGTTGCTTAGGGCCAACAGGGTCTGGTCGCTGAAAAGGGTGTAGGGCGGCAGCCCCACGCGCTGTGCCGTGGCCGAGCGATAGGCTTTGAGGGCGGTGAGGAGCTCGGGGTGCAGCACTTCTACCAGGGGTTTGCTGAGCACCTCTTTTCTGCGGGTCTCGCGGGCGGCCTGTCCGGCCGGGGGCTCCAGCCAGAGGGCTTCCTTGCTTTCGAGCCAGTGCATGCCCTTGGCGCTGAGGCTCCAGGTGGGGTAGGGGGGCGGGGCCACGTCTACCCATCCGCGCCGCCGGGCCTCTCTGCCCAGATCGAGCCAGGCGGTGCGCGGTAGAAAGGCGCCTTTGCCGTAGGTGCTGAGGGTTTTGTGTTCGTCTCGCAAGCGGGCATGGTCTGCTCCGCGCAGGAGGTCAACGGCCAGGTTAAGGCCCACCCGCCCATCGAGCTCC
>JBEIVB010000186.1:0-3245 GCA_040374085.1 Flavobacteriales bacterium | reverse complement strand
ATGAAACATTGAAACCCAAAGAGCAATAGGCAGAACTTTCCTCAAAAGCCTCAAGTGATTCGGACGGATGATGCCATCCATAAAATGGCTGTAAGAGAACCCTACCATCTGTTGGTACAGAAAACCGCCCTAACGCAATGCAACGATTTCCGTTTTCATGTATGGGTAATACGGCAGGGTAGATAATTTTCGGTCTGCATCGGCCTTGTCTTCGGCTTTAAGCACCAAGTAAATTCCGGCCGAATCTGCTTTGATGTATGAAGCTAAGAGGGTACCCTTTTCTTCCCACTCTTTAATCATCTCCTGCTCCTTTGGCAGGAGGCGCATTCTGGTTTCGTCATCAATTCCTTGCAAAAGGATGTCCATCATAAAGGTTTTCATGGCAGTGGATTGGGTTGTTGTTTTGATTTTTTTGTTGGTTAGGATTGCGACAACTGGAGACATGATCGTCGCTCTTGTCCGAGGCCTGTAAGGCCACAAAGCTGGTCAGCATGGTTTATTCATGAAGCAGGCTTGACAGTGAATGAGGCGTTTGGCCATTGCCATTGGATGTTAAACAAGATAAATGTTGTGTTGCTTAACGTGCACGGGATGTCTTGCGGTAGAAGATGGCACAACCAAACGAAGATGTTTGGGGCGCAGAAACCGCTCGGCCAGACAGAAGCTCTTCAACTGCCTGCGCAATAAACGGAGTGGCACGTTCTGCATTTTCTCCGTTATCGTCAATGAGCCCTTGATACCGAATGTGCCATTGGTTGCCCTTCTTCCAAATTACATAAGCGGTGGGCGTATGCTCGGCACCAAATGCCTTTCCAACCGTCTGCGCAGCATCTTGCAGATAAGGAAAACGAAACCCATCGACTTTGGCCTTTTCTTGCATTCCGGCAAAACTCTCTTCTCTGTACAAAAGTGAATCCATGCTGTTGATGGCGAGCAGATATACGTTCTGAGCGGCAAAACGATCGGCCAAATCGTTCATGCGTTTGCTGTATAATTTTGCAAAGGGACAATGGTTGCAGGTAAAGATGACGATGAAACCTTTGGCCTGTGGATAGTCGGATAAGGAAACCAATTCCCCATTTACGTTGCGCAACCGAAAGTCGCCCACCGGTTTTTCTGGGCCAATGGCTATGGCCGGGAACGCCCAGAAGAGGCAAAACCCCAAGCTGCACAAGAAATTAAACCGAAGCATGGCCAATGTACCTATTCAACCAAAAAGGTTTTGCTCGACGTTTGCTTGCATTGCCCATCTGTGAGCTGCAGGGTGTACAAGCCCTTTGGAAATGCAGACAGGTCTATGCCCTGCTGAAGATCGGGCTTGGGCAGCATGAGCATGGTTCTTCCCATAGCATCGAAAATGCGCACGTAATAGGCGGTTTGAGCCGGATCGGAGAACTTAACGTAGAGTCTGTCGCGTGTGGGATTTGGAAACACGGTGTAGAGATTTCCACCGGCATCTGAAGGATGCAGCGCGGTGGGCGATGAAACCACAAACTGACCCATCATGCCTTCGTCCTCATGCAAAGAAATGTGGCAATGGTACATGAAGGGGTGCATGGGATCGGCGTAGTCATCGAACTTGGCAATAAACCGAACCACGGTGTTCGTGGGACCGGTTCTGCCTTTTACGAAGACCACATCTTTCCAACCCGCCTGGGTTGCATCGGGTGCCACACCGTTTATGCTTAGGATGTTGAACTCCACATCGTGGATGTGAAAGGGATGCCCAAAAACCGAACTGCTGGTGATTTGCCATATCTCGGTGTTGTTTAATGGAACATCATAGTCCACATAGTTGATGTTAAACAGGCGGTGATTTATAATGAATGCGTTTGGCCCCAGAATGTTTGGAACGCCGCTGCTGTCGCTGATGGTGAGGTAGCGGGTGGTGTTGGCATTGGCGGCACTCAGCAGGGTGTTGATGGTGAGCGTGGCCGGAACAGCGGTGATGGGAGCCGCGGTTTGCGCACCTACGTTGATGTGCAGAATGTTGAAGTCTATGTGTCCAAGGGCGTTGGCAAATGGGCCATTGGGAAAGCTCTCGCCTCCGGCAATGAAGCCCGCCAACTGGCTGTTGAAGGCTTTGAGGTCGAAGGAGGTGCCTGACTGTCCGCTGCAGTTCACCAAAATTTCAACCCGCTCGCCGGCGTGAATGAGGTATTTGGTTTTGGCAACCGGGGCGTTTAACAAGCCCCCATCGGAGGCAATGACATAAAACGTGCGGTTGTCGCTGAAGCCGAGGTTGTAGCTGCGCTCAATAGCGGCGTTGAGGATGCGCAACCGCACCATTTGTGCGGGTACCGTGTATTGCGGCCTCAAGGTCATGTTGGTCATCATGCTGTCGCCGTAGGGCACCACCGAAAACTGATTGGTAGACGTAAAATCGCGGTCTTGCAACACCAGCGGTATATCGTCTACGCCATAGGTTCTGGGCAGGGCAAGGGAGCGCTCAACCGAATCGCGCACGATGATTAAGCCTCCAATGCCTTTGGTAATCTGCTCCTGCGTAGTCATGTGCAGATGGGGGTGGTACCAATAGGTAGCGGCGTGGTTGGTAACGGTCCAGTAGGGTTGCCAAACGGTTCCGGGCGGAATCACCTGATGCGGCCCGCCGTCCATTACTGCCGGCAGGTGCATGCCGTGCCAGTGAACGGTTGTGCTGTCGTTGAGGGCGTTGTGTACGTTCAGATGCACTTCATCGCCCTTATTGAAAAACAAGGTAGGCCCCCAAAACTTTCCGTTTATACCACCGGTGATGGTTTGGTTTCCGGTGTGCACAATCTGGGCAAAGGTGTCTTTTATGGCCAGGTTGAATTGAGTGCCCGAAAGGGTGTCGGGTATCCACAATGTGTTATATGATTGTCCGTTTGAGCGGATTGAGGCCATTGCGAACAGGGCAATCAAGAGAAAATAGCGGTGCTTCATCTGGGAGGTGGGAGTGAGTAGAAATAACGATGTCGTACTTAACCATACGGTGGTTTCCCTCATTTGGTTGGGTAGGAATCGAGATACTCTTTTGCGCATCTTCGTCCATACCTTGGCGGAAAATGGCGCGAAATCAAATGCGGAAGACGTGCATACCTTAGGTGGTGCAGCACTCGCCGTTTTACAAAATGCCCTCTACCTCCTATGCTGCATATACTTTGGTTGGGATTGGAGGTGCAGACAATTCTCGGTGGCGTTTTGGTGCCATGCTGGAATGAAGCACGAAGCAAACCACCGCTGCTGTTGGTGTTAAAAAAAGT
>JBEIVB010000225.1:0-2050 GCA_040374085.1 Flavobacteriales bacterium | reverse complement strand
GTCTTGCAGCCTTTCCCCTTCTTCTAGGAGGCATGTTGGTTTCGCATGACCTCATTAGGGGCATCGTATTTGTATCGTAAAATTATGCGCTTCCATCGCTTGTTATTATAGCTTCCGCCAAGAATTTATCCAAGGCTATCATTCGCTTGGGGGCCTTCAGTACCAGCCTTTTGGTTTTGTAGATGAGGTAGTGGGCAATGGCCGGTTACATGCACCACTGCTCTTGGGCGAAACCTATTCCTTTATGCATTTAGGATGAAGGAAATGAACTTTACCGGTTTGAACCGTCGTGCGCAACGTTTTATTATTTTATTTCTATGATGCGCTCCTCGATGTTGGTGATGTTTTCTGTGTTCACGGTGGTTGTTTGTATGCTGTACACAACCCAACCCGTACCATGCATTCTAGTTGCTGTAGAGGTTTGATTTTTTACTCCGTTTAAGTCTTCTTTTTTTGGGGGAGTAAGGTTCATGGTGGAGGCCATTTTGGTCATATACTCAAAGGTGGCTTGGGTAAGCTGGTCGGGGTTCACCTCCTGATTTGCGCGCAGAATGAAGTTGTTATCAGCTTCATTCAACTCGTCGAGGTAAACCGAAAAGTCTGAATCAAATGGTGCACCACCAAAAAGGTTAGACACCTTTTGCTGACCGTTTATTACTTCACCCAATTTGTATTTGGCTCCATGAAACGTGTGAAACTGCTGGATGTCTTTGATGGCCGCAGACTCAATGGCTTCTTTTGTGGAATAGATAGTTGAAATCTGCCCGATCAGTTTTTCCATCTCCGGTATTGATGAGTATTCCTTTTTTAAAGCCGAGGAAGCTTTTTCGATGTACGTTCGAATTTCTTTCCAGTTCACAACTTCGGCAAACACCCCGAGTTCGTTGGTGGTGAACACAACTTTCATGTCGCGGGTCATGTTCATGAGCTTTTGTATGGTTTGATTGGGGTTGTTGGAGCTGATGTTTTTGTATGTCCATTCAACGGTGTAGGATTTATCGGATTGTTTCAATACGGTTACCTCAACGTCATAGGTGGTGGTTTCTCGAGAGGTAGTGTCTGCACCTTTGATTTTTATTTTCTCTGTTGAAATCGAATAGTTTTGCTTGTCTCCTTTACTCCAATAGGTTATCGCTTGAGCACTGGAATCCTTCATGTTGATTTGGCTCCAAGCGGTCGTGCACCAGCAAAGAAAACAGGCCATTAAGAGATTTTTTTTCATGTGTATGGGGTTATGAGGGTGCAGGTAATGGTTTTAAAAACCCAATTGTGACGAATGAACATACACGATCAGAGAAAAGAAATTTCCTACACAGGTTTTACTGTGGATAAAGGTGTTTGGTTTGGAGCAGGGTTGAAAGAGAAAGTCAAATCGCGAATCTTCAAACTTAGGGTTTGCATGGTGGATGAGCAAATTATCCATGAAAACTGGTCCTGAATGCCGGCAGCAGGGCACTACGGAGCTCATCAGCCACCGCAATTCCAATGGCCATCTGTCTTTAAACGGGTGCATTTGGCCTGTTGGTCATTCCTGCTTTTTCAAGGAACCTGTTCAGGTCTTCCATCTTTCCGGTATGTTGTATGACTTGCTGTACCGTTTGCTCGATCAGGTATTGGGTAATGGCCGGATCTGCCCGGTCCATGGCGGAATATTCCTCTTCGGCAATGTCCATGGTTAAGCGCAGATAATTTCCGTTTTCCATCATTTGTTTCATTTGATAATCTACGCTTTGGTTTACGCCGCGCATCATAACCTCGGGCATGCGTGGGGCCCAATACAGCAGTCCTTTTTGCTTGTCTTCTTTGCGGGCTGCCTGCCCAACAAATGAGCCGGTTCCCAGGCTTAGAACAAATACGTCTTCATAGTTGATGTCGCCTTGGGTGTTGCTGGGATATCCATATTTAACGTGGTGCTTGGAAAATTCCGCCAACGCCGCCATAGAGGTGTTGTTGATGAAAATGCCCACATCGATGCACATTCTGCGCGTATTGTAATCGTCTGTTTCCGAAAGGGGATAAGACATTTCGTGGGCAGGTAGATAGGTGGGAC
>JBEIVB010000155.1:0-4329 GCA_040374085.1 Flavobacteriales bacterium | reverse complement strand
TCTCCCAAAAGATTACCGCAGGTAATCCACACTTCACCCACCCTCAAAAGATTACCGCAGGTAATCTACCCTTCACCCATCTCCCAAAAGATTACCGCAGGTAATCGCTCAACCCTTTCCCGACTGAAAGGACACAAAAAAACCACCCTGCGACGCCAGGAGCAGGGTTGGTTTTTTTTTCTTGTTGGAAGCAGTTTACATTTGAGTAGAGCTAAGGGAAAAGTGTTCCCCTTCCCAAAAACAAATCAACGCTTCTGCCATAACATACAACCATCAGGAAAAAATCACCTAAAAACCTGAAGCAAAGTTCGTGGTGGTTTCGATGGGTAAAACAGGCCACACAATTCCTTCTTACCTCGTAACAAATATTTATGTAAATTTGTTACCATAAAAACAGATTAAAATAGATGCAAATATCTGAAAAACAGCTTATTGCACGAATAAGAGCGCATGGAAAAGGTTTTGTTTTTGCGACCAAGCTGTTTTCTACCCTTACAGACGATTCCGGGAGTGTTCGAACAGCGCTCACCAGGCTCGTACAAAAAAAGGCCATTCGCAGGCTAGCCCACGGACTTTATGATTTTCCTGTGGTTCACCCCAAGTTGGGCGAATTAATGCCAAGCACCGAAAAAGTCATAGAGGCCATCAAAACAGCCGAAGCCATTGAAGTACAACCCACCGGGGCGTATGCGGCCAACCTGCTTGGACTGTCTACGCAGATACCCATGCGCATTGAACTGTACACGAACGGACCAAAAAAGACCATTCGGTATGGTAACCAAGAAATCCTCCTTAAACCCACTACTCCAAAAAACATGATAGGAGCCGGTACTAAAGCGGGTTTGATTTTGCATGCGCTGAGGCAAATTGGGAAAAACCATGTTACACCGGAAATGTTGGAACGTATAAAAAACCAACTGGAGGAAAAAGACAGGAAGCAACTGAAGAAGCAAGCACAATATGCCCCTGCTTGGATTGCAAAAATTATGCGTGAACTAATGAACAGCTTTTAATTACATGAATGCATTTATTCAACTTTCATCCGAAGAAAGAAAAATATACTGCAGGCAAGCTTCGGCAAAAATGGCATTGCCCTTACCACCGGCGGTAATTGAAAAAGACTTTTGGGTTTGCTGGTCACTTCAACTCCTAAACGAAATACCCGAGCTAAAGGGCAACATCACCTTTAAAGGCGGCACCTCTTTATCCAAAGGTTGGGGATTCATTGAGCGCTTTTCTGAGGATATTGATATTGCCATAAACCGGAGGATATTTGGTCAAGAACCTCCATACGGTGCAGAGAATGCTGAATCGAACAGACAGAGGAAAATGCGATTGGAGGCATTGGAACAAAAAAGCGGCGCATTTATCCGTGAGGCGTTATTGCCCAAACTGCGAGAGAGAATGGCCTCATATATAAAACCTGATGAGTTTAAGTTAACCCCCATACAAAAAGGAAACGAGGTAAACATTGAATTTGAATATCCAAGTACCCTGAAAAATGAATTGGGCGAATTGCTGCCGGTTGTTTTGATGGAATTTGTTCCCAGAGCGGATGAATTGCCCAATGAGGAAAGAACCATAACTCCAATCCTACATGAAGTGTTCTCTGACCTTCTAGGAGGGGGCTCATTCCGCATCTCTACTTTGGCTCCCGAGCGAACCTTCCTTGAAAAATTACTTTTCATACACGAGACCTTGGAGGGCTTCCATAAAGGAACCGAAAGAAAGAGCAGACATTTTTACGATTTATTGAAGCTTTACCAAGCGGGTATTTTCGAGAAGATAAAATCCCAGCCGGAGCTTCTTAAAATCGTTGTCGAGCATAGACAAACCTTTTTCAGGTACAGCACCATGAACTACAGGGCAATACTAACTGAGGGAGTTAGAACATGGCCACCACTGGAAAGCTGGGCAGATTGGCGTGGAGATTACAATAGAACTGCTGCGATGATCTACACCAAAACTCCACCAACATTTGATGAGCTGATGTCTTTTGCCAAACAATTCGAACTTGAATTTAAGGAATGGGTGGCAGGGTAATAGAAAGGGTTGGGTTTTGAATTGTTTGAAGCCTCCCTCAAAAGGATCAGCGAGCGAAGCGAGCTAATCCCAAACCCCCACCATAACTCAAAAGATCACCGCAGGTAATCTACCCTTCACCCCGACATTCCGTCCATCACCCCATTTTTCTTCGCGCCCTTTGCGTGAGCCCCCCTTCCTAGCCCTTGATAATACCCCCTTGCGCAGATTGGATAATTGTCTTAAATTTGAGGACATTTGTCCAAAACACGATCCGATGACGGCAACACAAGCTAAAATAGAAGGAAGGCTGAATAAGGAAATCGCCTCCTTCTTCAAATCCAGCAAGATCGATGTACCCGGCAAGCGGGTTTCGTATGAGAAATTCCTCGAAGACAAAATGCTCATGATTAAGGCCATACGCGCAGGCATTCCCTATACCCTGTTTGACTTAATTCAACACTCCACCCCATTTTCAGAAAACGACTGGGCGAACTTCCTCGACATCTCCACAAAATCCCTCCAGCGATACAAGACCTCGCCCGAACACCACTTTAAGCCCATCCATTCCGAAAAAATTGTTGAAATGGCGGAAGTTACCAAGGTGGGCCTCGATGCGTTCGGCAGTTTGGAGAAACTCAAATTGTGGCTGAATACCCCCAGTTTTGCCCTGGGAAATCTTCCGCCCATAGAATTATTAAAAGATTCTTATGGAAAGGAAATGGTTATTGGCGAGCTTCACCGCATCAATCACGGAATTTTTGTGTAGATGAACGTGTTTCGGCTTGCACGCGAAAAACACGGAAAGCCCTTATCCGGAAAAGGAGCTGCTCAATACGGGGCAAGGTGGAATCCGGTAGGCATAGAGCTTATTTATACCGCCCAAAACAGATCCCTGGCCATGGCAGAGGTTGCCGTTCATCTTACCTTGGCCACCTTGCCGGACGATTTTAGGATGTTTACCCTCGAGATTCCGGATGATGTAGCCATTAAGCGCATAGCCGCCTCCGGTTTGCCCCCCAACTGGCAAGCCTTTCCGCATCCCGCCTCTACCCAAGACGTAGGTAGGGCTTTTGTAACGGAAAATAAATTTGCTGCATTGATGATACCATCGGTGGTTACACAAGGCGACTTTAATGTGCTCATCAACCCCAACCATGCAGACTTTTCCAAAATAAAAATCATCCGCGAGGAAAAGTTTCCCTTCGATAAAAGGATATTCAAATAAATCGGGCAGGTAGGGCCCCTGCTCTTGCCCAGGGTTATCCGAACCGGAAGCCCACCAACGCGTGTTCAACCCGGCATCCCGAATGATGGAAACATAGATGCGGCAATGTAGGTCTTATACAACTAGCCTAATCTTGATGCTTGCTCGGCAGCAGAAGGACCTGGAGTTGAAAGTCTTTATCCAATACCTCCACGTAGGGCCTTGCACGTTCAGGAACCAAAATCCGTATATTCGTTTCAGTTTATAGTCATACATAACCCACATCCTCATGAGAAAACTCTTATCCCGCAACGGCCTACCGGCCAGCTTCGCTCCTCCAAAGGCTCAGGGCATCCATGGAGGGATGCAGCAAGAAAAAATTGGGCATGCTGCTGTAACGCTGCAGCAAATTACCGATGGAGTGTGCATGGGCATGGGCATAAAAAAGAAACGCCTCCGTTAGGAGGCGTCGGACCAGGGATGCTATCCTTGGTGTTGTTCTAGACCGCAAATGTAATTTAATTGCAGCATACACATGCAAGAAGTAGAGAAAAAAAAGGAAAGAGTAGTGGCTTATATAGATGGCTTCAACCTGTATTTTGGCATGCGTGAGGCCGGTTTCGACCATTGCAGGTGGCTCAACATTCAAGCCTTAGTTCAAAAACTCTTAAAACCACACCAAGTACTGTTGGGGGTAAATTATTTCACCAGCCGAGTGAGCCATAACCCGGATAAGCAGAAGAGGCAATCCATCTACATAGATGCGATCGAAAGTACAGGAGTAAACGTTGTTTACGGAAACTATCAAGACGATTCTACGGAATGCCTACGCTGCGGACATAAATGGCGAACGGCCAAAGAAAAAATGACCGATGTAAACATTGCTACAGCCATTATGGTGGATGCATTTCAGAACCATTACGATATGGCCATGCTCATTTCCGGTGACAGTGATTTAACCCAGCCCATACGGGAGGTTCACAGGCTTTTCAGCCAAAAGCGAGTATTCATTGCTTTCCCGCCCAAGAGGCATAATTCCTCAATGGCTCTGGTGGCAAGAGGTTCTGAAATTATCGGCAGAAAAAAGCTGCTGGATGCAC
>JBEIVB010000047.1:0-19075 GCA_040374085.1 Flavobacteriales bacterium | reverse complement strand
CTGTCTTAATTTATCGCTGCTACTAAGCCTACTTTACCTGGAAACACGGTCTGGATTTTTCTCTGCGATTAGCACATGGTATAGGATTGGGGCTGATGTTGCTGGCCGTCTTTACCTATGGCAAAGCCTATACCTTTTACAACGCCTTGTTTGGAGGGCTGTTTTTGGTTTACCACGGTTTTATAAAAAAAACGTTGTGGATGGGCACGTTTTGGATGGCCTACCTCATTCACTTGATTCCCTTCCTGTTGGTAAACGGAGTGCTTACGGCGCTGCCCGTGGTGATGTACAACAATTCAGAAAACCTGGGCATTCGCCTGGGTACCATTCCCATTGAAGACACCGTTTATGCCCTTACCATGTTGCTGGGCACCATTACGGTTATGGAAAAAAAATAAAGACTTCATCGTTGTTGCGGAGTAGACGCATCAAAACGAAATGGTAACGTCTTCATCCTCCTCGGCTTTTTGTTTCTTTCGTTTGGCAGCGGCCTCTAATTTTTCCTCCATCTCCCGATCGTCGTCTTCGGGGGTTTCGTGCAGCTGCCAGCAAGAAACCGCGCGGCATCGGCTTGATTAAGAGCAGTTGCCAGTTCTCCGGCAAAAGAGGGCCCGAGGGTGGGTTGGTCAATTAAAAATCCGGCACGAGAAAGCACCTTCACCAAGTCGGAGATGGCCCATTGTCGGGGGGCAAAGGCATCGGGAACGAGCAGAACTCGGTTCATCATCCTTCAACCGATACCATCTCTACATCAACCTTCAGTAAATTCTTCATGTCCTCTCCGGCCTCCTGCATGTCGAGGTCGGCAGTTTCGTATCGCCACACCATACGCATGACCGTGCGACCGGCCAGATGCGCTTCTTGCACCTGCTTAAACAGCTCAATCAACATCTTGGCCGAACTGGTGTTGAAATACTCTAGGTACACATCGAGCACCGTTTCAGAAGCCGGTTGCTGAAGATATTCGGTAACCCAAGCTTTAACCGGAGAATAAAATTTAAGTGTGTTCTCAGGAATGGATTTTCCACGAAACACCAAGATTCCCGAATCCGGGCTAAAATGCAGCATCGGTGTGTTGTTACCGGCTTCTATAAGCAATGACTCCATGTAGTTTCTTTAGGGCGACAAACGAAGATAAGGAGCATATTTCAGTTGCCAATCAAAACCGACTATATTTCGCTTGCCAATAGATTTTGAGCCTTGACCGATATGGCTATCTTTGCCCGATACCGAATAAGTTTCAACCTCATGAACCTAAAACCCTTTTGCGCTGCTGCGCTTGTTTCTGCTGTGTTTCTGACCGCCTGTTCCAACCCTCCGGCAAAGTCAGAAGGGGAAACTGCCGATACCACTCAGGCACAAGCTGCTCCTACTGAAGAAGAAACCATGACACAGTTTGAGTACGACAAAATGATGGCCAACTTTCCTAAGCCTCTTGTGATGGAAAATCTGGTGTTCAATGCCGGACTGAAATTCGACAAGGTGGTGTTGGTACCAACAGAGAAGGCAACCTCCTTCACCTCGGCTGCCCAAAAATCGGTGGCCTTTGGCCTGTATGCAGTTGACCTGGGATACCTTTCCATTTATGAAAAGAAAGGCGACATCCTGAAATATTTGAAGGCAACACACGATTTGGCGAATGATTTGAATGCCGGCGAGGCGTTTAAGAAATTCGGTGGAGACCAGGCAGACCGTGTGGTGATGCACAAAGACAGTTTGTTGAAACTTGCCGACGATGTGTATTACGAATCCTACAACCACATCAAAGGCAACAACAAATACGAAGTAGCGGCTTTGATTGTAGCCGGCAGTTTTATTGAGAGTCATTATCATGCCTTAAGTGCATTGAAAGGCCAAAAGCGCAATGCAAAAAATGAGGAGCTGTTTACCAAACTTTTTGAGTCGAAGCTTCACATCATGAACCTTATGAACGTGTTGAAGCAACTGGAAAAGAAAGCCGGTTGCACCGAGATGATGAACCGCTTAGCCCCGATGCAGGAGGCCTTGTCTGGGTTGAAGAGTCCTCAAGACCTAACCGCGGATAAGGTTGAAGCGTTGCTGAAGGTGGTTGCCACCATTCGCAATCAGTGCATCGGATGATGCATTTTTAACCCACGCTTAACCCTATATAGACATTGAACCATCAATGTCTATTTTTTTATGAAAGAGACCATACTCGACGCCTTGGTGCGGCTGTTTGCACTCATTGCCGGACTGGAAGAAAACCTTTCCGAAAGCCGAGAGGTGGTGCGTTCATTTTTATTGCAACAACTTGATGAGGAAGGCACCCAGCGCTTCTTGCAGCGATACGATGCGCTGTTGGCCCAGCACACCGCTCCTGAGGAAGGGGTTTTAAAGCGCAAGCGGGCCTCTGCATCCTCGGTGAAGGTGCTGGGTATTCTGGATCAGATCAACAGCGAGCTGAATCAACATCAAAAATGCATCGTTCTGCTGAGGCTTTCAGAAATCATTTTTGCCCAAGGGGCAACTCCAATTGAACTGGATTTTATTGAGACCGTAGCTTCCAGCTTTGCTGTTCCCGATCAGGAGTTTTTGAATCTAAGAGCCTGGCTGGAGGGCAAAGGGGAGGAGATTGAACCCGGATATTTCTTAGTCCTTTCCGAGATGCATCCTCAAGAGCCGTGGGCGGGTCACCTGCACGTGAAGGGCCTTTCGGAAAGGTTGCAGGTAATGTGGTTTCCGTCTGTAAACCTCTATGCCCTCCGCAACCTATCCGAAGACCACATTACGCTCAACGGCCATCACTTGAGTAAGGAAAAGCTCTATTTGTTGAATCCTGGCTCTGCCATACGCAGCAAAAAGTTCCAGCCTGTTTTCTATTCGGAGATTGAGGGGCACTTCATACAATCCTCTTGGCCCAACCGCATTCGGTTTGAGGTACAAGACGTTGGTTATACCTTTAAATCGGGCAAGGTAGGATTGCATCCGCTCTCCTTCACCGAAGGCTCAGGCTCGCTGGTGGGCATCATGGGCGGATCGGGCGCCGGCAAATCCACCTTGCTGAACGTACTCAACGGAAACGATGCACCCACACAAGGCAGTGTAGCCATAAACGGAATAGACCTGCACCAAGAGGCAGGCAAGTTGGAGGGACTGATTGGATATGTGCCACAGGACGACCTTTTGGTAGAACAACTTACGGTTTATGAAAACCTGTATTTCAACGCCTGCTTTTGTTTTCCACATGCCCCCGAAGCCGAACTTTCTACCCGCGTTCTAAAAGTATTGGAAGACGTTGGGCTAAGCAAGGTAGCACAGCTGAGGGTAGGTTCGGTGCTGGACAAAACCATCAGCGGCGGGCAACGGAAGCGGCTCAACATTGCCTTGGAGCTGATTCGACAGCCGGAGGTGCTCTTCTTGGATGAGCCCACCAGTGGATTGTCGTCGCGCGATTCGGAGCTCATCATGGATCTGTTGAAAGGGCTTACCCAAAAAGGAAAGCTTGTCTTCTTGGTGATCCACCAACCTGCTTCGGACATCTTTAAGCTGTTTGATCGTTTGCTCTTGCTCGACCAGGGCGGTTACCTCATTTATAATGGTAATCCTGTGGAGAGCCTCGTTTACTTTAAAGAGCAAGCCGAGTTTGCCCAGGCCGGAATGAGCGAATGCCTTGCATGCGGCAACGTAAATCCTGAGCAGCTTTTTTCCATAGTGGAGTCCACGCTGTTGGATGAAACCGGCCAGCCTACCAACAAGCGCAAGATAACATCTAAGCAATGGCACGAGCGCTACCTCCTTTCCGGCAAGCGCACCGAAAATCATTCCGATGCTCCGCTCCTGGCTCCCGAAACCGGCCGATCCAAACCCGGTTGGTGGCATCAGATAACGGTATATTTGCGTAGAGATCTTCGTGCGAAATTATCCAACAAAGGTTATCGCAACCTAACGCTTTTAGAGGCTCCTGCATTGGCCTTGGTGCTGGGCTGGCTGTGCCGCAATGGGAGCAGCGACTATGTGTTTCGGCAAAACCCCAACGTTCCGGCCTTTCTGTTCATGAGCATTCTGGTGGCCCTGTTTTTGGGTATGATCTTAAGTGCCGAAGAAATTTTTGCCGACCGAAAAATGCTGCGCAGGGAGCGCTTTCTAAACCTAAGCTGGAGCGCCTACCTCTTTTCCAAAACCACCTTGCTGTTCTGCATTTCGGCCATACAAGCCATAGGTTTTACCTTGTTGGGCCATGCCCTCATGGGCATAGAAGGCATGGGCTGGTGGCATGGATTTATGTACTTCTCGGTGAGCTGCCTGGCCAATCTCATAGGGTTGAACATTTCCTCGGCCTTCCGCAGTGCCGTGGCCATTTACATCCTCATTCCCTTTTTGTTGATTCCTCAAATTCTCCTTTCCGGCATACTCATCCGCTTCGACGATTTAAATCCTGCCCTGCGCACGGACCGGGGCGTTCCGTTGGTGGGCAACGCAATGGCCAGCAGGTGGGCCTTTGAGGCCATGGCAACCCAACAGTTTTCCAACAATGCCTGGGAGCAGCCCCGCTTTGCCTTCAATTCCGAAATACAACAAGCAAATTATTATACCAACTACTACAGCGAAAAAGCCGAAGAGGTTCTGAATGGAAAAAACAACAGCGAGAAAGCCTTTTTGCAAGCGCAAATAGCGCAATTGCTTGCAACCCAAGGCATGCAAAAAACAGGAGGAACGGAACTGGATGCGCTAAAAAATGGTTGGAGCAAAAGAGGATCGGCAGCAGAAACCCGTATTGCCAAGCTGGACGAAAAAGTGGGAACCCAAGCCGATGCCATCAGAAAAGCCCATGAAAACGAAGCCTTAAGCATGTTGGTGAAAAACAGCATGAGCCTAGACAAAACGCGCCTCACCCCATACGGAATCGTTCCGCTTACCAACACCATATACTTCCCGGCACCGGATGCCAATCCTTTCCACGCACCGCTTTTTTCTCCCGAGAAAAAGGTAGGAAGCACCACGTTCACCACCTGGGCGTTTAATGCATTGATGTTGTGGATCATGAGCGGATTTTTATACATCATGCTCTATTTTAATGTACTGGCCAGACTTCTAAATGTGGAAGGCAAGCGCCGTCCGCGGTGGATGAGGTGGCTTAATGCAAGTGCAAGTTGATGGAGTGAGCCCTTTCGGCAATTTTGGGTGGTTGGGTGTTGTGGCTACTGGTGCAGAACAAGCAGTCCAAGAAACGCCAACAGCATTGGGAATCCGAACTAAGCGAGCAGCAGCAGGCCCGGTTTGATGTAGAGCAAGAGCTGGAGCGAGCGGCTGTGAAAGCCAAGACCCTGGAAGACAAAAACAAGAAAATGCTGTTGCTGTCGGAAACCGTGTACCGCGATAAGCGGGCGTTGGACGATCAGCACGCCGAGCTCATCAAGGAAAAAGACACGTTGGAGGCCGAAAAGAAAAAGGTAGATGAGAAGGTGAAACGGCTTTGGCAGCAAAGCATGGCCATACACTCCGAAAAAGAAAAAACCAACCTGCTGAAGCTCGAAATCGAAGAAAAGCACCAAAGCATTCAAGAGAGCATAGAGTATGCAGAGGTTATACAACGCAGCCTGCTGCCCGAAGAAGAGCACCGAAACAGTTGGTTCAACGATAGCTTTGTGCTCTACCAACCCCGCGATGTGGTGGGTGGAGATTTTTACTGGATGCACCGCCTCGAAGACGGTTCGGTGGTGTTGGTGGTTGCCGATTGCACAGGCCATGGAGTGCCCGGTGGGTTTATGAGCATGATAGGCCAAAACTTATTAAACAAACTGATAAAAGAAAAGAAGATTACACGTCCGGATCACATTCTGCACCACCTAAACGATGCAGTGCGCATCACCCTCCGCCAGGATTTGAAAGACAACGAATCGAGAGACGGCATGGATGTGGCGGTGTTGCGTTGGCATAGGGAGACCGGTTGCCTTCAGGTTTCGGGGGCCAACCGTCCGGTTTGGCTGGTGGCGGCGGGCAAACCGGATGTTACCGAACTAAAACCGGCCAAAGTGGCCATTGGAGGTAGACGCACCGAAGAAGAAAAAAACTTTGTGCTCCACGAGCTGCACCCTGAGCGCGGCACCATGATCTACGCGTTTTCCGATGGATACGCCGACCAGTTTGGCGGCGACCGCGGAAAAAAGTTCATGAGCGGCAACCTGCAGAAACTGCTGCTTGAGGTGTCGGCCCAATCGGCTGATGAACAGGAACGCGCGCTCCGATCTGCCTTTGATGAATGGAAAGGCACTTATCAACAAGTAGACGACGTGCTGGTATTTGGATTTCGGGCCGATTAATTTTGCTCATCGGAGGCGGAATCGCCCCCCTCCAACAACTTTATTTCGGCTACCGAAGAGCCGGCAATGCCGCGCACCGAACCGTAGAAATGGGTGGCGTTGAGCAACACCAAATCCAACTGCTTCTCGCGCTCCTTCCATAGCTTCTCCATAGACAGACGTTCTTTTTGAAGGGAATTCTTCATGTTCATAAACCCCTCCACGATGGCATTCATCTGCTGACGAAATTCATTTCCGGTGAGGTAATTATACAACATATTCATTTTCTCGCCTTTGTTCTCTTGGTTTCGCTGGGCGGCATGCACGCGCATGAGTCCGTCGCGCAACACAGAGGCCACGCCTCTTACCTCGGCAAAAGAACAAATCCAGATGCCCTCACGCTCGCCAAAGCGATCCATATCGGATGGCATGGCCTCGGTAACCAGCACGGCCACATCAGCCTTCTGCTGGCGCAGATCGGCTTTGAGCTTATCGATCCAATCGCGGGAGAAGGTCTTGGTGCGTTTGCTTTCGTAGATGATGGTGCCGCACATCTCGGCCATCTCATTGCGTATGGTTTGGGTGCAATCTGCACCGCGCACGCCCTTGCCTACTTCTTCAATCTTATCAAATGGAAAAGCGTTGCGCAGCAATTCCTCCAGCGCCAACTCCTGCACCTCGCCTTGAAGCTGCATGGAACCTTGCTCCGATTTGCGCTTCATCTCTTCCATCATCTTCCGCAAATCGTCGATGGTTTTGTCGCGTTCGCGCAATTGCAAATCCAGTCGTTCCTGCTCTTGCTTGCGGGCTTTGTCTTCAATCTCTTTGGAGCGCTCCAGCACCAGCTTTTCCGATTCAATGCGCATGGCTTCTTCGCGCTGACGCAGGTCGTGCTCTTTGCGCAGCATCTCCACCTCTTTCCGGGTGGCTTCGGTCAGGCGTTCGTCTTTGCGGCGGTTTTCCTCTTCCAGCATTTTAACCTGTTCGGCAACACCTTTCTCCGCCTCTGTTTTCAACTCCAGCTCTTTCTGCTTTATGGCCTCCTGCAAACGCTGCTTCAACAGGGCTTCCTGCTGCTGAATTTGCTGAGACAAAACCTGGGATTTGGATTCAATTTCCTTCTCCCTTTCCTTCATCTGATCTTCTTGAATGCGCAAGGTCTCTTTGAGCTTCTCGCGCTCCTCAACGTACTTCTTGTTGAGGTCGTTGCGCAGTTGAGCCTCAATCTGCTTGCTCAGCTCAAGGCCGGCATCGTAGTGATGTCCGCATTTGGGACATTTTACTTCATTTTCCATACGTTTATGCTATTAAAATACAACATCAAACCACTTCTCTTGCCCCTTACGCAACACCCTCACCCGAGCCTTATCGCCTTTTTTGTATTGGGCAAGGGCCTTCATATAGGTTTGCATATCCTTCACTTCGGCTGCATCCATTTGCACCACCACATCGCCGGCTGCTAATCCGGCTTTGCCGGCAGGCTTTTGCTCGCTCACCCCGTCGGCCCTAACGCCCGGACCTTCGAAGGTATAGTCGGGCATAATGCCGAGGGTTACTTTAAAACGGGGTGCATCTTGTTGGCTGTCTCGTGTTTTCCGAAAGGCCAGTGCAGGTAGAGCATCCAAAGTGAATACGGTACCGAGGATGGATTCCAACACCTCTTTCTCTCCGGCATAATTGATTTTCTCGGCTACATCTCCCGGCTTATGATAATCGCTGTGCTGTCCGGTAAAGTAGTGGAGCACGGGAATGCTTTTTAAATAAAACGAGGTATGATCGGATGGGCCTACTCCGGAGCTGTCGAACTGCATCGAGAGGGAGCCGGCGTGGGCCTTAACGGCCTCGCCAAGGCCGGCTGCGGTTCCCACGCCATACACCATTACCTTTCGTGTGGAATCGTTGAGGCGGCCAATCATATCCATGTTTATCATAAGGTGAACGCGTGAAGAATCAAACGCCGCATCCTGCACCCAACGCTTAGAACCGTATAGCCCCAGCTCCTCGCCGGAGAAGCATAAGAACAACACATTGCAACGCAACTCCTTGCGCCGCTCGCTGAGGATGCGCGCAAGCTCCAGCACACCGGCAACGCCCGAGGCATTATCGTCGGCACCGGGATGTATTTTCCCTTCGGGATTGGCATCGAGGGAGTTTTTATCGTGCCCCAGGCCCAAATGGTCATAATGCGCACCCACCACAATGGTTTTGGCGCTGCCCACATCCAACATACCCGCAATGTTCTCGCTCTCCACCATCACTGCCTTGGGATCGGTCTCATCGCCGTGCGGATTGGCGCTTTTCTTAAACGTAAACGGCTTAAGGTAGCTTCCGTTTGCGCCGGATGGTTTCAATCCAACGGCCTTCATCTGCCCGGCAATGTAGCGGGCCGCACCCCGCGCTCCGGCGGTGCCGGTGCCCCTGCCCTGCAAGCTGTCGGCAGCCAGATAGGCAATGTGCTTGCGCAGTGCCTCTATTGAAACACCCGTACCTGCATACAGGTTAAACGCAATAAAAATAAATGCCAGCGACAGAAGGAACTTATTCCTTCCAGTCGGCAATAAACAAATTGGTGTCGCGTGTGCCATGGTTGTTGCGGTTGGAGCTGAATACGAGTTTGGTGCCATCCGGTGAGAACATGGGAAAGGCGTTGAAGTTGCTTTGGTTGGTTACCCGCTCAAGACCGGTGCCATCGGTGTTGATGAGGTAAAGCTGAAAATCATATCCCCGCGCCGAGTGGTGGTTGGAAGCGAAGAGGATTTTGTTACCGCTGGGATGGAAGAAGGGCGCCCAGTTGGCTTTACCCAGGTGGGTAATTTGTTTGAGATCGCTGCCGTCTATGTTGCAAGTGTAGAGTTCCATATCGGTGGGCGCCACCAATCCTTGCTTCAGAAGAGAGGTGTACTCGGCAATGGCTTCCGGGGTTTGAGGACGAGAGGCCCTAAAAACCAAACGGTTGCCATCGGGAGAAAAGAAAGCTCCTCCATCGTATCCCAACCCGGTGGTTACCTGCTTCAAGCCGGTACCATCAATGTTCATGGTCCACAATTCAAGGTCTCCGCTGCGCATAGAGGTGAACACAATTTTATCGCCTTTGGGTGATACCGTTGCTTCGGCATCGTAGCCGGGGGCATCGGTGAGGCGCTTTACGATGCCACCGCTCCCATCTGCCACCACCACGTCGTATGCAGGGTCTACCTGCCACAGGTACTTATGGTCGGCACGAGGCGGAGGCGGGGGCGGACAAGCTTCCTGTTGAAAGTGTGTGCTGGCGTACAGGATCTGCTTGTTGTCCGGCAAGAAATACGAGCAGGTGGTTCGTCCTTTGCCGGTAGAAATCATGGGCGGACGATAGGCGGTGTCCAGTAGGGCCGCAGCAATCGTGCAATCAAATATCTGATCGCAAGACAATCCCCAAGCGCGGTTGTTGCTTTGAAAGCTGAGGCGCTTGCCGTCGGGACTGAAGTAAGCCTCGGCGTTGTCGCCCCCGAAGGTCAACTGCCGAATGTTTTTCAAATGAGGTTCTTCTTGAGCCGTTGCCCAGAAAAAACATAAATTAGCCACTAAAATCAACCAGCTTCGCATAACGTAAAAACACTTTTTAAAAACGTGTGCTAAGGTACAATTCAACCCCACCCTTTATGAAAAAGACCCTTACGATTTTTCTTTTGTCTCTGTCAGCTAAGGCCTTCAGCCAGCCCGTTACCCAAGCCAACCTGCCGGTTGCGGGCGACATCTTGGTGCAGTTCATAGACAACTTCCCGGCCACAGGGAGCTTTAGCATTACGCCAAGCGGCTCGGGTCAGACCTGGAACTACGCCCAGAGCTTTGTGGTAGACGACACCTCGGGCTTTCAATTCAACAATGCCTCGTCCTTACCTTGGAACCTGGCCGGTCTATTTCCGGATGCAAACTTAGGTTCCTACTACACTCCGGACACCTCAGCCGTGATGTTCAAAACCAACAGCTCCGGCCTCTATTACGTAGGCGCATACCGAGCCAATCCTCCCGCCGGAGAATACAGCGTGGTTCGGTTTCTGAGAGGTAATCTCATCCTTCCAACGCCCTTGAGCTTCGGATTCACCGGCACCCATTCCTACAGCGTGCAGCGCGATACCCTGGTGAACGTTCCCCCATTCGGCAACGTGAACGCCCGCTACCGCAGAACCTTTGTTCAGAACATGCAAGCCAACGCATCTGGAACCCTCATAACACCAGCGGGTACCTTTACCAACACCGTTCGTTTGCGCGACCTGACCTATGCTTTCGATTCTTTATTTGTGTTGAACCCGCTTACCCAACAGTATACCTTGTCTCAGGCTTCTGCAGGAGCTACGGATACCAGCCTCACGTATCGCTGGTTTCAGCCTGCTACCCCTGTGTTGCTGTGTGAAATGATGTGCGACCCGATCAACGAAAATGTGGTGCAGGCCAGTTTCTACTTCAACAACGTTATTCCAACCGGTGTTCACGGCTTGGACCTGAGTGCCGGATTGCAGGTGTACCCCAATCCGGTGACCAGCGCCGAACCCCTGAACCTCATTCTCGATGCCAAACAGAATGCCGCGCGTGTAGAGGTAATGGACATGATGGGTCGGGTACTGCATAGCGAAAACGTTATGGGGCGCAACCGTATTGTGCTTTCCACAGCAGGTTTGGCTGCAGGCAGCTACCTCTACCGTGTGTTGGATTCGGGCCGGGTTGCCCTGGGCAGCGGCACCTTCAGGGTGGTAGAGTAAGAACATAACCTTTTACTTTTGAGGCGGAGTTTACAAGGCTCCGCCTTTTTTTATGTGGGATGTAGTTGTGGTTGGCCAGGGATTGGCCGGCACCTGCTTGGGCCTGGAGCTGGAGCTCCGGGGCTTGCGCGTGGGCGTGGTGGATGCCGGCAGTGGAACGCTGAGCAGCCGCGTTGCCGCAGGCCTAGTGAATCCGGTAGTTCCCAGAGGGCTGCGGGTGGGCTGGCGTGCCGCGGAGTTTCTGGAGGCCATGCTGCCCTTCTATCAACGTGCTTCGGAAGAGTTCAACTGCCCCGTGTGGGAGCCATTACCCATGTGGAAACCCTTGCTGAACGCGTCTGAACTTGAGGAATGGCAACAGGCCAGAACCCGTAATCCTTTCCTGGGCGAGGTGCAGCCCGCTCCAGCAGCGTGGGTGCATGCGCCTTTTGGCTGCGGCGTTATTCTAAACAGTGGCTGGGTGCGTATGGGCAACTTGTTGGATGCCTACCGCTTGCGCTTGAAACAAGAAGAACGTCTCCGCGAGGAAACCCTTGCGCCAGAAGATGTGCGGAGCCACGATGACCTGCTGCACATAGGTTCATGGACCACACGCAAAATCGTGCTCTGCCAGGGTGCACAAAGCTTTTCGCGCTGGTTTTTCCCCCATGCACCCGAGGCGCCCGTGAAAGGCGAGGTGCTCGAGGTAGAGCTGCCCGAGGCCCTCGAAGTGAGCCTCAACAAAGGAGTATTTTTATTGCCTGTAAGCAATAAAATATTTCGGCTGGGCGCCACCTACAGTTGGGATCCTTTAAACACCGAACCCACTGAAGCAGCCCAAAACGAATTGATGCAGAAAGCCGCTGCCTACCTAAAAACAACTCCTCAGATTGTGGCGCACCGCGCCGGAATAAGGCCCGCCACCCAGGACCGAAAGCCTTTGTTGGGAGAAAGTGATGAGCAACCCGGGGTGTTCATCCTCAACGGCCTTGGCAGCAAAGGCGCACTCATGGCACCCTGGCTGGCTGCCCACCTGGCCGATGTAATGCTGAACCAAGCCAAACTGGAACCCGAAGTAAACGTGCACCGCAGAGCCTAACACACAACACGGATCAAATCCGCCTCACTCCATTATCTTTGCAATTTGTTAACCTTAGGTCTATGGCATTGGTAGGTTCGATTTTAACTCGGGTAGTGGGGATAAAAAAATCCATGCCGGAGTTGCGCTTGGTTCGAAATGGAATAAAAGTTCAGAAAAACCAGTTGCTTAAGCTTCTCCGGAAAGCCCGCGGAACTGCATTTGGTAGGCATTACAGATTCGACGACATCTTCTTCGCAAAAGATCCGGCTGAAGCCTTTCGCAATCAGGTTCCCATACACGATTACAACAAAATGCATCAGGATTGGTGGCACCGTTGTCTGAACAACGAAGACGACGTGTGCTGGCCCGGAAAGGTGAAGTACTTCGCCCTGAGCAGCGGAACCTCCGAGTCTGCCAGCAAACACATTCCCCTCACCGCCGAAATGATTCGTTCCATAAAGCGAACCAGCGTGCGCCAGATGTTGTCCCTGTCCAATTACGAATTGCCCGAAGGCCTTTTGAATCGCGGCTTTTTAATGGTGGGAGGCAGCACGCATCTGGTGCACATGGGCAACTACTACGAAGGCGATTTGAGCGGCATCACCGCCAGCAAAATTCCTTCTTGGTTCCAGTATTTTTACAAGCCCGGCAAGCAAATTGCGAAAGAGCGCGATTGGGCAACCAAAATTGACATGATTGTAGAGAGTGCGCCCACCTGGGATATTGGCATCATTGTGGGCGTTCCGGCTTGGTTGCAAATCATACTCGAAAAAGTCATAGAGCGCTACAACCTTAAAACCATCCACGACATTTGGCCGAACCTGCACATCTTTGTGCACGGAGGGGTATCGTTTACGCCTTATAAAAAGGGATTTGAACGCTTGCTGGCCAAGCCTCTGATTTACATTGAGAACTACCTCGCATCCGAGGGCTTCATTGCTTATGTAAATCGCCCCGGATCAACGGGCATGCGCCTGGTGATGAACAACGGCATCTATTATGAATTCGTGCCCTTCCACCAGGAAAACTTCGATTCAGAAGGCAACATCCATCCCCAAGCCAAAGCTCTAACCCTGGCTGAAGTTGAGGAAGGGAAAGAATACGCAATCTTGCTGACCTCCAATGCCGGAGCTTGGCGCTACCTCATTGGCGACACCATTCGCTTTACCTCTAAAGAACATTTTGAGTTGGTGATTACCGGTCGCACCAAACACTTTCTGAGTTTAGTTGGGGAACACCTTTCGGTTGATAATATGAATGCGGCCATTGCCCACGTGGCCGAAGAACTCAACGTCGAGATTCCCGAATATACCGTTGCCGGAATAGAATACGATCGGCTCTTTGCACATCAGTGGTACCTGGGCATACAGGGCCCTTTACCGGATGAAGAACGCGTACGGAACCTCATAGACGAACACCTCTGCCGCATCAACGACGACTATGCCGTGGAGCGAAAAAGCGCCTTGAAAAACGTGCTGGTGAAGGTCTTGCCTGCCGATGTCTTCTTGGATTATTTGAAATCGAAAGGCAAAGAGGGCGGTCAGAATAAGTTCCCTCGCGTAATTCGAAACAGCCAGCTTCAAGATTGGAAATCCTTTATCGACCATACATCCTAAGCCCATGTTGGAGGCCATCTGGAAAGGATTTCTATTGGGATTGCTGCTGAGCATTCTCATCGGCCCCGTATTCTTTCTTCTCATAAAAACCAGCATCCGCGATGGATTTAAAAATGCCATGGTGCTGGAGGCCGGCATTTTTTTGAGCGATGCGGTGTGCATTGCCCTTTCTTACTTAGGCATGGCGCAGGTGGTAACCAATCCTACGTGGCGCACACCCATTTCTTACATAGGAGGTGCGTTGCTGCTTGTGTTTGGCGCGGTTACCTTTCGCTCTACTCCCAAACTGCGCGAGCCCTTGGAGATTCCCAAGCGAGACGATTTCATCAAGCTATTTTTAAAAGGTTTCTTTTTTAACCTTTCCAACCCTTCGGTGATCTTTTTCTGGATTGGGGCAGTGGGCATAGCGGTTTCGGAATTTCAAGGAAAACCCGGGCATGTGGTGGGATATTTCGCCGGCACCTTGTTGGTGGTAGTGGCCATTGATGTGCTCAAAGCCTGGTCGGCACATAAACTGAGCAGCTTCATGACCGAGAAACGCCTGCGCTTGCTCAGCAGGGCTGCGGGAATGGGCATCATGGCGTTTGGTTTGGTGCTGTGGCTTAAGACCTGGTTTCGTTGAGTGGCTCACTCGCGGATGAACACCCGCTTTACCCGTTGCGACAGGGCCGCCAGCATCTCATACGGAATGGTTCCGGCCGCGCGGGCGAGATCCGAAACCGTATGATGCTCGCCAAAAACCTCAACCTCGTCCCCATCTTTTGCCTCTATGTCTGTAACATCCACCATGCACATATCCATGCAGATGTTGCCCACGGTGGGAGCATGCTTTCCTTTTATGAAAACGGTGCCTTTGCCGTTGCCTAAGCTGCGCGGAAATCCATCGGCATAACCCAGTGGTAATGTAGCGATGCGGCTGTTGCGCGTCAGCACCCCGGCACGATTGTAGCCCACCGTTTGACCGGCTTCCAGCTCTTTGATCTGGGTAATGCGGGTTTTGAGTGACCCCACCTGAAGCAGCTGGCCTTGTTCACCGGGGTCGGAGGCGATGCCGTAAAGTCCAATGCCCAAGCGCACCATTTGGTGCTGCGCCTCGGGAAAGCGGCGTATTCCTGCCGAGTTGAGCAGATGCGCGGTAACAGGGCCTCCGAGTGCATCTTGCAGGGTATGCACCGCCTCTTGAAAGCGGCTCATTTGTTCGAGGGTAAAGGACCTATGCGCCTCGGAGTCGCTGGCCACCAGGTGCGAAAAAACAGACGCCACCTGCAAGGTACGACAACCGTCGAGCTCGCGCAGGAAACCGGGCAGCTCGTGCGGAAACAGCCCAAGCCTATGCATGCCGGTATCGATCTTGATGTGGATGCGCAGGGGATCAGACAAGGAAAACCGCCCTTTTACACCTTGCAGCAACAAGCGCAACTGACGCAGGCTGTACACCTCGGGTTCGAGGCGGAAACGCACCAGTTGATCGAGGCTTTCCTCGGCCGGATTCATCACCATGATGGGCAGATGAATGCCGCGTTGCCGAAGCTCCACACCCTCATCGGCATACGCCACCGCCAAATAATCTACCCCGGCCATCTGCAGAGCAGAGGCCACCTCGTAGCTGCCGCTCCCGTAGGAAAACGCCTTTACCATGGCCATCACCTTTACGCCCGGCCTAAGCCAAGACCGATAGGTGTGCAGGTTGGCCACAAGGTGATCGAGGCGGATCTCGAGGCGGGTTTCGTGGGTTTTAAACTCGAGCACGGTGGCAATGCGCTCAAAGGCAAACCGCCGCGCACCCTTGAGCAGGATGAGCTCTTCGCGGAAAACCGGAGGGTCTTGCAAGAAAGCCTCCGTGCTGTCGAATCCATGAAAGGCAGCAGGGAACGCGGAAGCATAGCGCGGCAGGATGGGACCAATACCGATCACCCTTGTGATGCCGGCCTCCTTTACCCAGCGCGCAATGCGGGGGTAGAGCACCTCCTCGGCCTCGCCGCTCTCTTGCAAATCGGAAAGGATGAGGGTTTTGTTTGCAAAGCCGGGCTGGGCCTGCACGTGGGCCAGGGCAATGCGCAGGCCGGCCTCATCGGAGTTGTAGGAATCGTTGATGAGCACGCTGTTGCCCACAGCGGCCTTTTGCTCGAGGCGCATGGCCACCGGATGCAATTGCCGCATGCGCTGAGCCAGCCACTCTGCATCACCCAGCCATCCCAACAAGAAGGCCCAACACGTGATGGCGTTCTCAATGGAGGCCGCATCCTGAAAAGGCAGCTCGGTTTCAACAAAACGGTTCTGAAAGATGCCGGTGATGCGGGTGTGGGCTGCGCTTGTCTCAATGCGTGTGATGCGCAAGGCGGCGATGTTCTGCTCCCGCGACCAGGTAACCAACGTTCGGTTGGCATCGGCCTCGGGTGCCAGGCTTCTCAGCTCAGGGTAATCGATGGGCAACACCAAGTTGGACGATCCGGAGGCCAGCGCCATCTTCTCGGAGGCCTTGTGCGCCAGATCGCGAAAATGGGCGCCGTGGGCTTGGCCCAGGTTGGTTACCAACACCCACGTAGGCTGAATCATACGGCGCAAGCGCTCCATCTCTCCGGGATGCGAGATGCCGGCCTCAAAAATCGCCAAAGTGTGATGCGGAGCCAGCTCCAACACCGAAAGGGCAACCCCAAGCTGGGAGTTGAAGCTGCGCGGACTGCGCAACACCATACCATCCGCACTGCAAAGCTGCCAGAGCCACTCCTTCACGACCGTTTTGCCGTTGCTGCCCGTGATGGCCACCACCGGGCAAGAGAAGCGGCTGCGGTGATGGGCAGCCCATGCCTGAAGAGCTTCCAGGGTATTGGATACCACCCAAAAATCGGCCTCCGGAAAAGCAGCTTCATCCCAATGGCCTTCCTCCACCAGAAAGGCACGAACACCGCGCGCGTAAAGCTCCCCGATGTGTTGATGGCCATCGTGGCGCGCACTCTTCAAGGCAACAAACAAGGTACCCTGGGCCTCGGCCAACTGACGGCTGTCGAACAGCACCCGTACTGCTTCGTGCACCTGTGGGCCGCACAAGCGCGAACCCTGCACCAACGCAGGCAATTCGGTAATGTGATAAGGCAATCCTAAAGCCATATTGCAAAGATGCTGCAAATGCCTTTGCACCCCGCGTAAAATGCAAAAGGCCCATCAAAAAAAATTACCTTTGTTCTAGAAATAAACCTACATCTACCTACCCATGCAAACCACCTCCAAAGGCGTTCGCCTCGAAGATTTGGCCGCCCACCGTGCCCACGATTTTCTTCCCCTAAATGGAACCGATTATATTGAGTTTTATGTGGGCAATGCCAAGCAATCGGCCTACTTCTACCAGGCTGCGTTTGGCTTTGAACTCGTTGCGTATGCCGGACTGGAGACGGGAGTAAAAGACCGTGCCTCGTATGTGTTGCAGCAAGGCAAGATTCGGTTGGTGCTTACCACCTCGTTCGATCCCGATAGCGCCATCTCTCAACATGTGCGTCTACACGGAGATGGAGTAAAGGTGTTGGCCCTGTGGGTTGACGATGCCGCCTACAGCCTCGAAGCCACCACCGCGCGAGGGGCTGAAATGGCCATTCCCCTCGAAGAAAAGAGCGACGAGCATGGAGTGGTGCGCACCGCCTCCATCAAAACCTACGGCGAAACCCTGCACACCTTCGTAGAGCGGAAAAATTATAAGGGATTGTTTATGCCCGGATATATGGCGGTGAACAAGCCTTTCAAACCCAAGCCGGTTGGATTGAAGTTTGTGGATCACTGCGTGGGCAATGTAGGCTGGGGCGAGATGAACCGATGGGTTGAATTCTATGAGAATGTAATGGGCTTCAAGCTCCTCATCACCTTCGACGACAACGACATCTCTACCGAATACTCTGCCCTCATGAGCAAAGTAGTGAGCAACGGAAACGGATACGTGAAGTTCCCCATCAACGAGCCTGCCGAAGGCAAGAAGAAATCACAGATTGAAGAGTACATCGATTTTTATAAAGGATCAGGTGTACAACACATAGCCGTTGCCACCGACAACATCCTGGAAACCGTTACCGCCCTGCGTGCCAATGGGGTTGAGTTTCTGCACGTGCCCGAAACCTACTACGAAGATCTTTTTGAACGCGTTGGAACCATTGATGAAGACATCATGGACTTAAAACGCCTCAACATACTGGTGGATCGAGATGAAGAGGGTTACCTCTTGCAGATCTTCACCAAGCCCGTTGAAGACAGGCCTACCGTATTCTACGAAATCATACAACGCAAAGGGGCCACCTCCTTCGGAAAAGGCAATTTCAAAGCCTTGTTTGAATCCATAGAGCGGGAACAAGCCTTGCGCGGAACCCTCTAATTTATTTTCAACCCCTTCCGATGCTTTTCCGCTTGCTGGCGCTCGGTCTCGTTGCCGCTTCTCTATTGGGATGCAAGCAAAGCAATGGTTTGCATAAAACCAGAAAAAAGAAAGGATGCAATTGTCCTACAGCAGAGGTTTTGCCCATGCGCACAAGACAATCAACCCTCGATACCTATTCTTCTTAACGTGTTTATATTATGAAATTATACTTCGCTCAAATCTACCTTTGGGTTTTGGTTTTGTGCCTGCTGCCATCACCCATTTTGCATGCCCAAACCGAAATTCAAATGCGGCTCGATGGTCATATTGAGCGCTTCACAGCATCGGAACGCGATGTGCTGGTGCTGTTTGAGCCGGGCCTTTCCCAAGCCGCGTGTTTGAATGCACTCAAGGAAATTCCAGACATAGAGCCTGTAGATAAATCGTTGCTCTTGCCGAGCCCATTGGGGGCAAACGTTCGTTCGTCCAGGAAAGACGATCCGAAAGCAGCTCAGAACCTGTGCCGAGCCTTAATGGCTCAGGCAGCCATACGGAGCGCCCACCCTTACCTGGTGTACAAAGATGGCGTTCACATGGGTTTGATGCCCGAAATCATGGTTGCCTTAAAACCCGGCATCGGCGAAACGGCTGCCCTTGCTGCTTGGAAGGCCCTAGGACTGAATCCCCTGCCCTACCCCTACGCCAACAAAGGGACCTTTCTTTTGGGTTATGAAAAAGGAAGATTTTCCGGACCCATTGAAGCCTGCGCTGCGGTGCAAAAAACCGGCATGGCCTCAACCGCAGAACCCAACTTCCTGAGGCGGTTGCGCAGGATGACCAACGACGCGTTTTACCCCAATCAGTGGGCCTTGCAAAATACCGGATCAGCGGCTCAGGGAAGCGGTACAGCGGGTTGCGACATCAACGTATTGCCTGCATGGAACACCACCACGGGCCTCAGTACCATAAAAATTGCTGTGCTCGACGAAGGCGTAGACCTCACGCACCCCGATCTGCAGGCCAATCTGCTTGCCGGCTTCGACGGTACCGGACAAAACAGCAACGGG
>JBEIVB010000191.1:0-3145 GCA_040374085.1 Flavobacteriales bacterium | reverse complement strand
CGGCCCACATCAGCAGGCCAACCACTCCGAATGCCGCAGACCAAGCATCGCCCAAGCGTACAAACCAGGTGGTATCTGAGAGTGCCGGGAACGTCGCCCTAAATGCTCTGGGATGCCACCAATCGGTTTTGTGCACCATACAACCCTTGGGGTCTATCAGTGCCGATATACCGGTGTTGGCAGACCTTATCACCCAACGGCCGGTTTCTATGGCTCTTAATCGGGCATAGCTTAAATGTTGTTTATATCCTGGCGTATCTCCCCACCATCCATCGTTGGTCATGATGCACAGAACCTGTGCGCCTTTGCGCACATAGTCGGCAACATAATCACCATAAACGGATTCGTAACAGATGATGGGCGCAAAGTTGGCATAACCTTTTGGATGTTGAAAAACACTCCGCTCTGCTTGTGTGCCAAGGCTGCCAACGGTGCCTCCTAGGTTGATGGCCAAACTTTCTAAGTGTCCAAATATCCAAGCAAACGGTATTTTTTCTACCCCGGGAACCAAGCGGGATTTATGATATACGGGCACAGGACCGTTGCATCCTACCATAAGACCGGTGTTGTACGAGTCGTAAAAGCCCGCTCCTCCAAAAAGCGGCCGTGCCGATTCGGTTGGCGGAGAAACAGCGCCTGGATAGGCCCGCGCTGTTCCGGAACCCAAAACGATGGCCAAGTTGGGATAGGTGCATGAAAAGCCGCGCAGAAGGAGAATTTCAGGCGTACCATCCAGTTTGTTTTCCCAGATATTATAAGGAATAACGGTTTCTGGAAAAACCAACCACTTGGTGTTAGCGGTTAGGTAGGGTTTGGCAAGGGAAAGGGCCTTAACCAGCTGTTGCATGGGTTCGGTGCCGCTGAATTTTTCGTTGTACGGATCCACATTGGGCTGTACCACCACAACCTCTTGAAGTGGACCTTTGGGAAGTGGCCGAGCATAAATCCAGGCAGAAATGCCCATAGGAACTGCCACGGCAACTGCACAATAGGTCATCACACGTTTATTGATTTTTTTTTCCTCCGACGGATTCCATGCGCTGGCAGCAAGTGCATTTGTCATCCACACCCAAACGCTTCCGCCTAGGTGACCGGTAATGGAATACCATTGCACCCACCGGGGGGCTTCAGAAAAAGCATTTCCGAGTGTCAGCCAAGGCCAGGTAAGCTCCCAATTCAAGTGTATCCGCTCGAAACCAAGCCACAAACCAGAAAGGGCCACAACGCCCGAAACATAGCCGCGTTTGCGATACACCGTGTGCCCCGCTTCCATTACACCTGCCATAAGCAGGCTGTTTGCTCCTATTGCCAACGCCGCTCCACCTGCCGATGCATTCACAATCCACCATGTGGTTCCTGTGTTCCAAATCAATGCCAAGCCAAACCAGCTTGTCCATCGGTAGGCAATGCCATGTTTGGCCATGGCTGGCCATGCCCAAAGCATGGGTACCCATGCCAACAAAATCAGCCAAGGAACGCCCGATACGGGCCACGAAAGCCACAATAGGATTCCGCTTAACCAGGCAGCAAGAATAGGCCACCGGAAATTAACCGCATTGTTCATGCAGCAAAGGTGTACAATGGAACGCAGGCAAACAAAAAAAATCCCCCCAGGGTAAGGCCCGGGAGGATGGAGAAAGAGATAAAAGGATTAAGGTTATAATTTACCCAGAAAACGCATCCTCAGTTTCCCGTAAATCAAATACATAGCCGGAACAAGGAACAGCGTCAATAGGGTGCCAAAACCCAAACCAAAAATCATGGTCCAACTCAATGGACCCCAGAAAGCAACGGAGTCGCCTCCGAAGAAAATGTGGGGATTGAATTCACTGAAGAGTTTCACGAAATCAATGTTTAATCCCACCGCCAGTGGAATAAGCCCCAAAATCGTGGCCGACGCGGTTAGAATTACCGGTGTCATACGCGTTCTACCTGCCTCTACTACTGCTTGGCGCAGCGGCATGCCCTGAGCAATGAGGATGTCGGTGAACTCCACCAATAAGATGCCGTTCCGCACCACAATTCCACCCAAAGCCACGATGCCAATGCCGGTCATAACAATGGAAATGGTCATGTCAAACATACTCATGCCCAGCAATACGCCAATTATGGAGAAGAAGATTTCGCTGAGGATGATAAGGGGCTTTCCAACCGAATTGAATTGGGTAACCATGATAAGGAACATCAATCCCAGGCTCACCAATAAAGCTGTTCCCAAAAATGCACCGGTGGCTTTCTGCTCTTCCTGTTCACCACCCATTCGAAGGTTGATGTTTTCAGGCATCTGAAACTGTTGCATGGCCAATTCCACTTGCGCTACCACTTCGTTGGGTGTAAATCCGTTCAGGACGTTCGATTCAAGGGTCACAATGCGCTTTTGGTTTTTGCGTTTTATGCCACCAAAGGTGTTGGCATAATGTACGGTTGCCACAGAAGAAAGTGGAACTTGTCGCAACATTCCTCCCATGTTCATATCCCGAAATGTAAGCTTCAGGTTCAACAAATCGTCGATGCTGTTGCGCTGCAAATCGGTGTACCGAATTTGAATGGGGTATTCATCGTTCGCATCCCGAAACTTTGATGCTTCAATGCCGAACACCGCGTTGCGCAATTCCATGCCAATTTGTGCGGTAGAAATGCCTTCTCGGTTTGCACGCTCCCGATCGATGTCCACTACCACTTCGGGCTTAATGTTCTGCAAATCGGATTTCAATTCCTCCACACCCGAAATCTGCAAAGAGTCGAGGTAGTTTTTCAGTGCCTTTGAGGTGGTTACAAGTACATCCAAATCATCGCCTGTCATTTCTATGCTAATCGCTTTACCAACAGGCGGACCATTGGCTTCTTTGTCCACGATGATCTCCGCCCCGGGTATGCCTTTTACCGCTTTACGGATTTTGTCGAGATAATCCGATGTGGATTGGCCGTCTCGTTTTTCAAATTCTACAAAAGCCACAGATACTTTGCCTTTATGAGGAGCGGTGCTACGATCGCCGCTGTTGGGGTCGGTAGCCCCAACCGCAACGTTGGAAATGATGCTCTCCACAATAGGGTTATCCTTACCATCGGGCTCCATTACTTTGTAGATACGGTCTTCAACAATACGGGTAATGCTGTCCGTAACTTCAACTTTCGTTCCAACGGG
>JBEIVB010000010.1:0-45877 GCA_040374085.1 Flavobacteriales bacterium | reverse complement strand
TATACGGTTGTTGTAACCAACAGCGATGGCTGTTCTGCAACCGCCTCTGTTCAGGTAACCATTAATTCTGCTCCAACGGTTGCGTTAACGAACCCTGCACCTCAGTGCGGCGGCACGGTAACGTTGGATGCGGGCAATGCCGGAGCAACCTTTGCTTGGTCGAATGGAGAAACCACCCAAGTGATTACGGCCAGTACATCAGGAGCGTACAGCGTAACGGTAACCAATGCCTGCGGCAGTTCAAACGGTTCCGCGGTGGTTACCATCAACTCAACTCCTGTTGTAAACTTGGTGCCTTCGTCCTCTTCCTGTATTCCTGTATTGCTTGATGCGGAAAACCCCGGATCAACTTACTTATGGAGTCCGGGTGGCCAAACAACACAAACGATTTCTGCTTCTTCAACCGGGACCTATTCTGTTGTTGTTACAAATGCAGATGGATGTACCGGATCTGGATCCAGTGTGGTTACCATCACTCCGGGAGCTCCTGTTGTGAATCTATCCAACACGACTCCTCAATGCGGTGGAAACGTAACCTTGGACGCTGGCAATGCAGGTTCATCGTATCTATGGAGCCCGGGTGGTGAAACTACCCAGACCATTTCTGCAGTTGCATCGGGTACCTACCAGGTAACCGTAACCAATACCTGTGGAAGCAGTACCGGGTCTGCTCTGGTAACCATTAATACCATTCCGGTTGTGAACCTTGGTGGACCTTATGCTCAGTGTGGCGGTGTTGTGTTGGATGCCGGCAATCCGGGATCAACCTACAACTGGAACAGCGGCCAAGGATTCTCCCAAACCTTTAATGCGATTGCCAATGGTACATACACCGTTGTTGTTACCTCTGCTCAGGGTTGTTCGGCTACAGGCTCTGCAGTTGTAAACAGCAATGGAAATTTTCCGGTTGTGAATCTTGGAGGACCTTTTGTTCAATGCAACGGAACCGTAACGTTGGATGCTGGAAATCCCGGGGCTTCCTATTTATGGAGTCCGGGCGGCGAGACTACCCCGGTTATTACAGCAAGCACCAGTGGAACCTACACGGTAACAGTTACTAATGCTTGCGGCAGTTCAACCGGCTCTGCTGTTGTAACCATTATCACCACATCTGCCATAGGTTCGGTTACCGCAAGTGGTCCTACTACCTTCTGTCAGGGCGGATCGGTTGATTTGACTGCGACTACCGGCACGGCTTACTTGTGGTCAACCGGTGAAACCTCACAAACCATTTCTGTAACTCAGACCGGTAATTATTCTGTTACCATCACCACGGCTCAAGGCTGTCAGATTCTCTCTCCTGTTACCGGGGTGAACGTATTGCCTGGCTTACCAACACCCGTGATTACCTCGAGCGGAAGCGGCAACATTTGCAACGGGCAATCCATAACCCTTACCTCTAGCAGCGCAACAGGAAATACTTGGAACCCGAATGGATTCCAATCCCAAAGCGTCATTGTTTCCAATCCTGGTTCCTACACTGTAACGGTTAGCAATGGGCAGTGCTCGGCCACATCAACACCGTTTGTTGTAACCCTCAATTTCCCGCCATCTGCAGTGATAACTGCAATTGGTAATACTACCTTCTGTAAAGGCGACTCCGTTCTTCTTCAGGCTCCGGCAGCTGCTTCATACACTTGGTTCAAGGTTGGTCTAAATGGCAATCCTGACATAAATATTGGCAGCAACTCCTCTGTTGTGGTAAATCAGTCTGGAGACTATTATGTTGTGGTAACCGGCTCAAATGGTTGTACCCGAGCATCGTTCCCTTCGACAAATGTTGTTGCACAGGATACGGTTGTTAAGCCAACCTTTACCGTTGATGGTGCCCTCAGTCCATGTAATTCGGGCAGTTTCATAACCTTGACGGCTGCATCTGCCGCCAATTATCAATGGTCTCAGGGAGAAACCACTCAATCCATTAGGGTGATTGGTCCGGGCAGTTACTACTTAACCGTAACCAACTCATTTGGATGTTCTAAGAACTCCGATACCTTGGTGGTGAACCTAACCCCTTCTCCAACCATTACCCTGAATCTCACTTCACCGATCTTTAATCCTGGAGGGCACAATGTGAGCTTGCCCGGCGCTTCTGATGGACAAATTGATTTGACCGTTTCCGGTGGCCTTGCGCCATTCCAGTTCAACTGGACCAAGGAGGGTGCTGGCTTTATTGGCAGCTCAGAAGATTTGATTGGATTAAAGGCAGGTGTTTATACCGTATTGGTAACCGATGCCGGGGGATGTACAGCTGAGGCAAGCATTATCCTAACCGAGCCCAAAGAATTTAAGCTATCCAGTGGATTCTCTCCGAACAACGATGGCAAGAACGATCAATTCATTATAGGAAGCATCGAATTGTACCCAGACAACGACATCACCATCTACAATCGCTGGGGTAATGTGGTATACAGCAAAACCGGATACGCCAATGACTGGGAAGGCCTCAGCAATTCAGGAGAAAGCCTAGCGGATGGCACCTATTTTGTGGTGGTGAATGTGCGATCCAACGGAGCATCACAACAGCTAAAAGGTTATGTGGACTTACGTCGTTAATGATATAAAAAGACTCGAAGCCATGACCACTAGAAATCAGACCATGAATCGATTACTCCTCTTCATTGCATTAATAGGCCTTTGTCAAGGGGTCCGAGCGCAGCAGGACCCAATGTTAAGCCATTACATGTTTAATGGGTTGTTTTTAAATCCTGCCTATGCAGGAAGTCACAAGTATGCCAGTGCAACCTTTGTTCACCGCAATCAATGGGTGGGTTTTGATGGTGCTCCCAAGACCAACGTATTGGGTGTAGACGGGTCGGTATTGAATAAGAGATTGGGGTTAGGTCTTGTGTTTGCCAACGACAATGTGGGTTCAACCGGATCAAACAACATCTTGTTGAATGCGGCGTATCATGTTAAAGTGAGCGAGAAAGGCAAATTGTCTTTTGGCATCAGCGGGGGTATGTACAACAGCATTCGTCGCACACCGTTTGCCTGGGATGGAAGTGATCCGGCGTTAGCTGCCAACAGCTTTTGGGCACCGAAGTTTGGATTTGGGGTTTACTACTACACCAAGAAATCCTACCTGGGCTTCTCGATACCAACTCTAATTGGGAAAGAGCCTACTAAAAAGTGGGATGCCGATCTGGACAAGTTCACTTTCATGAAGCGTCATTATCTTTTAACTGGAGGTTATGTGTTTGATGTAGGTACCGACATTATGCTGAAGCCCTCGTTTTTGGTGAAATACCTTCCTGGTGCTCCTGTTCAGGCCGACCTTAATGTGAACGCTTTATTTAGAGAGACCGTTTGGCTTGGCGTTTCATACAGGACCAATGATGCGGTTGTTGCCTTGTTGGAGTATCAACTTACTCGACAGTTACGCATTGGGGGTAGTTATGACTACTCCTTTACCAAATTGGGTCGCTTAACCAATGGATCTTTTGAGATCATGCTCGGTTATGATTTTGGAAGCGACATCATGAAGATTAAGAACCCACGTTATTTTTAAAAAACGGGAAAATCAACCTCAATATGCATCGCAGGTTAATTCCGAACAACCACAACCTATTTATTATGAGGAACTTTCTTGGTGGAGTGATTGTCTTTATTAGTGCAGCCATAATGCTTTCTGGTTGCGCCCGCTACTATACTGAGCGCGGAGACGCCCAATTTGAGCGTTTTGGATACGCTAAGGCTGCTCGGCTTTATGAAAAGGCATACAGCAAAAAGCCCACTCCGGAGCTTGCATTGAAGCTGGCAAACAGTTACCGCAACATGAACGATTACGCCAATGCAGACAAGTATTTTGCTGCGGGCATGAAAGACGATGGGGCAAAGCTTGACCCGATGAATCATTTGAGCTACGGGAAGATTTTAATGAATATGGGCAAGTACGGCGACGCCAAGTCCCAGTTCACGTCTTATCTGAACGATAAGCCCGGTGATTATGCCGCTCAATTGCTTCTGAATTCATGCGGCGATTTGGCTCAATTCACCAAAGACACCATGCGTTATAGCCTTCAGGATGCGGGCATTGGCGGTTTCAACAATGCCTATTCCCCTGTTATTTACAAAGACGGACTGGTATTCGTTGGAGAAACTTCTGCTCGTGGTGGAAAAGTAAATCCGGGTACCATGAATTCTTATCAGGACATTTACTTTGTTAAGAAGGAAAAGGATGGTCGTTTTGGCACGGCAGAGAAACTGAAAGGTGCCATCAACGACAAATATCATCAAGGTTCTGCAACCTTTAACAGAGAGGGAAACATAGCCTACTTTACCACCAGCAATACCAACGGATTGAAAGCTTCGGAGAAGTACGAAAAGGTTATCAACTCCATGATAGGTCGCGACTCACTTGCCGGTGCTGAATGGATGGCAAGCGGATCTTTCCCCTACAACAGTCCTGATTATTCCAATCAACACCCTTCTCTTACTGAGGATGGCAAAACTCTGTTTTTTGCATCGGATATGCCGGGTGGATTGGGTGGATATGATTTATATGTAACCCGTTATGAAAGCGGCCGTTGGACCAAGCCTGAGAACTTAGGTGCGCCAATAAATACAGCAATGGATGAGCGTTTTCCAGTTGCCGCAAAAGGCGGGAAGCTCTATTTTGCCTCAAACGGTCACAAGAACCTTGGCGGACTCGATGTGTTTCTTACCCGGAACTCCGGTGGTAAGTGGAACAATCCAATGAACTTAAATTATCCTTTGAATACTAAGGCCGATGATTTTGGCTTTGTGCTGGCAGAGGATGGCAAAACCGGTTATGTTTCCTCAAATCGAAACGGACCAGACCGGATTTACAATGTGGTGATCAATCCTCCGGTTATGAATGCCAAGGGTCGGGTTACCAGCAACGGTGCTCCTCTTCAGAATGCAACCATCATTCTTACCAACAATTCCGCAAGCAGTGTTGACAGCATCTTCACCGACGCAGACGGTATGTATACCTACAAGCTCACGTTGGAGAGCGATTACCAGTTGATGGCGCGTAAGACTGATTTCCTTAATAAGTCAGCGGCATTCTCAACCAAGAATGCTGAAACCAATGCCGACATATTAAACGACTTTGAGTTGGCGGCAATAGAGAAGGTCATAGAGAAGCCAATTGTGCTGGATGCGAAAGATGTGCTGTATGATTATAATAAATACAAGCTTCGTAAAGAAGGCAAAGCAGAGCTGGACAAAGTTGTTGCTTTGCTGAAAGACAATCCAACGTTGAAGATTGAATTGGGAAGTCACACCGACAGTCGGGGCACAGATAAATACAACCAAAAACTATCGGAAAAGCGTGCCAAGACTTGTTCAGACTACCTCATAAAATCCGGCATCGACAAATCTCGTGTAACTTCTGTTGGATACGGAGAGTCGCAACTGGTAAACGAATGTAAAGATGGTGTAAAGTGTTCCGATGCTCGGCACCAGGAAAACCGCAGAACAACCATCAAACTTTCCAAATAATTGTATTCTGCGATGAAAAAATAGGACAGCCAATTTGACTGTCCTTTTTTTTTAATCCATCGTGGGATGTGCTCGGTTGTTGGTCTGGATGGTTGCAGCCTAACTTTTAGGTAATTGAGGTCTGATTCATTAGTTTCCCAGTTCAGGGCAGTTGTCTCCGTTTGGAATTTTATAAATTAAAAGAATACCAAAGAAAGAATACCAATCTTGGTTCCAGTTGTTGCCGCGTTGCCGGTTGAAGTTGCCCTTTTGGTTGGATGTTTTTCTTATGGCTCCTGAGAGCTTTTCTGCGGGCAAGCTTACTTCACGGTAAAGAACGCGCCCGTCGGTATATAAATCGCTGACATCGTCTAGGTAATCGGTAAACGTTCTTCTGAATCCCCACTCTAAGCCTATGGCCATTTTTCTACCTAAATTCGCTCTAAGGCCAAGACCAAACGGGATGCAGGGTTGCACCAGGGTATAGTTTCCATTTGGTGATGCCGAAGTTGTTTGTCCTTCGGTGTGCAAGTTGTTTAAGTAGTATCTGGCGTTTCCGAGGTTTCGATAAGGATTGAAGAAAAATCCTCCGATGCCTGCGAAAATGTAGGGTGTTGCGGGAATTTCAGGATTCCCCATTTGGTAGGGAAGGAAATTGAATTCCATTTGGAAGCTTGCCTCCCAAATACGGGATTGAAAAGACAGGTTGCGTTGTTTGGAAAACTCGTCCATACCATAGGCGTCGTTGCCGTAAACGGTTCCGTAGTGGAGTGCGATCTTGTAGGCCCATCTTCTAGAGAAATTTCGTTTGGCAATGAAACCCAATCCGGGTTTTAGGGTTGGACTGTGAAACACCCTTGGGTTTAGTTCGCCCGTGTATTGGGCTCCTCCTGCAAACAGGCTTACATCGGAATATCCTTTGAATTTCTTGGGTTGCGCTGAGGTTCCAAAGGCAGCCAGGGCAAATAAAAGGGTAAGGCTCAACCGGTTTGTCATAAAGCGAAGGTAGCAAATCGTTGACTGTAATGGTAAACGGCCTTAATGGACGGAAATTGCAAAGGGCATACCGTGGGGCATAATTCTATCTTTGCAGAATGGATTCAACTCGTCAGCAAAAGGTTGCCCGCCTCATCCATCGGGAACTTGCTGAGGTGCTTCAACGCGAAGGGCAGGGGATGGTGCTGCAGAGCATGGTTACCGTAACGGAGGTACGCATTACGCCGGACCTTTCGATTGCGAGGGTGTTCATTTCTGTTTTTCCGGCGGACAAACGCCAGGCAGTGCTGCAGCAGGTAAATGATGCGAAAAAAGACCTGCGCATGAAACTTGCTTCTCGGGTTCGAAATCAATTACGGGTTGTTCCGGACCTTCATTTTTTCATTGACGATACCCTCGACCAAGCTGAGCGTATTGATGCTTTATTGAAATCATAGCCATGCATTACGATCCCATAAAACGACAATTGGGCAACGTGTTTAACCGCACGCCTTGGCTCCGCATCGTATTTTACCGCCTACTCGATTTGTTGCTGCTTAGGGCTTGGCATGTGCATCGGGTACTTCGAAACTGGTGGCAAACCCAGTATGGAGATTTACGGGTGCTGGATGCCGGCATGGGTTTTGGACAATACACCTACTTTATCCATCGTCATTTTCCGAATTGGAAAATTGATGCGGTTGATGTGAAAGAGGAGCAGGTAGAGGATTGTCGTCGTTTTTTCGATTCCATAAAGGCCACTGATCGTGTAACATTTAGCGTTGCGGACCTCACTCAATACGTGCAACCAGAGGCATATGATCTTGCCTTGAGCGTAGATGTTATGGAGCATATTTTGGAAGATGTGCTGGTGTTTCAGAACATTCATAAATCCTTAAAACCCGGGGGAATGTTGCTCATTTCTACACCCTCTGACCAAGGGGGTTCGGATGTGCAGGCCGATGGAGAAACCTCATTTATTGAGGAGCACGTACGCGATGGATACAACATTAAAGAAATAAAAGAAAAGCTTCTGAAGGCAGGCTTTTCGAAAGTAGATGCTCGCTATTCATATGGTGCCCCCGGAAAGATTAGTTGGAGGTTGACCATGAAATGGCCAATTATGTTGTTGGGAGTAAGCCGTTTGTTTTTCCTAATACTTCCTTTTTATTATATTGTAGTTTATCCATTTGCGTATGTGCTGAATTACCTTGATTCTGTGCGCAATCATCCTACCGGTACAGGTCTTATTGTTTCTGCCTGGAAATAGAAAACATGCCTAATCCACAATGGTTTTTGGCTTTTCGTTACCTGGTTAGTCGCAACAAGCCACAAGCCATTCAGGTTATTTCATGGGTTTCTACCCTTGGCTTGGCTGCCGGCACGTTTGCCTTGGTGGTTGTGTTGAGTGTATTCAATGGATTTGAGGGCCTGGTTGTCCGCTTATATCATACGTTTGATGCTGAGTTGAAAGTTGTTTCGGAGACGGGTAAGACCTTGAAGCTTTCTGAAAATCAGCTTAAGGAATTGAGAGGACTTGAAGGTGTACGTTTGGTGCAGCCGGTTTTAGAGGAAAAGGTTTTGTTTCGGAAGGGGAATCAGGAAGTTTTTGGCATACTCAAGGGAACCGATGTATCTATGCTTCGTTATCTGGGGTTGGGCAATCATCTTACTGATGGCACCTTGAGTTTGGGCGGAGAGCAGGTTCCTCTGTGTTTGCTTGGGTCGGGTGTTTCGGCACAATTGCAGGCCGGCGATCAGGCCGGGTTGGTGCCCGTTCAGGTGCATGCAGCCAACTCCGAGGCCGATGGAATAAGCATCACCGATGAGCCTTTTCGTGTGCGTGCCATACGCGTGGCCGGTGTTTATTCTGTGCAACAAGAATATGATGCACAGGTGGTTCTGGTTCCTTTTGATTTTGCCCGTGAGGTGCTGGATTTGGAAGGCGCCTGTTCATACCTAGAGTTTGCGTTTAACAAGGGGCAACCTGGAACCGATTTAGAGGAGCAATTGGAAAAAATTTTGGGGCAGCAAGTGTTGATGTTGGATCGGTATAAACAACATGCTTTTGTTTATAAAATAATGCAGGCTGAAAAATGGATGGTATTCTTTATTTTGGTTTTTATATTGTTGGTAGCGGCGTTTAATTTAACCGGATGTTTGCGCATGTTGGCTCTTGATAAAGCTGCAGATGCTCGGATCCTCGGTGCCATGGGCGCTGCTCCGGGTTGGATAACCGGCGTATTTTTCCGCGTAGGGCTTTTGATAGCGGGAATCGGAGGAACCTTGGGCATGGTTGTGGGATGGTTGGTTTGTTTGGGTCAGGATCGTTTTGGTTGGCTAACCCTCGGAGATCCGGGAGCCTTCGTTGTTTCTGCTTATCCAATTGAACTTCGATTGGGAGATTTCTTTTCCACTGCACTCGCCTTGGCTATTATTGCGGTTTTTGCTTCTTGGGTTCCGGTTCGAAAGGCATTTTCCTCTTCTCGGCTTTCATAATATTAGTATCTTGGGTGTGTCATGTCTTTTGCCTCTCAAGACCGTTTTGCCTGTTTAACGGAGCTTCCTCAACTGCGGCAGGTGGCGATTTTACTTGGCTATTTTGCCCACTTTCATCATCCTCTAAAATGCTCTGAGATTTCTTTGATGCTTGGTTTGTCGGAGAAGGAGGTCTTGGATTGTTTGCTTGAATTGGGTCAGCAAAACCAAGCCATTTTTTATGAGGACTTCTGGTCTTCTCATTCCGATATAAACAACTGGGTTGCAGAACGTCTATCTGAGGAAGAGCGGGCCCGTGAGGTACATGCGAGGCTCCCCCGTTTGGCTCAGCGTGTGGCTCGATTTCCATTTGTAGAGGCAGTAGCCATAAGCGGCTCGCTTTCTAAAGGACGATTGAAGCACAACGGCGACGTTGATTTTTTTGTTGTAACTACACCGGGTCGTCTTTGGATTTGTCGGAGTTTGTTGATTGCGTATAAGAAATTGATTTTACTAAATTCCCGCAAGTGGTTTTGCTTGAATTACTTGATTGATTTGCATCACCTTCGCATACCGGATCAAAATTTATTTACATCAGTTGAGATTACAAGCCTTATGCCCATGTGGGAACGAGGTTGTGTATGGGGTTCTTTTTATCAGGAGAACCAATGGCATACCCAATGGTTGAAGGGTAAATTTCGCCATAAGGAGGCATCTTTTACCACAATGGCCAAAAGCCCCGGCACTTTAGAGAGATTTCTTTCTTTGTCTATGTTTGACTCTTTGGAGCGGTTTCTTCACCGCATTACTTTAAGGAGATGGCAGCGCAAATTCTCCCATCATCGAGAGCAGGATTTTGAACAAATGTTTAGAAGCACCCGCGGCGTATCCAAGCATCATCCTCAGAACAACCAATCTAAGGCGCTCGATTCCATTGACGCGCTTTTCCAAAGGCGTAGCGAGTTATGAGGGTTTTGGTTACCAACGGTTATTGGCTTTCTCTCGATCCAAAGCAGGAGCGACAATCAAAGCCTTATCCCCCATTGGCCACTCTTTTGGCCTGTGCCATTCTCCTTGAACAAGGTCATGAGGTGGAGTTTTTTGACTCCACCTTTGAACCGGATGAGAAGAACCTTGTGGTTCGAATGAGTTATAAACCGGATGTGGTATTGATTTACGACGACGGGTTCAACTACCTCACCAAAATGTGCCTCACCAACATGCGGCATCGTGTGTTTTCATTGCTTTCAGCGGCCCGTTCAGTGGGAGTTCCCACGCTGGTTGCCAGCAGCGACGCATCGGATCATACCGAGGCGTACCTAGAAGCAGGGGCAACGGCTGTATTTTTTGGGGAAGCCGATGGCACGTTGCTTGAGTGGGCCAGCCTAGAAGCCGGTCATCGCTTTTCCGAAGTGCTGCCGGGAATGGCTCTATTTAACAAAGGTGTTATGCTCCGTGGCAGTCCACGTGCCGTGCTAACCGATCTCGACGCATTGCCGGATGCAGCGTGGCACCTCTTAGACCCAAGATCATACAACCATGCGTGGCAGCGCCACGGAGGATTGTCGCTCAATATGGCCACTACGCGAGGGTGCCCGTTTAAGTGCAACTGGTGTGCGAAGCCTTTATATGGAAATCGTTATCAAGTTCGATCGGCGGCTAGGGTTGCGGCAGAACTTCACGCAATGCATTCCCTGTTTCAGATGAAGCACATTTGGTTTTGCGACGACATCTTTGGATTAAAGCCCGGATGGGTGGAGTCGTTTCGTAAGGAGATGGCTTTGCGAAAGCTGTATATACCTTATAAAATTCAAAGTCGAGCAGATCTTATTTTACGTGGTACAACTTGTAGCGACCTCGCCCAAAGCGGATGTACAGAAGTTTGGATGGGTGCCGAATCGGGTTCTGACGAGGTACTTCAGGCTATGGACAAAGGCATCACCGTTGCTCAGATTCGCGAGGCTACACGGTTGCTTCAGCTTTCGGGAATTCAGCCTTGTTTGTTTTTGCAGTTTGGCTATCCGGGAGAGCGGATTCCTCAAATCCGCGAAACCATTTCTATGTTGCGCGAATTGATGCCCCACGACATAGGCGTTTCGGTGAGTTACCCATTGCCCGGAACCGTCTTTTATGAACGGGTCAAGAATCAAATGAGTTCGAAGCGCAACTGGGCCGATTCCGATGATTTGGCAATGATGTACAAGGGAACCTACCCGGCCTCTTTTTATCGACAGCTGCATCGCTATGTTCACCGTGATTTTCGATCCAAGCAACAGGCTGCAAATTTCAAGCAGAGAAATGGAATTGTGAAACGAGCAGCACACGTTTTTCTCTTTATCGGATATCGTTTGTTGGCGGAGGTCAATCACTTTTTTTTAACCACTACCGATGGAAGACTTTGATTCGGCAGCTGCGCATTATCGTGGTGATTTCGATGAGAATCCATTGGCCCTTCATCAGCGCAGCCTCATGCATTCTCGCTTGCAAAAAGTAATAACCAAAGGCATTCGGGTTTTGGAGTTGGGCTGCGGTACCGGTGAAGATGCAATTTGGATGGCCTCCTTAGGTGCGGAGGTTCTTGCCACAGACGCATCTCCTGAAATGATAGGCGTTTTGAGAAGCAAGATGGACTCTTCCAACTCATACAATTCCATCGACGCACGAATTTTGAAGATGCCGGAACCATTTCCGCTTCCTGATGCTTCGGTGGACTTAGTATTTTCCAACTTCGGGGCACTCAACTGCCTTTCTCCAGGTGCCCTTCAAATGGTATTAGCGGAGTGCAGCAGAGTATTGGTGCCCGAGGGGTGTGTCATTTTTGCCGTAATGCCGAGGTTCTGCTTGTGGGAATGTGTTTATTTTATGATTACAGTGCGGCCTCAGTTGGCCTTTCGTCGGATTACACCGGGCCCGAAACAGGTGAAGTATCACGGCGCCAAAATCGAAACCTACTTCTATGGACCTTCTCAGTTGCGAGGTATGATGAGGAAATCCTTTACGTGTATTTCTTTTCGCCCCATGGGTTTAGCGGCTCCGTTTCCCGGTTTGTTGAAATTATGGAAGAACCTTAGGTTTTTCATCGGCTGGGTTTTGCCACTCGATAGGCTTCTTTTTCGGTTAAAGTTCGGCAGCAGCTGCTCAGATCATTACTTTGTTGAAGGCACACGGATATGAACATTTACCTTACCCACGGGTATCACCTTCAGGACGATGCCAAGGAAAAGCGCATCATGCGGCCGTATGTCCCTCTTGGAATTTTATACATATCTTCCTATTTAAAGTCAAAGGGCGAAACGGTTCGTGTTTTCGACGGTACCTTTTCAGATTCTGATACCCAGTTTGATGATATCGTTGCTTGCAGACCACAGGTTTTGGGCATATACGTTAATCTTATGACCAAGCTGGCCGTTATTCGGTTGCTGAAACGTCTGTCTTCTTTGTCTTTAAGGAAAGAAATGCGCATTGTTTTGGGTGGGCCCGATTTGCGCTACAATCAAGCAGAGTATCTGCAGGCTGGCGCTGACTTTTTGGTTATTGGGGAAGGGGAAGTTACGTTTCATGAGTTGGTTGCCGTTTTGAAATCGCCTGAAGGAAAATGGAGCGAAGTTCCGGGCCTTGCCTATCTTCAAGATGGCGTTCCCTTGCAAACGGCTACTCGTCAGCATCTTAAGGCAGTAGATGAGTTGCCTTTTCCTGACCGAGATTCTGCTCCAATTGAACAATACCTTACCGTTTGGAAGAAACATCATGGCCAATCTACATTGTCTGTTTCTACTCAGAGAGGTTGTCCATATACCTGCAAGTGGTGCAGTACTGCGGTCTACGGTCAAAGCTACCGGCGGCGGTCTCCCGCATCTGTGGTGGCGGAGTTGGATGCATTAAACAAACGCTATGGACCGGATTCGTATTGGTTTGTTGACGATGTGTTTACCGTTAGCCATCGTTGGCTGGAATTGTTTCAGGAAGAGCTGATTAAGCAAGGTGTAACCATCCGTTATGAATGCATTACCCGTGCCGATCGATTGAGCGATGCAGCCTTGGACTTGTTGCGCAGTACGGGCTGCATACGCGTATGGATCGGTGCAGAGAGTGGCTCTCAACGCATTTTGGATGCCATGGATCGGCGGGTAGAAGCCACCCAAGTTCAGGCCATGATACGAGGTGCTCAGGCAAGGGGTATGGAAGCCGGGACCTTTATCATGCTTGGCTATCCGGGCGAGGAGCGTTCCGATATTGAAGAAACCTTGAACCACTTAAAAGCAGCCGTTCCTACCTATTTTACCATAACCCTGGCCTATCCCATCCGCGGAACTCGGCTGGATTTGGAAACCCGAGGCGATCAGCATCAACCCGGAGCTTGGGAAACCATAACCGATCGGGATCGTCAACTCAAGCGTCCCTTTCCTACATGGTATTATAAAATGGCCATACGTAGGATTGTACATGAAGTGCGTCTTCATCAGTTGGACGCATTGGGAAGTTTAACGTTATCCAAGCGATTTAAGCACTGGACCAAGGCGAGGATTTCTCTTTTGGCTATGGATGCCCACGATTGGCTAAAGAAATGAAGCATCTATCCAATGTTTCTTCTACCCACATTGCAATTTTTATTGCATTTTGTGTATTGTGCATGGGCATCTGGAGCCGCTTGTATGGATTTGATGGCATGTACGGTCAAGATGCCTACAACTACTTACGGCAATTGAAAGCCTTTCCGAGGTATTCCCAACCGGAGTTCTGGCCCATTGGATTTGCCTTTCTGTCTCAACCGTTTCGCTTGTTGCCGGGAGGCGATTTTTTTGCCTTGCAAGGCTGCAGTCTTGTTGCATGGGGGTGTATAGCTTGTCTGCTTTGGCAGTATTCAAAATCCAAAGGGTTCGACCGCCGATTTGGTTTCTTTTGGCTACTGGCTTGGATGTGCAGTCCTTTGTGGCTGCGTTCGGCTCTTTTGAGCATGAGCGATGCTGCTGCTTGTTTGGGCATTGCCTTGGTGTTGTTTTGTTTATCTTCTTCGATTCCAGAGCGTTGGCTATGGGTGGCCGTTGTTGGAACCGTAATGGCTGTGTTAACCCGCTATGCCAGTGTGGTTGTTCTTTCACCCGCATGGCTGTGGCTTTTGTATAGAGGCATTGTGCAGAAGAGGTGGTCGTGGCTGCATGCAGCAACATGTATAGCCGGCTGTTTGACCGTGATCCTTCATTTCTTGTTTTTCAGTTCCTTGGATGGAAGCATTCATCATCCTTGGCTCGAGCAGTGGGATTTGCGCCATGCTTTTTCACGCACCTTTGACCATCAAGACGGGCGGATGACGTATACGCTACCCAATGCTTTGCACATTGTTTTAGGAAGTTTGCATCCCGGATTTGGAGTGGGTTTTTCTGTTTGGATTTTGTTTGTCCCAGCAGATCAGCGCAGCAGCTGTTGGAAGATCGTTCTGGTAATGGCTATCTCATATTCGATTTTTCTCATGGGTGTGCCGTATCAAAACCTTCGTTTTATGTTGCCTCTTAGTCTATTGCTTTACTTTTTGGGGTTTCCTGGCTTTGTGTATGTGGTTGGGCGCTTTCCTCGATGGGCCGGCTTGGCTTGGTTGTTTTTTCTGCCTCTGCTTGCCGTTCCTCGCTCTCTTCAACCCTTTCTGGAGCGACAAAAATTTGAGCAAACTCTTGCGAAGCGCATGAGGTTTTATGCCGGTGCTACACTCTACACCTTCGATGTGGATGGCGCATTGAATGCACGGGGTTTTTCTGGAAGGATAATCAACCTTTGGGACGGGCCGGTTCATAGGTTTCAGGACCGTGCATTGGTGCTCTACCATCCCACCTTATTCCAAAGGCAATGGAGCAGCGCATGGCCCGAAAAAAATTTTCATAATGTGTGCCTCCTTGGCTTAGATACTCTCGAGAATCTTCCTTTGGGGTGGAGGCTATACCGCATCAACCGTCCGTGAACCTTCTGATATTCACCCCGGGTTTTGCTGCAGGCGATCACGATACAACCTGTATTCCTGCTCTTCAGGACTGGATTGAGGAGGGTGTTATGCGGGGCCATTCCATTACTGTTGTAGCCCTACATTACCCCTTTGTTGCATCAGAATACACATGGAGAGGAGCACGGGTTTTTGCCTTAGCAGGTGCCAACCGCAGGGCATGGAATAAGGTTCCCATATTTTGGAAAGCTTTTCGCTTAGGAGCATCTTTACACAGCAAGACACCTTTCGATCGCATAATAGCCTGTTGGATGGGGGATGCTGCCTTGGTTTCTTCGTGGTTGAGCCGCATGTTCCGCTTGCCCCTAACCGTGTTGATAATGGGTCAGGACGCATTAGGCAACCGCTATTGGCCAATTTTCAGAAATCGACGTGCTCAGTTGGTTACCCCGTCGGCTTATGCTGAGGGAACTTTGTTGCAAAGGGTAGGAAGGAAAAGTATGCTCAATCCCTTTGGTCTTCCTTCGCGCATTCTATCGGTTACCCAGCATTCGCTTCGCAGCATACACTTCCTCTCTGTAGGCTCTTTAAGTGAGGTGAAGCAACCTATGCATGTCCTGGATTTGGTGTTGCCCGTCTTGGCCAGAAATTCCGAGTGGCAGGCCGCTTGGGTCGGCGCATGGGTGGATGGGGAATTGCTTGCTGCTTGCCGTGCCCGGGTATCTGATGCCGGATTAGCCGATCGTTATCGATTTTTGGGTGAGTTGCCCCGACAAGAAGCCTGGGCCGTGATGGCCGATGCTCGTGTTTTGGTACACATGGCCCGGCACGAGGCCCAAGGAATGATCATTCGAGAGGGTTTAGCATTGGGCTCTACCGTAGTAACCAATGGCGTGGGTGATGTTCCTGACCACCCTTGCATGAAGGTTTTGACCGAAGGCGGAGCAGATAATTCTGCCTTATTGGAACAGCTTGCACAAGCCTGGGCTCCTTTGGCAGGAAATCATACATGGCCCATGTCTAAAAACTGGATGAAATATGAGGTTCTTTGGGAGACGGAAGGGGGAAAGTTAGTGTAGAAAAGGCTATTTTTGCGAACTTTTTACTTCACACATGAACATTACCCGCGAACAGAAAGACGCGCTGAATGCCGTTATCACCGTTGAACTATCTCCTTCTGATTACAACGAAAACGTTGAAAAATCCATTAAGCAATATGCCAAAAAGGTTCAGATGCCTGGATTTCGTCCCGGTATGGTGCCGGTAGGCATGGTGAAGAAGATGTACGGCAGAAGCATCTTGGTTGATGAGGTCAACCGAATGCTAAACGATGGTGTAAACAATTACATACGAGAGCAGGACTTGTCCATCTTGGGGAATGCCTTACCTGCTGAGGGGCAAGACGATTCCGTTAACTGGGATCGGCCCGAAACCATGGTTTTTCGGTTCGACATAGGCCTTGCTCCGGAGGTGAAGGTTTCGGTTGAGGGCGAGTCCTTTGAGAAAAAGGCATTGTCCATTTCCGATGAAATGGTTGAGGAGCAAATCAAAAACATCGCATCGCGTTATGGCACGGTTGAGGATGCTGCCCAAGTGATTGAAACGGATCTCGTTTACGCAGACTTCATTGAGCTTGACGAGAACGGTGAAATCAAAGCCGGCGGTATTTTTCACAATGCTCCTCTCAATCTCGGACGCATTGCCAGCAGCACCTTGCGCAACAATTTGCTTGGCAAATCGTTAGGGGATGTGGTAACTGCTTTCCCATCAGACCTTTCGGAAAACATGTCTGATTTGGCCGCCATGTTGGGTGTTGGCAAGGATGTTGCTGAAACCTTAACCAGTTCTTTTCAGATAAAAATCACCTCCGTTCGCCGTTTGGTTCCTGCTCCTTTGGAACCTGCTCTTTTCGAGCGGGTTTATGGTCTTGAGGTAAGTTCCCTTGAGCAGTTTCGCGAGAAAGTAAAAGGTGAGCTGGCTCAGATGAACTCGGGTGATTCCAACCGCATTTTGCAAAAAGCCATACAGGAACGTCTCATCGACAAAGCGGCTCTTGAATTGCCGGATGCTTTCTTGAAACGCTGGATTATGTTCGCCAACGAGAAGCCGGTAACCATGGAGCAGATTGAGGCTGAGTTTGATTCTTATGCTCGTCAATTGCGATGGCAACTCATCGAAAATCAGCTCATTCAGGCCCACAACCTAACTGTAACCAGCCAAGAAGCGGATGAATACGTTTCCGGAATCATCCGTTCTCAGTTCGAGAAATTCAATGGCTATGAAATGGAGGAAGAGGACCGTAAAAAAACCGTTGCACGGGTTATGGCCAACGAAGAGGAAGCCAAGCGCGTATATCAATTGTTGTATGATCAAAAGCTAATGGACCTCTTCCAAAACCTTTGCACCATCACCGAGGTAGAGGTAAGTCAAGAAGAGTTTTATAAACCTTAAACCACAGACCATGAATCCAAATGAATTTCGCAAATACGCTGTTCACCATCAAGGCATCAGCGGCAATACCGTTGATTCGTATACACGCCATCAGGTTTCCAATTTAACGCCTTACATCCTTGAGGAGCGTCAGTTGAACGTTTCCCAGATGGACGTTTTCTCTCGTTTGATGATGGATCGCATCATCTTTCTTGGCACCGGTATAGACGAACAGGTGGCCAATATAGTGCAGGCTCAGTTGCTTTTCTTGCAGTCTACGGATGCAAAAAAAGACATTCAGATTTATTTGAACTCTCCCGGTGGATCGGTGTATGCAGGTCTTGGTATTTATGACACCATGCAATACATAGAGCCGGATGTTGCCACCATTTGTACCGGCATGGCAGCCTCGATGGGCGCCGTATTGATGTGTGCAGGAGCAAAGGGAAAACGTTCGGCGCTGTATCACTCTCGTGTTATGATACACCAACCGTTAGGTGGTGCACAGGGTCAGGCATCCGACATTGAGATAACTGCGCGCGAGATTCAGAAACTTAAGAAGGAGCTTTACGACATCATTGCCTTCCACAGCGGTCAGACTTACGAAAAGGTTTGGTCCGATAGCGATCGCGATTATTGGATGACGGCAGATGAAGCCAAGGGTTACGGCATGCTAGACGAAGTGCTATCACGCAACCGTTGATTCAGCGACTCCCCTACTTTCATCATACCCACTTCGTAACCAGCCCATGAGTAAATCCGGAAACAAATGTTCTTTTTGCGGCAGAGACCGTAAAGAAGTAACCATGCTGATTGCAGGGTTAGAGGGTCATATTTGCAATTTTTGTGTAGACCAAGCCTCGCTTATTGTTCAGGAGGAGGTGGGTGCCCGTCCGGCCAAAGGATTCGATAAGAACCTTAAGTTGTTGAAGCCCTCTGCCATAAAGGCACACCTAGATGAATATGTAATTGGTCAGGATGAAGCGAAGCGCACTTTGTGCGTTGCGGTGTACAACCATTACAAAAGGCTTATGCAGCCTATGGGTGAGGAGGTTGAGATTGAAAAATCCAACATCATCATGGTGGGCGAAACAGGCACGGGTAAAACCCTATTGGCTCGCACTATTGCTCGCATTCTGAACGTTCCTTTTTGCATTGCAGATGCCACCGTTCTAACCGAGGCAGGTTATGTTGGGGAGGATGTAGAAACCATTCTAACCCGTTTGCTTCAAGCTTCGAATTACGATGTTGATTCAGCGCAACGCGGCATTGTTTTTATTGACGAAATTGATAAAATTGCCCGCAAGAGTGACAATCCATCCATTACCCGTGACGTATCCGGAGAGGGAGTTCAGCAAGCGTTGCTGAAGCTTTTGGAAGGGTCGGTTGTAAACGTTCCCCCTCAGGGTGGGCGCAAGCATCCCGAAGCCAAGATGATTGGGGTAGATACGCGCAACATCCTCTTTATTTGTGGTGGCGCCTTTGATGGCATTGAGAAAAAGATTGCTCGGAGGTTGGATACTCAGGCCATTGGGTTCAAACGAAAGCAGGAAACCATGGATGATGTGCAGAAAGGCAATCTTCTGCAGTTTGTGGCTCCTCCTGACTTGAAAGCGTTTGGGCTTATTCCCGAATTGATTGGCCGACTGCCTGTGCTCACCTTCCTGCATCCTTTGGATGAACAGGCGCTTCGTCGCATCCTTACCGAGCCCAAGAACGCCCTCATGAAGCAATACGAAAAGCTTTTTGAAATGGATGGCATCTCCCTTCAGGTTGACAAGGCGGTGTTGGATCTCGTCATTCAGAAAGCCGTTGAGTTTAAATTGGGTGCTCGCGGTCTGCGCGGCATTTGCGAAGCCATTCTTACCGACGCTATGTTTGACTTGCCCGGCACCAAGGATAAGCAACTGCGCATTACACTGGACTACGCTCAGAGCAAGCTTCAAAAATCGGTTCTAAATCGCTTACGGGCAGCCTAACAGCCAGCAGCTCAGAATCCACAACGTGGGGTTGATAAGTGCAGGACCAGCGCCGGCAAATGCTATGTTGGGGTTACGACTTTTGGGGTAGTTCCAACAACATGGCAAAATTCGAAATTATCGGAGGCAAGCGCCTCAGCGGAGAAATCACACCACAGGGCGCCAAAAACGAAGCCTTGCAAATCCTTTGTGCTGTACTGGCAACTCCTGAGCGGGTGGTGGTGCACAACGTTCCCGACATTGTAGATGTAAATCGACTGTTGGATTTGTTGCGCGATCTGGAGGTGAAAGTAGAGCGGCTAAGCCCTTCATCCTATGCCTTCCAGGCCGATCACGTAAACGTTGACTTTTTAAACAGTCCTGCCTTCAAAAAGAAGGGTTCCGCCTTGCGGGGCAGCATCATGATCGTTGGTCCCATGTTGGCGCGCTTTGGCAGGGGTTACATCCCCAAACCCGGGGGTGATAAAATCGGAAGACGTCGTTTGGATACGCATTTCATTGGGTTTCAGAAGCTGGGTGCACGTTTTGAGTATCTGGAGCAAGATGAATTTTATAAGGTAGAAGCTAAGGAGCTCACCGGGTGCTATATGCTCTTAGATGAGGCTTCTGTAACCGGAACCGCCAACATTGTAATGGCTGCGGTTCGGGCCAAAGGCACCACCACCATATACAACGCCGCCTGCGAGCCCTATCTGCAACAGCTGTGCAACATGCTGAACCGCATGGGTGCCAAAATCAGCGGCATTGGTTCCAATCTGCTTTCCATTCAAGGTGTAGAATACCTTTCGGGCACTGAGCATACCATGCTGCCCGATATGATTGAAGTGGGTTCTTTCATTGGCTTGGCGGCTATGACGCAGAGCTCCATTACCATCCGCAACGTTGGATATCCCCATCTGGGCATCATTCCGGATACCTTTAGGAAATTGGGTATTGAAATGGAGTTGAAGGGCGATGATCTCTTTATCCCTTCTCAGGAATCGTATGCCGTTGAGTCCTTTATTGACGGGTCTATTTTAACCGTTTCCGACGCAATATGGCCTGGTTTTACGCCGGATCTTTTGAGCATTGTGCTGGTGGTGGCCACTCAAGCGAAGGGGAGCGTACTCATTCACCAGAAAATGTTTGAGAGCCGCTTGTTCTTTGTGGATAAGCTTATTGACATGGGAGCGCAAATCATCTTGTGCGACCCACACCGCGCAACGGTTATTGGGTTGAATCGCGAGCATCAACTTCGGGGAATATCCATGACCAGCCCCGACATTCGCGCCGGTGTTTCCCTCCTCATTGCGGCGCTTTCGGCCAAAGGCAAATCGGTCATCGATAACATCGAGCAAATTGATCGGGGCTATCAGCACATAGATGCGCGATTGCAGGCTCTTGGTGCCCAGATTCTTAGGGTAGAGGGTTAATCTTGCCTCTGCCCGAGGGCTTTTGTTACCTTTGGGCATCCTCAACTTGGCTTATGAAAGGCATCATCCTCGCTGGAGGTAGCGGAACCAGGCTTCATCCATTGACTTTGGCAGTGAGCAAGCAGCTCATGCCGGTTTACGACAAGCCCATGATTTACTATCCCCTTTCCGTGCTTATGATGGCCGGCATTCGGGAAATACTCATCATTTCCACGCCCCATGATTTACCACAGTTTCGACGCTTGTTGGGCGATGGAAAATCCTTGGGATGCTCGTTTGAATATGCCGAGCAAGCCGTTCCCAATGGCCTTGCACAAGCTTTTGTGATTGGCAGCTCATTTATTGGCGACAGTAAAGTATCGCTCATCTTGGGCGATAACATCTTTTATGGTGCCGGCTTAGGTCGTTTGTTGCAGCAGTTCAACGACCCCGATGGTGGGGTAGTCTTTGCGTACCATGTTTCCGATCCAGAGCGTTATGGTGTGGTGGAGTTTGATGCGCAGAGCCGTGCCATTAGCATAGAAGAGAAACCGGTGCATCCGAAATCGAATTATGCCGTTCCGGGTTTGTATTTCTACGACCAGTCTGTGGTGGAAATTGCCCGAACCCTTAAACCCAGTGCGCGGGGCGAGTATGAAATTACCGATGTAAACAAAGTGTATTTGGCGGAAGGTAAACTCAAGGTTGGCATTCTCGATAGGGGAACGGCTTGGCTCGATACAGGCACTTTTGCTTCTCTGATGCAGGCCGGCCAGTTTGTTCAGGTGATCGAAGACCGGCAAGGCCTTAAGATTGGCTGCATAGAAGAGGTTGCTTATCGTATGGGGTATATTGATAAAGCTCAGCTTCACACCATAGCTGAGCCATTGAAAAAAAGCGGGTATGGAAATTACCTCCTAACCCTTTAACACTTCTGCATTATGATTAACATTCTGGTTACCGGTGGAGCCGGGTTTATTCCCAGCTGTTTGGCCGAAAAACTTGCCGAGAACCCCGACCATCAATTGGTCTTGGTAGACAACTTTGCAACTGGGCATCCTTCCAAGATACCTACGAGCGTTCATAACAACATTCGCTTTATTAAAGCAGATGTGAACCGTTTCGATGATATTTCGAGTATATTCTATGCTTTTCGTTTCGATTATGTTTTTCACTATGCTGCCTTGGTGGGCGTTCTGCGCACACTTCAGCGGCCGGTAGACGTATTGGAAGACATTACCGGAATTCGGAACGTTTTGATGCTAAGTAAGAATACGGGTGTTCAACGGGTTTTCTTTTCCTCCTCTTCTGAGGTATACGGTGAGCCGGTGGAGTTTCCTCAGAACGAACACACCACTCCCCTTAACTCTCGGTTACCATACGCCATTGTGAAAAATGTGGGCGAGGCTTTTCTCAAAAGTTACCTTCAGGAATACGATCTGAGTTATACCATTTTCCGTTTTTTCAATACCTATGGTCCAAAGCAGAGCCGCGATTTTGTGGTGTCTAAATTTATATTCTCAGCTTTGAACGGAGATCCCATTACCATTTTCGGCGATGGGTCTCAAACGCGAACTTTTTGTTACATTGACGACAACATTGAGGCCACTACTACTGCGTTTTATAAGCAAATGTTTGTAAATGATGTGGTTAACATCGGTGGATCGGACGAAGTTCCGGTATTGAAACTTGCGGAGACCATTATCAAACTTACCAATTCCAAGTCGGCCATACAGTTTCTGCCGGCATTGAAAGAAGGGGATATGACGCGTCGACAGCCGGATACTGCTAAAATGAAAACGTTGTTGAATCGTCCTTTGTTGCCGCTTGAAGAAGGCTTGAGTAGAGTTATTGAGAACCACCATCGCATTCATTGATGAGCGAAGTTGGTATTTCGCAAATGGTGGAGGAGGCCATTGCATCTTTTCAAGCCAGTCATAAAGATGCGCGGCCGCGCGAACTTTATGATCCCATTCGCTACATTCTCGACTTGGGAGGTAAGCGCCTAAGGCCTCAGCTCGCTTTGATGGGGGCATCGCTTTTCGATGCCGACCCCCGTAAAGCGCTTCCTGCAGCCGTTGCGGTAGAGGTATTTCACAACTTTACCTTGATGCACGACGACATCATGGACAATGCACCTTTGCGCCGTGCTCAGCCAACCGTTCATGAGAAATGGAATGCCAACATTGCCATCCTCTCCGGCGATGCCATGTTGGTTCAAGCCTACCAGGTGTTGTTTCAATTGCCTCCGGAGGTAATGCCTCCTGTGTTGGAGCTGTTTAGCAAGACGGCTATTGAGGTTTGCGAGGGCCAGCAGCTCGACATGAACTTTGAACAACGCGGGCAGGTTTCCATTGCGGAGTACCTGCACATGATAGGGTTGAAAACAGCGGTGCTGTTGGGGTGCAGTCTTCAGATGGGAGCTCTTATTGCCGGAGCCGCCAAGGAAGATGCCCGTGCATTGTATGATTTTGGAAAGTACTTGGGCATTGCATTTCAGTTGCAAGACGATTTGCTGGATGTTTATGGAGACCCTGAAACCTTCGGAAAACAAGTTGGCGGAGACATCCTTTCAAACAAAAAGACCTTTCTTATATTAAAAGCACTTGAAATTGCCAACCGATATCAAAAGGAAGAGCTTGAGCATTGGTTTTCCGAACAGCCCAGTGATGGACATGCAAAGGTTGAGGCGGTTCGTGCCATTTTCGATTTTTTAAACATTCGTGAGCTCACGCAGCGCCAGATAGAAGCCTTCTCTGCAAAAGCACTGGAGCGCCTGCACAGCATACCGGTGGCGGAAACAGTCAGAAAACCACTTGAGGACCTTGCTGGATTGTTGATGGTGCGCAAGCGTTAGCCCTTCAGCATCTTTTGTATCTCGTTCAATTTGAGCATGGCTTCAACCGGAGTGAGCTCGTTGAGATTAACCTTCAGTAAAGCCTCTCTCACTTGTTCCAGCAAGGGATCATCCAATTGAAAAATGCTCAACTGCCAATCTTCAGTTGGGGATGTTTTCTTTGGCATGCTTTGCGGTTGTTGTTTTCTGTGAGTTGTTTCCAATTCTTGCAGCAGCAATTCGGCCCTCTTCAGCAACTTCGCCGGCATGCCGGCCATACGCGCTACCTGAATGCCAAAGCTGTGTTGACTTCCGCCCTTCACAAGCTTCCTTAGGAACAATACCTTCTTCCCGCTTTCCTGAACCGATACCGAATAGTTTTGAATGCGTGAGAATTGTTTCGCCATCTCGTTCAGCTCATGATAGTGTGTGGCAAACAATGTTTTTGCTCGCGCAGATGGGTGTTCATGGAGGTATTCTGCTATGGCCCATGCAATGGAAATTCCATCGTAGGTCGAGGTTCCCCTACCAATTTCATCTAATAAAATTAGACTACGGTCGGATACATTGTTGAGGATGCTGGCGGTTTCGTTCATCTCTACCATGAAGGTACTTTCTCCGGATGAGATGTTGTCGCTTGCGCCAACGCGGGTAAATATCTTGTCAACCAATCCAATCTCTGCATGCTGAGCGGGCACAAAACTGCCGCATTGAGCCATGAGCACAATCAAAGCCGTTTGCCTCAAGAGTGCTGATTTTCCCGACATGTTGGGGCCGGTAATCATCATAATCTGTTGCATGTCCGGGTCTAAAAAAACGTCGTTGGCAACATATTCCATTCCCACGGGCAGTTGACGTTCAATAACCGGATGTCTGCCGTTTTGAATGATTACTTTTTTGTGCTCTGCCAACAGCGGTTTTGTATAACCGTACTGCACCGCGTTGTATCCGAAAGAGAGAAAAACATCCAGCTTAGCCAGTAAGGTAGCATTGTGTTGTATGGGCACAAGCGAATCTGCCACTTCCGAAACAAGTTGCTGAAAAAGCGCTTGTTCAATGGATTGAATTTTATCCTGAGAATTTAAAATACGTTCTTCATATATTTTTAACTCCTCTGTTACATACCGCTCTGCATTGGCCAGAGTTTGCTTACGGATCCAATTCTGGGGCACCTTGTTTTTGTGGGTATTGGTAACTTCCAGGTAGTATCCAAAAACGTGATTGAAGGAAATTCTAAGTGATGGAATTCCGGTGGCTTCGCTTTCTCTCTGCTGAATTTCAAGCAGGTAATCTTTTCCTTTGGTGGTGATTCTCCTTAATTCATCGAGCTCTGCATCCACCCCATCGGCCATAACCCCGCCCTTATTCACCAGTAAAGGCAACTCGCTCTGCAGGTTCGTTTCCAGTTTGTGCAAAAGGGATGGACAAGGGTTCAGTTGCTCGCAGAATCGCTGCACCTGCGTGTGTTCTTTTCCTTCTGCAAAAGAGGTTTGTATGTGCTGAACCTGCTGAAGTGCACTTCTGAGATGCCCCAAGTCTCTGGGGGTTACCCGGGCAACGGCCACTTTGGAAATCAGCCTTTCGAGGTCGCCCGTTTGTTTCAACGCTGCCCTAAGCGAACTTCCCAGGGTTTCTTGGCGCATGAGCCAATCAACCCACCAAAGGCGATCTTCTATGGCAACCCGATCTTTTAATGGAAACGCAATCCAACGTCGCAACAACCTCGCACCCATGGGCGATACGGTGTGATCCAGCACATCCAGCAGGGTTGTAGCCTTTTCGTTTGGTGAGGAAAACAGTTCCAGATTTCGAATGGTAAATCGGTCCAGCCACACGTATTGGTCGGGCTCTATCCGAGCCAGAGTTCGCAGGTGGTCTACTTTGTCATGAGCAGTCTCTTTGAGGTAGTGCAGCGCCACGCCGCCCGCTCTAACGGCCCAATCTAAATCTTCGACTCCATATCCTTTGAGTGATGAAACTCCGAAGTGATTGAGCAACAAGTCTCGTCCGTAATCGCCTTGGAAAGCCCAATCGTCTATGCCAAATCGATAGGTATCGGATTCGAGCAGTTCTGAAATGAAATTCTTCTGTTGTTTATTGTAAAGGATTTCGGTTGGGCTAAAACTCTGAAGTAGTTTTTGCAAATAGGGCCATTTCCCCTGAGCCAAAAAGAACTCTCCAGTGCTTACGTCCAAAAATGCCACACCTCCTTCCAGCTGATCCGAGTTTCGGTTTGGGTTTTGTTCAATGGCAATTGCAGAAAGAAAATTGTTGTGCCGTTGATCTATTGTTTTTTCGTTGTACGAAACACCGGGGGTTACCAGTTCGGTGACTCCCCGTTTTACGATGGTCTTGGTAAGTTTAGGGTCTTCCAATTGATCGCAAATGGCCACACGATTTCCGGCTCTTACCAAACGAGGCAAATACGTATCGAGTGCATGATGAGGGAAACCCGCCAGCTCTAATGCGCCCGCTGCACCGTTGTTGCGCTTGGTAAGGGTAATGCCTAAAATTCCGGCAGCTTTAATGGCGTCCTCTCCAAAGGTTTCGTAGAAATCTCCCACACGAAACAACAACAAAGCATCTGGATAACGCGCTTTGATGCTGTTGTATTGACGCATCAAAGGAGTCTCATTAGATGATGATGCCGCACTCTTCTTTCCCATTCCGAGGTTTGCAGACGAGGCGGTTAAACGAACAGGGACGGAGCGCGTTCCGCCATTTGCTTCACGAGGTAGCTCAGGGGTTTCTCCAACATCATTTTCATCATCGGATTTAGGTCGCTCGAAAAGGTAAAGGTTATGGTGCTGTTGGAAGCATCTACAACCTGAACCTCGACCAGCAGTTCAAATGCCACCGGATTTTTTCCTTCGGTGGTTACCAGAACTTTTTCAGGAGCTGTGCGCTCTGCCATTTTCAGGTGGAGAGGAGGAAGCCCTTTCACTCCCAGAATGCAGGTATCGTCTGTAGCTTCGAAGCGTTCCACCTGCTCGGGCATCAATCCCTGGAAGTTGGAAAAACGGCTTATTTTTTCAAACACGGCTTCTGCCGGTTTTGCAATGTTTGGCGAGGTATTGGTAAGGGTCAGCATAAGTTGTTCATGATGAAAATGTCCACCCGGCCGGATTTTCTCTCCAACGCTGAAGGGAAGGCATCATGTGTTCGGGCAGGAGTCCTTTTTTTTGAGCTACACTTAACAATGTAGGGTAATCGAGCAAAGTGTTTAATGTACACTCGTGTTGTTCAAAAGCTTGTTTAGCCTGCGGAAATCCATAGGTGAAAATAGCGGTCATACCGAGCACATCAGCACCTGCAGCTCGCATGGCATCAAGTGCATGGAGACTGCTTCCCCCGGTAGAAATAAGGTCCTCCAGCATGACCCATTGAAGATTGGTATTCAATAGGCCTTCGATCTGGTTTCCCAGGCCATGAGCTTTCGGTGCGGGTCTCACATACACCAGGGGTAATTCCAGTGCATCGGCTACAAGGGCGCCTTGTGCAATGGCTCCGGTGGCAACCGCTGCAATTCCAGTTGCTTTCGGGTAATGATTTCGGATGCTGTCGGCAATTGCCTTGGTTACTTCTTTCCGGAATTTCGGAATGGACAGTGCAATGCGGTTGTCGCAATAGATGGGTGAGTTCCATCCGGATGCCCAAACGAAGGGTTTGGTCTGCATCCAGCGAACGGCCCCACATTGCAATAAGCCCAGGGCAATTGTTTCTGCTTGTTCACGCATTGTGCTCATGTTTCAAAGGTACGCATGAAGTTGGGGCTTATCCCATGCCCCACATCATTTTCATGTACCTTTGAGCACAATGGCTACCCTTTTTTTCAACGAAAAGCCCCTTTTGTTGCTGGAAGGAGAACCGCATCTAGACCAATTTCCCACGAATTGGCTGGTGGTTGAGCTGTATGCTCCAGCCGATCTGCAATTTGTTCGAAACACGCTTACCCACGTCTCCAGTTTGGAAGGCGCTGCGCTTTGGACAAACACCCCCCAACTTCTACAGGATGTATTGGAAGCTTCTTTCGAGGTGTTGCATGCAGGTGGCGGTTTGGTTTTGAATCCAGAGGGTAAAGCACTTTTTATTCATCGCCTTGGGCATTGGGACTTGCCTAAAGGTAAAGTGGAAAAAGGCGAAACGCTGGAGGAAACCGCTTTGCGCGAGGTTGCGGAGGAATGTGGTTTATATGACCTTACGATGGTGCGTAAACTCTGCACCACCTACCATGTGTATGAACATCACGGAAAGGAATTGCTCAAGGCTTCTCATTGGTATCTCATTCAGTGCACGGATGCATTAGCCCTGCCTACACCTCAACTCGAAGAACATATTGAAGATGCTCGGTGGATTGCCCCCGATCAGTGGGAAGATTATGTAGGCCTTTCCTATCCCACCATAAAAGAGGTGTTCGAAGCTTACGGTGCTTGAGGTGGCTTTTTCTGACCCGGTCTGAGGTTGTAGGTTACAACTAAAAGCATGTAACGCTTGAGCACGAGCGTACGATTGTCGTCCACAAATGTTTCTGTAACCGTTCGGTTGAAACTGTTGTTTTGATTGAGCAAATCAAATCCTTGAATTTTTACTTCCAAATTTCGGCTGGGTAAGAACTGCCAACCGATGTATGCACCAAGCAACAGCACGTTCGGGGCTAGTGCAGTAGGGAGGTTGCGGTACCAGGTATGCGTAGCGTTGATGTTGAGGACCAAACGTTTGCGTAAGGTAACGGTAGCTTTCCCGTTTGAAAGCTGCATAAAGTATGCGTTGTTTAATGTAGACTGAATGGAGTTTTGGGTTTGATTCCAAGAGGGGTTTGTTGTAAATGTAAAATCTACTGCATCGCTGATGTTGCTGGTGAGCGTGATGGTAGTTCCCCATCCTCGGTTGGTGGCAAGGTTCAGCACATCGTTTACCTTAGAAGGAGTGCGGGTTTGGTTGTAAGATGCACCCAGATTTAGGTTGCATTTTATTACAGGTAGTGGCCAGGAGAAAGTGGCCATGGATCGAAAGATGTAATATCCATTGAGATTTTCCGGCCTGGTGAGCTGGGCGCCTCTTGGAAGCTCTATTCCTTCAATTGTTCTTCCACCCGAATAGGTGGCGCTGCCAATGTAATTTCGGGTTAGGTTGAGGAATGCGAATAGGAAAAGACCTTTCCCGGATTGGGGATTGGTTGCTCCGTAACGGATAACCCCTATTTGGGCGAACTCCTGAAGTAAAGAAGGGTTTCCTGTACTCCAAAGTAAGGGGTTCGAGGTGTTTACAACGCTCTGCATCTGGGTAACCGAGGGCGGATTTGTTGTGGTGCGCAAGACCACCCTAAGATTGGTTCCACCGTTTACCTTATAATTGAAAATCGCGTACGGCATCCAATTGTAAAAAGATCGCTCTATCAGAACGGAATTTGGAAACGTTGCCTGACCATTTAGTATGGCCATCTGCCAATCGGTACCCACCATGGTCATCAACTTGTTGCGGTTAAACCTATAACCCAACCCGCCGCGCTGAGCCTGATAGCTGTTGAAAAAGCTGCTGCTGAGGGCTGTATCCACCGCCCATACGGAGTTTACAGGAACATCGACCAACCGCTGATTCTTCGTGTATCGGAAACTGGGACTGTAGTTGGCCATCCATTGACCGTTGGCGCCTTGAGGCTCGGTATATACTAAAGTAGGGGAAATAACATATCCGTTGTTTTCTTGTGACCATTCTTGCATCAATTGAGTATTTTCCGTTCCAAAGTTGGAGGCGTTGGAAACGTTCCCATTTCCAGGTCTGATGTTGTGGTCATGGGTATAGCCAATGGAGATGGTGCGCCCCACTTTTCGGAAGCTGTGACGCCAAGTTATGTTCCCACCGGTATTTAGGCTTTGGTAACGAGATCCCGTATTGGATTGCTGACCTCCAACAATGGTAATAGGATCAAGGTAATACGAGCCATTTGCCGCATTGGTTGTTTGGGAAGTTTGAACCGACAACTTAGGGGTAAAAATGATGCTGTTTAGGGAGTCGATGTTCCACTCCACACGCAGGTTGACACGGTGGTTCAGACTTTTGCCGGTGCCTTGGCTGTTTTCGGCATATTGAAACTGTTTGCTGCTGCCCGCCCGAAAGATTCTTTCCAGCGTATTGCTGTTTTCGTTTTCTACGTTGTTTACAAAGTAAGATGCGGTTAGGGTAAGTTTTTTGCCCCATGCATCGGAATAGTTTACACCTGCTGCAAGGCTGGTGTTAATACCTCCTAGATTGCTTACCATGAAGTTGGCGGCAGGATCGGTCGGAGGCCCAAATGTGCTTGGACTGCCCGTTGGCATGCTGCCACCTCTTCCTCCGCCTCCGCCCATTCCCATACCCATTCTTCCCATACCGCTTCCCTGTCCAAAAACGCCGGAGAGATCTTGCTGCGAAAAGTTTTGTACGTTGGTGTTGTTGGCCAATCCCAGGAAAGAAAACCTCCTTTGTCCTTCAAATCGGTTTAAGGTAATTGAGGAAGCAAATCGATCTTGATCGCCATATCCGGCAGAGCCTTTACCAAATGTTCCGGTATTTTTACCCTGTTTTGTTATGATATTAAGGGTTTTGTTTGAGTTTCCATCGTCGAAGCGGGTGAATTGGGCTTGATCGGACATTTTATCGAAGACCTGAACCCGGTCGATCATTTCTGCCGGAAGGTTACGCAGGGCCAGGTTCGGATCTTCTCCAAAAAAGGGCTTGCCATCCAACAGCACCTGACGAATTTGTTCTCCGTTAACCTTTACTCCCCCGTTTTCGCTCACCACTCCGGGCATTTTGGAAATGAGATCTTCTGCGTTGGCCTGGGTATTTACTTTATAGCTGCCCGCCCGGTATTGCACTGTATCGCCTTTCTGTTCTGCCCGCACTTGGGTTTCTTTAACCACCACTTCTTTCAATAGGGTTTCTTTTCCCACCAAACGGATGTTGCCGAGGGATTCGTCTTGAACAAAACGGCCTCTCAAGGTTTTGGTGGCAAACGATAATCCTGAGATGCGGATGAGGTAAAAGCCCGGGGTAAGCGATAGGCTAAATTTCCCGGACGGATCGGATACGGTGGTGGCTCCTTTGGTGGTATCGCGAGGAGAGAAGGCCCGCACCAGAATGCCGGGAATGGTTTCCGATGTTATCGAGTCGGTGAGGGTTCCGGAAAGGGTAATGGATTCGCGCTGAGCAAACAGCGGCGTTGAAAAACAGCCCGCAAGCAGCAGGCAAAGCAAATGGAGGCGAAGCCTATAAGGTATCATGTGCTGCAAAGGTCAACAAAATACATGGTTTCATGTCTTGGTAATCCGCCACCAATTTTGCCTGGCGAATTCAATCGAAAGTACGCATGCTCCCCCTTTTTTTACGATGGGGCATCCTGCATTTAAAGCCTTCCGTAATCGCCTCGGTGATATGCGGAATAGGCTTCCATAAGTTCAGATTGATTGTTCATTACAAACGGCCCATGTGCGGCAATGGGTTCTCGAAGCGGAGGCGCTTGAAACAAAAATGCAAGGTTGCTGCCTGCCGGGTTGTGGCTTAAGGGTACCGCCTCGCCTTCTGCGCTGAATCGAATCAAACAAGCACCCGTTTGAGGTTCATCGTTGATGTTCATGAAACATCCGCTGGGCAAAAACATCCAACTCTCCCAGCCGGCGTTCACCATCCACTCCAGTTGCCCTCTTTCGCTCAAGTCTACCCTGAGGATTTGCAAGGGCCAATGCGTGGGTACCGGCGAGGTATGCTCCCTGAATTGCCCCAGCAATACCTGAGTGCTGCTGCCTTCTCCTTGACCGGTTTGCGGAATTTCGTTTTTATGGAGGGAACGGTAAGCAGGGGGCAGATTTTTATGCGCTGCCGGAAGGTTAATCCACAACTGGAAGCCATGCATATTGCCTCCTCTTCGAAAAAACGCCTCGGTTGGGCGCTCATTGTGGACTATACCCGAACCGGCTAGCATCACCTGCGCTTCACCTTCCCCAACCACCGCTTTGTGTCCAAAACTGTCCTCATGCTCCAGCTCTCCTGCAATTAAATACGTAAAGGTTGTAAAACCGCGATGAGGATGAGGCCCTGTTCCTTGAGGCACGGCATTGGGACTGGGCGCGTGCATGCGGGGAACAAGTTCATCGAGCATGATGAAGGGGTTCAGGTCAAAAAATCCGGGAGAGGGCAAAAGCCTTCTAATGGTTAGGTCGGGTCCGAGAGAGGATGTTTCGCCCGTTTGCCTTGCGATGATGCGCTTGGTTGATTTCATGATGTAGAAATGGATGCCAAAGGTCTTTTCCTTTTGCACCATAAGCAAGTTTCTTTTCTTAGTGCAATTCTCGCTTCACAAGCAATTGCGGCGATGACCCCTTGCCGCCCATGATGTTCATTTCCCTTGTTTGGAAAACGTGGACTTCAGCATGGTTTCCAGCCCTTGGCTCGGCATGGGACAAGACCATTTGTGCCAAAGTAGGTTCCCATCCGAATTCAACTCTATTAGGCTGCTGAAGGGCAAATTGGATATGCCCAATTGCTCGGTCTGCAATAGGTTGGTAAGGGGCACAATGCTCGCATCTTTTCCCCGCTCAAGCCCTGAAGGAAGAACAAATCGTTGATTCCTTTTTAGCAATACCGGGCTCAGAACAATACCAATTTGTCTATTGTATACAACCATTATCTTGTTCAATAAAATCCATTCTCGTTCCATTTCCGGTCCAGCGGGGTCAAATGCGCACCACCATACAAGGCGACTCTTGCGGGCTTGTTGAAGAATTAAATCCAAATCTTTGGGTTCAATGGAGTTGCATGCAACCCGCTCACCGGCTTCGAAATGAATCATAACTTCCAAGCAGGCTTTTGCTAACTGTTTGGATTCATCACCAATTCCTTGCGACATCAAATACCTAAGCAGCAATTGAATCGCATCAACTTGCATGTTTTTTTGGTTTCGAAGATCAAACAACCCTTTGATGATAAGGATGTCGCGAAGGGTATCGTTGCTTTGAGTAGGATCGAGTTTTTTAACCACACTCCGCACCTGCTCTATGCTGTGCAAAACTTGTATGGCATCTTCCAGCTCCTTCCAATTCTGGCCAGTTTGGAATCGAGAAAAATAGTTTTGGTAATGAAAGGCAAAAAACCCTCTCCACCAAAGGTCGCGCTTCGCACTTCCAGCAGCAAGGTAGGTGCGTTCTAAATTTGCTTTGTTTGCCCCACACGTTTCGTAAAGTTTAGCAAGTGCATATCGACAATATGCATGTACCCCCGGATGATTGAACCGTGATTTAATCATGTTAAAGCTCGAATCCAATTCGGCTAATTTTGCACGAAGTATTTTTGGTTTTATAAACAAAGCATAATGTTCTCTGTAAAAAGCCTGTACAGCATCTTCGGCCGCTTCAAGTCCCGCTTGCAAACCGATTTCAGGCGCAACAATGTGAGCGGATAAAGAAGGTTTGGATTTGAAGCCTGAGGGAAGGCTGTCTGGAATGGAAATGGTGCATTCCACAACGCCTCCTGGTTCAGCCACTAAGTTGCTCCGGAATAGAATTCCGGATAGGGTTAAGGTTTCCACTGCTTTGCAGGGAACGCTGCAAGAAAATGCTCCACTCGAATCGATGGGCACCAGTAAGAACATCTCTGTATATCCTTCGAGGTAGTGCGCTTTGTCTCTGCTGACATAGAGCACCCTTTCCTCTGGCGCCCGTTTTCCAGTAACCTTCAGGGTAAAACGGAATCGATCTTCTGCTTTTACGGCCGAGCCAGCAAAGCATTGAGCGGTATGCCAAACAAGTATGAATAGACGAATGAATCGATTTAGATTCATGACGTGAGCATGCCCATTGGAACGAATGCATTGGCATCCCCACCGTGGCGGATGATTTCTCGAACAATGGTAGAACTGATTGCACTGAGCGCAGGATCGGTTACGATGAATATGGTTTCTACCTCGGGCAGCAATGCATGATTCATTTGAGCAATGTTGCGTTCAAAGTCGAAATCGGCGGGATTCCTGAGTCCACGCAGAATGAAGCGTGCGTTTCTTTCGCGGCAAAATTCCACCGTTAAGCCTGTGTAAGAAGCCACACTTACCCGAGGGTCTTCTCGAAAAGTATACTGAATAAAGCGCTTGCGGTCATCTAAGGAAAAGAAGTACTTCTTCTCGCTGTTTTCACCTATGCCCACTACGATTTCATCGAATAGGGGTAAGGCTTTCTGAACTATGGATAGGTGGCCCAGAGTAAATGGGTCGAAAGATCCGGGAAATACGGCGATTCGTTTCATGCAGGTAAATCGGTTAGGGCCTGATTGATGAAGTGAATGAGTGGAAGCATGGCAACGCCGGTGCGCACCAGTTCCTTTTCGATGGAGGCATCCAGCATTTCTTTATCAGACCAGCCCCGCAAAGCCAAGATGCTTTTCAACCGCAGGTATTGAGCTTGGGGATGATCCTTGGGATATCCTTTTGGAATGTTCACCAGAGTATCCGATTCGTCCAAGGATCCAATTTCCCGCTTGAAAGTGGGGTTGTTTATGACACTTAAGAATGCGTCTGTTTGATAGTCAATTTCTTGTCGTATGGCTTGTAAATGTGATGCAGGAGGCATCCAAACACCCGCAGCAAGGAAGCAGTTGTCGGGCTCTAAGTGAAGATAAAACCCTGCTTTCGATGATTTTCTGCCCCATGCATTGATGCTTGCTCCTAAATGGTTTTTATAGGGTGATTTGTTGGCCGAAAACCGCACATCTCGGTTGATTCTAAAGATGCAGGTCTTTGGCTCTATTCCGCTGTAGGCTGCATCTTTTTTCTCCATTCCGTTTAGGAACTTCGCTACCAGCGAAATAAAATCTTGCTTGGCAAGATCATATGCAGGCCTATTCTGATCGAACCAATCTTTATGGTTGTTTCGATTGAGATTTTTCAAAAATTGAAGGGATGCCTTTTCCATAGCTTTAATCCAATACCCACTCCCGCATCCTCAGTTGATCTTCGGTTACAGTTTCGGAAGGTTTCAATACGCATTGTTTTGTTTGAACCCGCAACGATGGTGAGGCCATCATCACCATTGTTTTACCATTGCGTTTAATTTCAAGGTTGCAAATGTCACCCATTTTGGGACTGAGAATATGGTCAAGTATGGAAAGGTTGCCGGAATCAATTTCTTTGCCATTCCATCTAATAAGCAAATCGCCGGTCTGAATTGCAAGTGCGTTTTCTGAGGCCTCGGTATTCACCACCTCAATATTTTCATTCCCTTCTTGATAGGAGAACCCAAAACGACCGAAGCTTAAAGCGGTATCGGATTTCTCATCGAAATAATCCCAACCTATTTTATGAAAAAAAGGCGTAAGCGGAAGACTATCGTTGCCTTGAACATACCGAGAAAAAAATTCGCCAATGCGAGGGTCGGTCATGGTTACGATTTCCTGAATGAGGCTTTCATCCTCAAATGCACGGCTTGGTCCATATTTTTTTGCCAGGGTCATCATCAATTCCCTCAACGATGTTTTTCCGTTGCTGAGTTCGTTCAAGCGTATATCGAGTAGAAAGGCCAGAACCGCTCCTTTTTCGTAAACGTTTAGAAAATGATTCTTGTATTGATCCGTCAAAATATTTTTGCTCATCTCTGTAAACGGCACTGAGGGATATTCTCGGCTGTTCATGATTTTATCCCGCATCACCTCCAAGAATTTCTTTTGAGTAATCAGGCCACTTCGTTCTTGTATCAGTTGACTGAAATATTCCGTAACTCCTTCATACATCCAAAGATGTTTAGACATTTTGGGGTTTTCGTAATCGAAATGCTCAATTTCCCTTGAGTGTATGTTTAAGGGTGTGAGAATGTGTAAAAATTCATGGGTGGCTACATCTCGAACCAAGTGCCTGTTGGAGTTGGTATCGCTGCTTGCGGAGAGATAATAAAACGAAGAGTAATTGTGTTCCAAGGCACCCGTGCCCCCGTTGGGATTGTATGGTATATCTTGAATGTTTTCAAAATGCATTAAAAAAACGTATCGGTCAACCGGAAGGGTCTCAAAAAAATCTTTTAAGGCGGTAGCAATGGGTTTCAGGGCACGCGCCACAAAACGTGCGTCGAGCGTTTCAATAGGCGATTGCACGGCTACCTGAATGCTGCTTTTTCCAATACTGAAAGAGGCGGTGTCTGGTTTTGCATAAAGAGCCGGGGCATCTACCAGGTGATGATACGATTCGGCCTCCCACCCATCGGTCTGAGCTCCTCTTACGCCTTTGAGCGCGCACGATCCCAGAAGATTTTCCGGATGTTGAATGGCCACTCGGTATGGATAGAGTTCTCGGCCGCGCAGGTAGCCAGCAAGGCCGAAAAAGTTAAGGGTAAAGCACTTGCCTGCTTCGAAGTTCAATCCGGCCGGCTGAAAAATGTAATTGGGATCTTTGGTGTCCTCCCAGGTATCCGATACCCAGTATTCCAGATACGCCAAACGTGTTGCTTTGCGTATTATAAAATGGTTGTTGTCTTTACGTTTTACCGGAAGCTTTTTGCCTCTGCTGTCATAGGCCTTAAGTTTGGAGATGAAGCGTCCGAAATCGTATCGTGCATAAGTTCCGGGAACGATGGCGGGCATGAGGTATTCCACCTCATCTTCCACTATACGGGGCGTATAAAGGCGAACTTTTACCTGATCGTCGCGGCAGTTTGTTAAGTCCACCTCCAACCGGTATCCCTGAGCCATTGCCCATTGGGTCCAAATCAGCATGCCAATTAGCCCGAGTTTTCGGATCATATCCTTTGTTGCGCCACGAAAAGTAATGATTTTAGAGGTGTTACGCATGGTTACTTGATTCTGCAGTCAACCTTTTTCCAATCTTTGCAATCCGCATGAAAAAGATTCTTTTAGTTGGATTGGGCAATCCCGGCGATGAGTATGCGCACACCCGCCACAACATTGGGTTTCAGGTGTTGGATGCCATGGCATCTGCCCACAAAGCCCGCTTCGAATCTGTTCGCCATGGTTGGCTCGCTCATTTCCGCTCCAAGGGCGCACTTTTTGTTTTGCTGAAACCCAACACCTACATGAACCTCAGCGGAAAGGCCGTGCAACATTGGCTTTCAGAAGAACGCATTGCCACGGAGGCATTGCTCGTTGTTACCGACGATCTTGCTTTGCCTTTTGGGGTCCTTCGTATGAAAGGGAAAGGTGGCGACGGTGGCCACAATGGCCTTAAAAGCATTGAACAGATGCTTCAAACGCAAAATTATGCTCGACTTCGTTTTGGTGTCGGCAGCGATTTTCAGAAAGGTCAGCAAGTAGATTATGTGTTGGGCAGGTGGAGCGCAGATGAGCACGCTTCTCTTAGCGAGCGCATCGATCGAGCTGTACAGGCATGCATTGCATTTGGGTCAGCAGGACTGCAATTGGCGATGACTCAATTCAATGGAACATGATGCGACCTGCTGTAATCGATACCCATACCCATTTATATGCTGCTGAGTTCGAGGCCGACCGGGATCTTGTTATTGAACGGGCCTTGCAGGCAGGTGTGCAAACCTTAGTTTTACCCAACATCGATTGCCAAAGCATCGGGGGTCTCCTGAAACTTTGCGCGGCCCATCCCCAACACATTAAGGGCATGATGGGTCTCCATCCCTGTTCGGTTGGGCCTAACTTCCACGAGGACTTGCACGTCATTCGGGAAGTGCTGTATTCTGGTGGTTTTGTGGCAGTTGGGGAAATAGGAATGGATTTATATTGGGATAAATCCCATCAGGCTGAACAAGCCTTGGCTTTTCGCACACAAGTGGGTTGGGCAAAAGAGCTTGGCCTGCCCATCAACATCCATTGCCGGGATGCATTTGAGGCCATACAGACAGAATTGATGCACCCGGATTTCTCTCTAGATTGGAATCCAGCTTCCGGCAAAGGCATTTTTCATTGTTTTACCGGAACCATAGAACAGGCCAAATGGGCGGTTGAGCAGGGATTTCTGTTGGGGATTGGCGGCGTAATTACCTACAAGAACAGTCATCTTCCGGAGGTGGTAAAATCGGTGGGATTGGATCATCTTGTGCTGGAGACCGACGCACCCTATCTGCCACCCGTTCCATACCGGGGCAAGCGCAACGAAAGCAGCTTTATTGTTCAAGTATTATATCGTGTAGCAGAATGTTTGGGAGTTATGCCGGAAGTGGTGGCGGCACGAACAACTGCCAATGCAATTCGGGTATACGGTATTGGAGATGCGCCTCTTGCGGTATAGCAGAGACATTGTACCTTTACGCAAACATTTCATACATTCCTTATGGAAGACAAAAATGCCGGATTACGCCAAGCAGCCTTTTATTTTGGTTCGGTCATGGTGGTGGTGTACCTCGCCCTCGGGGCGATGTTTATGTTCACCTCCTTTTTGCAAGCCCTAGTCCCGAATAACCGTGTGGCCTTAGGTTTTTTTATTTTTCTGTACGGCCTCTTCCGGCTCTATCTGGTTGCTCGCCTGCGCAAACGCAAGCCATCCAATTGAAGATGAGAGTCTCCTTTTTTTTCGTTTCGGCGTTTTGTCTTTCTCTTCTGATGGGCTGCACAGGTAATGTGCGCAAAGTTTCAAGCGACACTCCCACCGCTGGTGACATTGCCATTGCCGTAGATGGTTCTTACCAGCCCTTGCTCGATACACAACTGTATGTGTTTCAGCATCTTTACACAAAAGCAACCGTGCGGCCCATTTACACTCACGAAGCCAACGCGTATGCCTTGCTTATGGCCGATTCGGTTCGGTTTGCAGTGGTTTGCCGCGAACCCAATGCAGGTGAGATGAAGCAGTTTGAAGCCATTCATCTTAAGCCCCGCATCACCAAACTGGCCATTGATGCAGTTGCGTTAGTGGTTCACCCGCAAAGCCAAGATACCGTTCTAACGCTGAATCAGTTGCAGAAGGTATTTTCCGATAGTACCTGCACCTGGGGAGCGCTTAACAACGCATCGGGCCGTGGCAGGGTTCGAGTGGTGTTCGATCATCCGGCCTCTGCCAACGCCCGCTTCTTGAGCGAACGCTTTTTGAAAGGGGCCGCTTTGTTGTCCAACTGTTTCGCTGTAAACAGCAATGCGGAGGTTATTCGCTATGTATCCGAGCACCCCGGCGCCTTGGGGGTCATCAGCGTAAGCTGGATCAGCGATGCCGACGATCCTCAGGTTCAACAGTTTCGGAAGCAAGTACGTTTGGTATCTGTAGCCGAAGGTGTTGGAATGCCCGCAGTTCCTCCTTTGCAGGCCTATATTGCGCTTAAGCAATATCCGTTAACCCGCTACATGTTGTCGGTAAGCCGAGAGGCCAGAGCGGGCCTCGGTACAGGTTTGGTATCGTTTTTGGCAGGGGAGAAAGGGCAGAGGATGGTGCTCAAAGCGGGTATGGTGCCTGCCACCATGCCGGTACGCATCGTTGACACCAAGTAAACAGCCAAACTCTTACTTTTGCACCTCTTTCATCCATTCTTCATCTCCCTCCTATGAAACGTCTTTGGTTGTTCTTGCCTTTTTTCATCCTTTCGGGCATAGCCCCTGCTCAAACCCTTCAGCAGGCCCTTCAACTAACCGATAACGAACAGTTCGATGAGGCTACACGGGTGTATAAAGAGCTCATCCAGGGTCAATATAAGAATGGAGAATACTATTTCTGGTTGGGCGAAAACTACTTTAAGCAGAACGCGATTGACTCTGCAAACCACTATTTCGAAAAAGGAATAGACGTTCAACCGGAGAACGGACTAAACTACGTTGGCCTGGGTAAGATGCAATGGTATGAAGGTCGGTTCAATGGAGCTAAGGTCAATTTCGACAAGGCTTTGGCCATGACCAAGAACCGTGATGTTACGGTGCTCACCCGTATTGCCGATTGCTACATTCAAGCGGATAAGAAGGAGTTGGATTTGGCTCTTTCCCTTCTGGCTCAAGCCGAAAAGATCGACCCGAAAAATGTAGAGGTTAAGTTGCTCATGGGCGATGCTATGCAGGAAAAGGGAGAAGGCAGTAAGGCCATTGAGTATTACAAGCAGGCTCAACAGATGAATCAAAAATCCGTGAAAGCCATCCTGCGCCAGGGTCAGCTCTACGGTAGAGCAAAGAATTATTCTTTGGCTTTCGAATATTATCAAAACGCAGCTGAAATCGACTCCTCTTTTGCTCCTGCCTACCGCGAGCAGGCTGAATTGTACTACATGGCGCGTCAATACGAGCGCGCAAAAGCTAAATACCGCCGCTTCCTAGAGCTCTCCAGCAACAACAAAGAGGCCCGCAGCCGCTATGCAAAGTTTCTCTTCCTCAGCAAAGACTACTCCGAAGCCATCAACCAAATTGGTATGATCTTCAAAGAAGATACCACCGATAACGTGCTGAACCGCATCCTAGCATTCTCTTATTATGAGAAAGGGGAGGCCGCACTCGCTCTATCTTACAGCAACCGCTTTTTTATGCGGGCACCCTCTGAAAGCACCAAGGTTCTTTCCGACGATTATATGTATCAAGGTAGAATTTTCGCAAAGAATGGAAAGGATTCGCTTGGATTGATCAGTCTTATTAAAGCCGTTGCTTTGGATACCAGTAAAGTGGAATTGTACGGCGACATTGCCACCAGTTATTTCAAAATGAAGAAAAATACCGAGGCAATTAAGTACTTTAATCTAAAGATTGCCTCAAAGAAAGGCATTACCGTAAACGACTATTATAATCTTGGTAAGTCTTATTTTTTCGAGAAGAATTATACCGAGGCAGACACTTGTTTTGGTACGGTTGTGGCCATGCAACCCAAGGTAGGCAATGGGTATTTGTGGAAGGCTAAAGTGAACGCCAACCTCGATCCCGAAACCACAAAGGGACTGGCTAAGCCTTGGTATGAACGATATATTGAGAAGGGGTTGGAGAACGTAGAAAAAAACAGCAAAGACCTGATAGAAGCCTACTCATATTTGGGCTATTATTACTTTGCTAAGAAAGACAACGCAAACTCCAAAATATACTGGACAAAAGTCAAGGAGTTGGATCCTGCGAACGACAAGGCGAACAAAGCCCTTCAGGCAATAAAATAATATTTGATCGATAAAACTTATAGAGGCGGTCCTGTGGGTCCGCCTTTTTTCTTTTCAGCCCGGGTGGTCATGATGCTTTCCAGCACTTTCTCATACACCTGTTTCAGCTTTTCCGGGCTTTTTCCGAGCCGGTTCAGTGATGTGTCCAGCTGGGCAGATGTGAAACCGGCTTTCTTAAGTATGTCGAGGTGTATGGCCTTTCGGTCCACTCTTGAGCCGGGTCCCTGCATGCCGGGAACAAAGCCCATTGCGGCATCGGCAATCTGAAAATCCACCAAAATCCCAACCAGCTTTTGTTCCGGAATGGGCAAGGGTTTTACTTCTGCCCCCTTGTTTCCCGAACAAGCAGGTTGAATCAGCAGACAAAGTGCCAGGAGTCCAAAATGGCCCATTTTCATGGTCTCAAAGGTAACCGCTATGCATGGAACCATCACCAAGCCGTATGTTTGTAAAATGAACGGGTGGTTTTTGGGCGTTTTTGTGACCGGCTTGCTTTGTGCAGCCCAGTCCTTTGGTCAAGCAACCTATCAGCAGGACGCACGCATAGGCGAGTTGATGAATCGTTTCATGCAGCAGCAGGCTGAGCGCCAAACCACGGATGGCTTTCGGGTGCAGCTCCATTTTGGCAACGACCGCGAAAAGGCCCGAGAGGTAAAAGTTCGTTTCCTTCAACAGTTTCCAGAAGTTCCGGCCTATGAGAGTTACCAGCAGCCCAATTTCCGCATTCGTGTGGGCGATTTCCGATCTAAGCTCGAAGCCAATCGCTTTTTGAAACGGGTGTTGCCAACGTTTCCTGCTGCATTTTCGGTTCCCGACCAAATCCGCCTCCCGAATCTCGAACCAGACAGGTAGTCAATTCAGCCGTTTACTGGTGGTTTTTGTCCGATTGCCGTTTTGTTCACAACAATAGATTGTACCCTGCGTTAGCCGGTATGTTTGCCCGTCTTTCCCTCAACAGCTGCCACCAGCTTATTTTCACCTTTACCTTCCCGCTTATTCCCTATGTTTTATCAAAAAATAGTTAAGCATGCGCATGCCACAGGGCAAGCGGATTGCGGGTAAAAAAAAATTCATAAACTTGTCGTCCTTTTAATCGAAGCAAATCAACCACTCAAAACACCCCCAATTTCAATCGCTATGAGCAAACAACAACCGAAAAGCGGAAAATTTACCATGGCTTTCGCGGCACTTGCCATTCCCGCGTCATTAGTAGCAGCCATCATCATTTATATGGTGATTCTGGGAAATCCCAGTCACTTTGAAGGAGGCGACCCCGAGAACCATCCCATAGACATGCTCGGCACCATTCACAAAGGGGGTATGATTGTACCTATTTTGATTGCCATTCTCCTCATCATTTTGACGTTCTCCATAGAGCGTTTCATCACCATTTCCAAGGCAAAAGGCAAAGGCTCTGTAGAAGGTTTTGTTGTTAAGACCCGTGAGATGTTGGCTGCCGGTCAGTTGGATAAGGCCATCTCTGAGTGCGATGCACAGCGTGGTTCTGTTGCAAACGTGGTGAAATCCGGCTTGAACAAATATCGTCAGGTAGAGACAGATGCCAGCATGGACAAGGAAAGCAAAGTAATTTCCATTCAGAAAGAGCTGGAAGAGGCTACCACCTTGGAGCTTCCCATGTTGTCTAAGAATTTGGTCATCATTTCAACCTGCGCGTCCATTGCTACCCTCGTTGGTCTTATTGGAACGGTATTGGGTATGATTCGCGCGTTTTCTGCCCTAGCACAGGCAGGAGCTCCTGATGCTACTGCTCTTGCAACCGGTATCTCCGAGGCCCTCATCAACACGGCATTGGGTATCATCGGGTCTGCTATTGCCATTGTGATGTACAACTACTTCACCAGCAAAATCGACTCGCTTACCTACAGCATCGATGAGGCAGGATACACCATCGTACAAACGTTTGCCTCCAAGCATTCAGGCAAATAAATTCGGTCAGCCGGTATAAACCGGGAACCCTTCCCAACCAAAGACTGAAGCACCATGCCAAAAATCAAAGTACCCAGGTCAAGTCCCTCCCTCGACATGACGCCGATGGTGGACTTGGCATTCCTTCTGGTAACCTTCTTCATGCTCACCACCCAGTTTCGGGCTGAGGAACCGGTTCTTGTTGACACCCCTTCTTCCATCGCCGAGGTAAAACTGCCCGACATCGATCTTATGACCATCTTGATTGATGACAAAGGGAAAGTGTTTTTCAATATCGACGGAAAAGAAAAGCGCGCCAAGGTGCTGCAGGATATGGGCGAGAAATACGGAGTTTCTTTTTCAAAAGAGCAAGTGTATAAATTCTCTATCCTCACCTCTTTTGGAATGCCCATTGCCGAGATGCCTAAATTCCTAAGTCTGAACCCTACCGAGCAAAAACAATATTATGCAGAACTCGAGAAGGCAGGGAGAAAAGGCATACCCGCAGATTCGTTAAAAAACGAACTTAAAGATTGGATATACAACGCACGTTATGCAAATCCCAAGTATAGGGTTGCCATAAAAGGCGATAGCAAATCCAAATTCCCAGTCTTGAAACAGGTCATCAATACCCTTCAGGACAACAAGGTGAACAAATTCAATTTTGTCACCGATATGGAAACTGCACCGTAATCACCCACATTTTAACGAAACAAACACATGGCAGAATTAAATACCGACCAGGGTGGCGGTGGTGGAGGCAAACACGGCGGCAAGGTCCGTGCGAAAAAGTCCTCCACCAAAATCGACATGACCCCCATGGTGGACCTTGCCTTTCTTTTGTTGACCTTTTTCATGTTGACAACCACCTTCAACAAGCCCCAGGCAATGGAGATCAACATGCCGGTAAAAGACAAGGTCAACGATCCTCCAAAAATTCCGGGCAACCAAACGCTTACGTTGTTGCTCAGTGAGAAGAACCGCATCTACTGGTACATGGGTGCAGACGATCCCAACCAGCCGCCGGTGGTGGAATACACCAATTTTTCTTCCAAGGGAATCCGGAAGTTGTTGGTGGATAAAAACTCTGAAATCAACGGGACCTTCCAGCGCATTGAGTCTCTCAAGCAACAATTCAAGGAAGGAAAGATTGATGAGAAGGCATTTAAGGAAGAGCGCAACAAAGTGTACGCCGATAAGAAAGGGTTGATTGTGCTCATTAAAGCCGATGATGGCTCTACGTACAAAAACCTCGTGGATATTCTCGATGAAATGGCCATCTGTAACGTAGGTCGCTATGCCATTGTGGACATTACTCCGAGCGAGTTGGACATGGTTAAAAACGTTGTAGTTCAATAATCCATGGCATCACAAAACAACCTATTTGCCGATTGGGATAACGTTGTTTCGCCCGGCCGAAACAAGTTGGTTTTTGAGGACCGCAACCACGAGTACGGTGCATATGTCATTCGATCCAGCTACAACCGCACCATGGTGCGTGCCATTATTGCCTCTGTCATCATTTTCGTGGTGGGCGTTAGCGTCCCAACCATCATTTCCTATTTGGAGAGTTTGAGGCCGGAAGAAAAGAAGGTTTCTGTACAGGAGGTGAACCTAATGGATGCACCTCCCATTGATAAAGATGAGCCACCACCACCACCTGTAGAGCCGCCACCACCGGTTCAAGAAACCATTAAGTTTGTTCCACCTGTGGTAACCAACGAGCCCGTTCCTGAAGAAGACATTCCACCGGCTCAAACAGAGCTTCAGGAGTCCAACGCCGGGGTTACCACTCAAGAAGGAACAGAAGGGGTTATCGATTTGCCGGTTGATGCTCCAAAGAATGAGGTCATCGAAGACAAAGAGGAAGCTCCCCTGATGATTGTAGAGGAAATGCCTTCATTCCCCGGTGGCGATGAATCTCTGGTGAAGTTCATGCAAAAGAACATTCGCTACCCCGAGCTCGAGAAAGAAAACAACATTCAAGGAACTGTATATGTGTCTTTTGTTATTACTAAAGAAGGCAAGGTTTCCGACGTTAAGGTTGTAAGGGGCGTGAAAGGTGGCCGCGGTTTAGAAGAAGAGGCGGTTCGAGTAATTCGCAACATGCCCAATTGGTCAGTTGGCAAGAACAACGGCCGCCCGGTTCCGGTAATCTTCAATTACCCGGTAAAGTTTACGTTAGCTCAGTAATTTTTGTTTGTCATTTCTTATAAGGGAGGTTTTCAAAAGCCTCCCTTTTTTATTTTACAAAGGCTATGGAGTAGCTACTAAGCAAAAAGGTATGTACCAACGCCTGGAATACGCGAAAAGGGCAATGGGCTTTTGGTTGCAATCGAGCCAAACGCCGTCCATACTGCATAGGAGTTTTATGCCCTTTCCGTCAAGAAGCTCGCGCATGACCAAATCCGATATTTGCTGAGGCACGAGTTTGGGGTTTTCTTTCCCCATTTTTATACCCCATTCATTGTTTTGTAGATCCATTACCGAAGAGAGCGAGTCGGGACGCATGCCTTCTTCGAGTTTGCCTTTTTGAAACATGCGGTAATTGCCTTTTTCGTGTGCGATTCCCAAGTTTCTCGCTCTTCTCTCTCCGATGCGTTGGGTTAACCGTGCCATCCAGTATGCATGTCGAAAGGCGTCGAGGTTACCTCCCGAGAGTGCGCTGTCCAATGGATATTTTCCTCTCCGTTCAGAGCAGGTTCGTATGGTTTCGCGGCTTACTTTCCATGCCTTGTGTGCTGCAAAAGGATGGCGCAGTACCCAACGCCATTCCGGCGGAGAAAGCGAAGGGAACGCGCTCGCCGGGTGATTTCCGGAGAGTAGGACAAGGAGTAAGCCCGCGGTGAACATGGCTCTCCTACCCATCATCAGGCTTTTTTTATGCGGGCCACCTCTGCAGGCGTAAGGTGGCGCCACCTCCCGCGAGGAAGATCTTTTTTGGTGAGACCGGCATAGGCCACGCGGTCGAGTTTCTTCACAAAATACCCCAGATGCTCGAAGATTCGACGCACAATGCGGTTTCTGCCGGAATGCAGAGAAATGCCAACTTCTTGTTTCGATGCTCCCTCTACGTACTGCACATCGTCCACTTCAATTAGACCATCATCGAGGTGTATGCCTTTGCGGATCTGAAGCAGATCGTCGCGGTGAAGTGGTTTATCGAGCTCTACGTGGTAAAGCTTTTGCTTTTCGTAACGGGGGTGGGTGAGGATCTTGGTGAGGTCGCCGTCGTTGGTAAGCAAGAGGAGTCCGGTTGTGTTTCGGTCGAGCCTGCCAACGGGATAGATGCGCTCCCGGGCAGCATCGCGCACCAGGTCTAGAACGGTCTTGCGCTTTTGCGGATCGTCTACAGTAGTGATGTAATCCTTGGGTTTGTTGAGCAGTACGTAAACCAGCTTTTCTTGTTTTACCGGCGTACCTCCATACATGATCTGGTC
>JBEIVB010000070.1:0-13305 GCA_040374085.1 Flavobacteriales bacterium | reverse complement strand
GGGCCATATTGGTTGGCAATGCGGTTTTCCAGAATGTAGCGCTGTTCGGGCAAGGTTATGGGCCGCCCGGTGGCAAACACAAACACCAATCCGAAGGTCCATTTGCTGGATGCATGATAAGACAATACCAACGACCCATCGTGGCGACGGTCGTAGGGCGCGTAATAGGTCATGCCCTGGTTGAGCTCGGGAAAGGTGCGCAGGGTTTTAGACCAGGTGTATCCAATCCAACCGTCGAGCTTGCCATACTTTTTCTTTATGAAAAACTCCACTCCGTAAGCCTCGCCACGCCCGAAGGTGAAGGCGTAGTCGTTGTTGTCTTTTACGCTGTTCTCGGGCAGGTAGCCTTCTTTGAATTCCACCTGGTTGCGCATGTCTTTGTAATACACTTCAACAGAGGTTTCAAACATGTCGTTGAAGAAGTTGTGGAAGTAACCCGCACTCACTTGGTCGGAACGCTGTGGGCGTATGATGGAGGTGCTGGGTATCCAAAGGTCGGTAGGCAAGGCTAAGGTGCTCAGCGATGCCAGGTGCAGGTATTGGTAGTTGCGGGTGTAGGAGGCTTTTATGCTGTTGTGTTCGCCCAAAGCAAAACGAACAGACAAACGCGGTTCAAGCCCATGGTAGGTTTTGATGTTTTGTCCGTTTGCATAGCGGGCGGTATCAACGGTGATGTCGTTGCCGTCTTTTATGTACCGGTCAAAGGGCCCAACGTGCTGAAACATGCTGTAGCGAAGGCCGGCGTTGATGCGAAGACGGTCGCCCAAATCGAATTCATCTTGGGCATAGAGGCCCACTTCATGCGCGAATAGACGAACCGGCGCACCGAAGTCAAATTTCACTTCTCCTTGCTGTGCCGAGGTGTTGAAAGGGGTAAAGCGGTGGTAGGTGTAGAGCCCACCGAATTTTACACGATGTAAGATGTTGGGGTAATAATCCAAATCCACTTTCAGGTTCCAGTCGCGGATGCCGCTGTACAAACGCGCATCGAAATCTTGTTGTTTTCCTGCAAACTCAAAACTGAAGTCGGTGAAGATGACCGCCGTATTCATAAAGAGTTTGCGGCTGAAGAGGTGGTTCCAGCGTGCCGTGGCTATGGCATTGCCCCAGGGCATCTCCACGGTAAATCCGGTGCGCTGGTTGTTGTAAATGAATTTGTCGCGCCCAAAATATCCGCTCAAGAATAAGCGATCTTTGTCGGAGATGCGGTAGTTTAGTTTTAGGTTGAGGTCGTAGAAGTAGATGCCCGAATTGCGGAAGGGCTTGGCCCGTTCAATGTTGTTGAGCAGGGGCCTGGCCACCACATCGGCATAGCTTCTGCGGGCAGAAAAGATGATGGAGCTGGTGTCTTTTTTTAGGGGGCCTTGTATGGTAAGCCTCGAAGAGATAAGCCCCAAGCCACCATCTACTTTCCACTTTTTTAGGTTGCCTTCGCGCATGGTTACGTCGAGCACAGATGCCAATCGACCACCATAGTTTGCCGGCATACCGCCTTTTATTAGTTCGAGGTTGTTAACCGAATTTTCATTGAACAAAGAGAAGAATCCCAACAAGTGAAAAGGGTTGTACACCTGGGCTCCGTCCAATAAGATGAGGTTTTGATCGGGCCCTCCGCCGCGCACGTACAAGCCCGCATTGCCATCGCCCGAGTTTTTTACTCCGGGCGTAAGCTGCAAAACCTTTAATACATCCACCTCGCCCATAAAGGCCGGAAGGGTTTTAATTTTATCTACGGCTAAGGATACTCGGCCCATCTCGGTGTTCTCTATCTGGGCGTTAGAGCGCTCAGCGGTAATGGTTACACCCGATTTTTCAATGACTTTTTTGCGAAGTTCTACGGAGATGTTTTGGTCTGCTTTGAGGGTTATCTGTCGAACCTCATCAACCCTTCCCAAGGCTCGGAATACCAGGGTGTAGTTGCCGGGTATTAAAGAAAGGCTGTAAAATCCGTAGGTGTTGGTGCTGGCAGCTTGTGCCGTGTTGGCCTGATTGAATATGCTTGCTCCTATAAAACTCTCACCGGTCTCGGCCTCTTTCACATAGCCGCTCACCGTAAACTTGTCTTGTGCCTCCACGCAGTGGGCTCCGGCAATAAAAAAGAAAAGGAGAAGGAACGGAACTCGAATTTGGGCCAACGACATGCTTACACAAACACCTGAAAACCGAAATTGTTTTTTAGACCTCTATGCGTTCCCGCATGAGTTGCTCAACGGCTTCAGTTTGCCAATTCTGCTCTATGCCCGGCAATGCCAGCACTTCCTGCATAATGGCTTCCTGCCGCCTTCCGTTGGCCAGTGCCTCTGAATAGCGGATGTTTGGACTGAAGGCCACCTGGGTGTATGCGGGAATCCAGGAATCGGGATGGCGGTCGTGAAACCAGGCCTCGATTTTTTTCTGAAGTAAAAAGCGAGGGTCGGCCACACGGTTGCTCATTTCTTCGAAGTTCTGAATGGCGAGATCGGCAATGGCATCTCCATCGGGCTTGCGCAGCGCTTCGTAAGCCGGCATAATGGCACCCCAGTTGTGCTGGTGGTCTGAAATGAGGCCGCTCAACACGCGGCAGTCTTCAAAACCACAGTTCATGCCTTGCCCGAAAAAGGGAACGATGGCGTGGGCTGCGTCGCCAATCAAACCAAACCAATCTTGGTACACCCACGGAAAGCACTTAACGGTAACCAAGCTGGATGTTGGGTTGCGGAAAAAATCCTCCAGCAAGGTGGGCATAAGGGGCACCGCGTCCGCAAAGTGCTCCTCAAAGAAGGGCATCACCACTTCGGGTGTACTTAGGGTATTGAAACCGCTTGGACCCTCGAAGGGAAAGAAAAGGGTGCACGTAAAGTCTCCTCCCGGGTTGGGCAAGGCAATCATCATAAACTTTCCGCGAGGCCAGATGTGCAAGGCATTTGGGTCGAGCAGAAAGGTTCCGTTGGGTCCGGCCGGTATGTGCAGTTCCTTATAGCCGCAGTCTATGTAGTATTGCTGATATTGAAAAAGATCGCTGCCCAGTTGCTTGGAGAGGCGGGTGGCCGAGAAAGCCCCATCGGCTCCAAACATTAGGTTTGGGTTACGGGTTTGGGTGCTGCCGTCGGGACCCGAAAACCGCACTCGGCGCTCGTCAAACTGCACGGCTTCGCAGCGGTGTTCAAAATGAAAGGTTACGGAAGTATGGGCTTCTGCTGCATCCATAAGGGCCATGTTGATGGCGCTGCGGCTTACGCTGTAGATGGCCTGTTCTCCTTTGCCATAAGGTTGAAAGGTTACCGTTCCATCGGGTTGGTGCAGCATGCGACCCTGCATGGGCAAGGCAATCTCGCGAATGCGCTCCTCTAAGCCCAGCTCCTTAAGCGAGAGCCAGCCACGGTCGCTCAAAGCCAGGTTGATCGAACGCCCTTGATAGCCTTGGGTGGTGCGCATATCGGGACGGCGCTCAAATACTTCTACCTGATAGCCGGCACGAGCCAGATAGAGGGCCAGCATTGAGCCAACCAGTCCACCGCCCGCAATGGCGGCCGTTTGCTTTTCCATGGGGTGCGTTGTGCTAAGAAACCGAAATGCTGGGGTCTATCTCTCGGCTCCAAGCCATAATGCCTCCCTTGAGGTTGTACAGATTGGTATAGCCATGCTGATCTTCCAGCATTTTAATGACCGCGGCAGAGCGCGCCCCGCTGCGGCAATGCACCACTACGGTTCCAGAGGTTGGAATTTCGGAAAGGTGATCGCCTACCTCACCCATAGGAATAAGGGTGCCGCCCATTTGGGCAGCTTCGTGCTCATGAGCCTCGCGTACATCAATCAAAACAAATGCGTCGCCTCTGACCTGCATGTCCCGAAGCTCGGTAACGGTAATTTCTTTCATGCTTTAAAAGTGAACAACAAAGCTACAGCAATGCCTCGATAGGCAGGTTGGAACGGCAGCGGTTTTTGCCTTTTTTTCAAACAATTGGAATTTGTTGCTGGAGTTTGACTATCTTGTTAGGGCAAACGTATCTTTTGTTGTTAACCCTTATATCAGTAAACCATGATCTCTACTTTTAAATTTGGCTTCTATGCCTTGTTGGTAAACTTGGCACTTAACGCGGTGTTTTTTCAAGCCGGCATTTTGTTCGATTGGGTTCCTGTTTCAGGACCTGTTTTGTGGGACAACCAACCCTTGGGCTTACACCATGTGGTTCTTTCCACCCTTATTCCCGGAGTGTTGGCCCCAGTTTTGTTTTGGCTTTTGCAGCGCTTCTCCTCCCAGCCGGTTCGTTTTTTTCACACCCTTGCGGCTATGGTTCTAATGGGCTCTTTCTTCAGCCCCTTTTCGGTTCCCGGACTGCCTGGGAAAGTGATCATCCTTTTGGAGCTTATGCACATCTCCACCGCCGGTTTCACCATTTGGTTTTTAACCATTCGGCCATTCGATGCTCCGGCCCTAATTGTTCGGAGCCACCGGCCCCAGTTTCAAGCAAAGGCCCAGCCTAAACCCCAACCGGAGTTGGAGGCAGAGCAGGTTGGTTGAGGCAACCCGCTGCAGAAGGTTTTCTGCTTGGGATTCGGTTTTGCCAAAGGTTATTTCATGAGGGCGGCCCAAGTTTCCAGCTTTTCCAAGCGGTTGTATGGAATTTGTTCTCGGAATTTTATCAGTAAAGCCTGATATTCATTCTCCAGGCCTTTCCAGTTCGTATCTCCGGCATCTACAAAATCCAAACCCAAATGCTCGTTCAGAATGTTGCCTTTGAACATGTTGAATTTGCTGTTTGCGGTGGTGTAATTGCTCATTTCATTGAGGCCTCCCTGACTCACCGGAAGGATATGATCTACACTCGGCCACAGCACCCATACCAGCAGGTGGGTGTTCTTGGCTCCCGAATCGCTCCCATGCGGTGGATTGTGGTAAGGGAATTGGCTGGGTAGGAGGTAAGAAAGCAATTCCAGCATGGGGTGGGTAATGAGTTTTATTCCGGTATACCGGCACTGATAATGGTCGCGCCGGAATACCTCAAACTTGTCGCGCTCCCTTACGTTGGGGTTGTTTTTCTTGGCTCCTAAATCCAGTTTTTTCAGTCTTCCCAATTGAAGGTAATCTTGGGGCACCCGGTCTCCTTTGCGGTAGCGAATCACCGGGTTTTCTTCGAAAAGCCGAGCGGCACTTTCCACGTCTTCCTCCAGCAGTTTTTTTACGGATTGCTCGAGGTAATGTGCGGCTTCTCCAAACTTTAAACGGAAATCCAGAAGGTACTTTTCCTTTATGCGCGCATTGTGCGCACGTATCTCTTCGTGGTTCATGAATGGCTGGTATTGAATGTTATCAATGAAATTTTGTGGCTCAAGTTCAACACCAAATTAACAAAAATCAAACGGCTTAATCATTAAGGGTAAACTTGTAGTTTTGGCAGAAGTTTCAAGGAAACATCGTTCATTCTTTGCCCGACCTTTTTATCATGCCCCTTGCCAAATCTGATTCCATCGATCGCCTCAACCTTATGTTGTTGTTGCTTTCGGCTGTGGTGGCGGTTTGGATTCCCTTTGAGTTGTTTCTTTTTTCTTATGCCGTTTTGGGGCCATTGCATTACCTCACCGAAATAGGCTGGCTGCATCGGCGCAGGTATTTTACGCAATCGAAAAGCGATGGGTGGGTGTTGGCCGGACTGGGTTTTATTGGAGTGGTGTTGGCGGTTGTGCTGCACCTCCAGGACCGCGATCCCAAGCATGCCTTGCTTAATGCAACCATTTGGTATTGGACCTACCATGTGTTTGCTGTGCTGGCTGGTTTTACGGTGGTGGCTGCTGCAGTTTTTGCCCTCCTGCCAAAATCTAAAAGACAACTTGCCTTAGCCTTGGGCGGAGCCGGAGCCGTTTTGGGCTATGCGTTTTTGCCCGCATACGGTGTTTTTCTTCTGCTCTTACCAACCTTGATTCATGTGTATGCCTTTACCGCCCTGTTCATGTGGTATGGTGCAATAAAAAGCGGAAGCCGCTTAGGGCATTTGAATGCAGTACTCATGCTGGTGCTCGGAGTGTTGGTGTGCTTTTTACCTGAGAATTTCAGCCGACCTGCTCTTCCCCAAAGCCTGGCCCACATAACCGCAACATCCTTCGATCGTTTGCCCCAAATTATGGGGCGCATCAGCGGCGTCATGCATGGAACCTTGGATGCAGGACAGTTCCTTCGCCTTCAGCGTCTGGTAGCGTTTGCATACACCTACCATTACCTCAATTGGTTTTCCAAAACCCGCATCATCCGTTGGCACGAGGTTTCCAAAACCTGGATTTGGGTAACCCTGCTTGTTTGGTTGGCCTCCGTTGCCTTGTATGCCGTGGATTACCGCACCGGTTTCGTGGCATTACTGCTGCTCAGTTACCTGCACGTGGTGCTGGAACTACCTTTGAATGCAGTTTCGGTAAAGGGAGTGCTCCAGGCATTCCGTCCCGGAGGTTCAACTCAGTCGTAACGACGTTTAGGATATCCGCCTTTCTTGCTCGGTCCTTTGCGATCCCAAGAACTACCTTGTTTTTCTTGACGAAACGAGGGTCTTCCTTCCGAACGACCTCCTTCCGAACGGCCTCCTTCTGAACGACCTCCTTCGGTGCGGGTGCGAGCCGGAGGTGCTCCGTCGGCATCGTCGATGCGGATGGCCCGATCGCCGTACTTCACTTTGCGGGCAAAGGCTTCTTTCACAATAGGGGTTAGCCTTGGATCGACTTCAAAAAAAGCGCAGTTGGCTCTGAGGTCTATCCGGCCTATGTCGTGCTTTTCAAGTTGCGTGGTCTTGCATAGGAAATCGCGGAGGCTAAGCTTGTGCAGCCCATCCATTTCGCCCAGGTTGATGAACAATCGTCCCGGTCTTCCGGCTCTGGCAGGCCCCGCTCCGCTGGCTGCCCCTGGCTTGCGAGGCTGGGTGTTTAAATCGGGCGCATCTTGGTAATACTCCAAAAAGCGATTGAAATCGGTGCTCACCATACGCTTGATGAGCTCCTCTTTGCTGAGGTCTTGCAGCATGGCGTTGATGGGAGGCAAGAAGTCGCTGATTTCTTCTTCCCGCACTTCCGCATCGTGAATTTTTCGCACCAGGTTGAACAGCTGCTTTTCGCATACTTCCGGACCGTTTGGCACCAGTTTTTGCTGAAAGCGGCTGTGGGTAAGGCGCTCCAATTCTTTTATGCGATTGGCTTCGCGTAAGTTTAATAAGGCAATGCTTATACCCGATTTGCCGGCTCTTGCAGTACGACCGCTGCGGTGGGTGTAGTTTTCTACATCGTCGGGTATGTTGTAATGAATCACATGCGTTACGTTGTTCACGTCTATTCCACGGGCGGCAACATCGGTTGCCACCAACACCTGCAGGGTGCGGGAACGGTAGCGGGCCATCACGGCATCCCGCTGGCCTTGAGACAGGTCGCCGTGCAAGGCATCTGCGTTGTAGCCATCGTGTATCAGCTTCTCTGCAATCTCTTGAGTTTCTGCGCGGGTGCGGCAAAACACGATGCCGAAAATTTCAGGATAATAATCTACAATGCGCTTTAGGGCAAGGTAACGGTCGCGGGCTTGAACGATGTAGTAGTGATGCTCGATGTTGGCTGCACCCTGGTTTTGCTTGCCTATGGATACTTCCATGGGCTGGTGCATGTAAGTGCGGGCAATGCGGGCCACTTCCCCGGCCATGGTGGCCGAAAACAGCCAAGTGTGTTTATGGTCGGGGGTTTTCGAAAGAATGGTGTCCAGGTCTTCTTTGAAACCCATGTTCAGCATTTCGTCTGCTTCATCGAGCACCACAATGCCTACTTCGGCAAGCGATACTTTCCCACGGTTGATGAGATCCACCATTCTGCCCGGTGTAGCCACTACAACCTGGGTTCCGCGCTGAAGGTCGCGAATCTGACCCTCAATGCTGGCACCACCGTAAATGGCGGTAACTCGGCCTTCCGGCGTTTGAGATAGGAAGCCGGTAAGGTCGCGCGCTATTTGAAGGCAAAGTTCGCGGGTGGGGCAGATGATGAGGGCCTGGGGAGTGCGACGGGTGAAGTCGGTAAGCTGAATCAATGGCAATCCAAAGGCAGCGGTTTTTCCGGTGCCGGTTTGCGCAAGGCCAATGAGGTCGCCCGGCTTTTGCAGCAGGGCCGGTATGGCTTGGGCTTGAATGGGCGTTGGTGTTTGGTAGCCGAGTGCGGCAATGGCTTTCAATAAAGCCGGCTTAAGGCCAAGAGCCTCAAACGATTGGGTAGTTTCTGTCATGTATGCCGCAAAGGTAGGTATTTTATATGGGTTATCAAATTTTATGAACAATCCTTTGCTGTGTCAGAGAGAATATGTTCTTAGAATCGTTGCGCCTTTAGCACAGGGTTCTTGTGCTCTCTGAGCGCATTTTATGAATGCCGTATTGAACCTGAGCAGCGGGTTTTCCTGCCGGTTTTGTGGCCGATGCAGATTTATACTTTTAATGTTATGATTTTGTAAAGAGAGGAATGCCCACTTGTTTGATGTGTTCCTTCAAGGGCTGTGCATCCATGTTGGACAGGTTCACCAAATCAAATCGATAGGGGAGGCGGCTGCATTCGTTTAATTCCACTCCAAGGCGATTCATCTCAGAGAGCGATACGTGTTTTCCTGCCAAAGCAAGGTCAACATCACTGCCCCGCCTAAAGGTGCCCATTGCCCTGCTGCCAAACAAAAAGACTTGCTCAATTTCTTTGCTTGCCCTTAGGATGGACAAAATTTCTGCGAGGTCTTCGGATGAAAGACCTGTTTCACGATTCATGCGCTTTCTTTTCAAAGTGGGTATGGAGGTCCACCAACAATGCATGGTAACGATGCCTGATCAACGCATCCACTTCAAGAGCCTTGCGCTCATCGTAGGTGTGAACAGTTAAATTGCGGTCAACCATCAAATCCATCCAACCTCGCCCGTCGGGAATTATGCCCGATTCGAAAGCCTTTTTTATGGCCGAGCGAGGCGTGTTCACATCTGTAAAGCCCTGCGATTCTAAAAAATCTTTCAAGAGATTCCAAGCCAGTTCATAAGCCATCTCGAAAAACTGAACCAAACCTGCACGTTCCAGTGTACTGGGATTCTCCACCAAAATGGATGCATTCAGCAGAGCCATTGCTTTTTGGAAATTTTCAAAACGTTGTTTCCAACGAACATCGGAGGGTTGCATGGTTCCCGGTTTTAAAGGGTGGCCTATATTTCTTACAACAAATGTATGTAAAGAATGCAACCCTTAACGGATCGCGGATTTTTGCCTTGTTCAACGATGGGTTGATGTATTTTTTTAGATTGGATGAACGTTTAGACGAACGCTGGGGATGGAGCATTTGCCACCCACACCTTCATTCTCCTCGCTATTTCGCCTGCTCGCTTTCCTCATCCGTTTCTTTTCGCTCGGCCACAAACCACGAGGCCAGGTAGCCGGTGAAGGTGCCAAACATGCCCATGCCAACGGTCATTAAAACACCGGCTATGATGCGGCCCTCTGTGGTAACGGGGTAGCGGTCGCCATAGCCTACACTGGTGATGGTAACATAAGCCCACCAAATGGCATCTTCGGCAGTTTTAATGTTGCTGTTGGGAGCAGTCTCCACCTCTAATATGGCTATGGCCGAAAAGATAACCATGGCCACAGCAATGAGGGTTGCGGTGGTGAAAGCGCCCTGAATGCGGTTGGCATGCAGAAAAACCCACAATTGCCGAAACGATCGGAATACCCGCAACAAACGCAACAACCTGAGTATGCGAAATCCTTGTCCGGGACGAAGATAGCTGAGGGTGGGAATGCTGCTCAACAAATCAATCCAGCCCCAACGCATAAACTTTAACTTGTTTTTTGCCTTGTAAAACCGCCAAAAGAATTCCCCTAAAAAGAACACGCAAATGCCCGAATCGATGTACCCCAACACTCTGGCTACCTCCATGGGCAAGGCAAAGAAGGTATCCACCACAAGGGCAAGCAAAACGTATACAGACAGGATGAGTACCACCAAACTCACCGGCCCAAACTCGGGTTCGTTGTGATGATGGAGTGGGGGATGCGGTTCGGCTGCCATACCTCAAATATAGGAGGTCTGGCCTAAACGTGATGTGCCAGCGGTTTGGAATCCGAATTCCGGTTGGAGTCCAAAATGCAAAACGGCCGCTTCTGTTAAGAAGCAGCCGTTTGCAATTTAAAACCTAAAGATTATTTTTTCTCGCGGTCTTTGGCGTCCATCTCGCTTTTCAAGTCGGATAGTGCCTGGATGTCACCCAAAGTGGTTTTCTCCAAAGAGTCCTTCATTTTCTTGACGGTCTTCTTGGTGGTTTCCTCTTCTTGTTTGCGGGACTCATTGGCAGATTCGCGCTCGGCGGCAACTGCCTCATCGTGCAAGCGGGTGTGAGAAAGAACAATTTTCTTGTTGTCTTTGCTGAACTCAATCACCTTGAAATCCAAGGTCTCGTCCACTTTAGCGGTAGTCTTGTCTGCCCGCACCAAGTGGCGAGCAGGAGCAAAGCCCTCTACACCGTATGGCAAGCCTACAACAGCTCCCTTGTCGTTGGAAGACAGAATGGTGCCTTGATGAACAGAGTCGATGGTAAACACGGTCTCGAATACATCCCAAGGATTTTCTTCCAATTGCTTGTGGCCGAGGCTGAGTTTGCGGTTGTCGGCATCCAATTCCAATACCTTTACCTCCAATACATCGCCCACTTTGCAGAACTCAGATGGGTGCTTGATTTTCTTAGACCAGCTTAGGTCGCTGATGTGTACCAAGCCATCTACACCTTCTTCCAATTCTACGAAGATGCCAAAGTTGGAGAAGTTGCGCACGGTTGCTTTGTGCTGGCTTCCAACAGGGTACTTCGACGGAACGGCAGCCCAAGGATCGGTAGAGAGTTGCTTCATGCCCAAAGACATTTTGCGCTCTTCGCGGTCGAGGGTCAGGATAACGGCGCTTACTTCGTCGTTCACTTTCAAGAAGTCGTGAGCGGTGCGCAAGTGCTGGCTCCAGCTCATTTCCGATACGTGAATGAGTCCTTCTACGCCCGGAATTACTTCTACAAACGCACCGTAGTCGGCTACTACAACAACACGGCCCTTTATTTGATCGCCCACTTTTAGGTTGGCATCCAAAGAATCCCATGGGTGAGCAGAAAGCTGCTTCAAGCCCAAGGCAATGCGCTTTTTGTTGTCGTCGAAGTCGAGGATAACCACATTGATTTTCTCGTCGAGCTTAACCACTTCTTCAGGGTGGTTGATGCGGCCCCAGCTGAGGTCGGTGATGTGGATGAGTCCATCAACGCCGCCCAAGTCCACAAACACACCGTAAGCGGTGATGTTTTTCACCACACCTTCCAAGATCTGGCCTTTCTCCAGCTTGCTGATGATGTCGGCTTTTTGCTGCTCAAGCTCTGCCTCGATGAGTGCTTTGTGAGAAACCACTACGTTCTTGAACTCCTTGTTGATTTTTACAACCTTGAATTCCATGATCTTGCCTACGTATACATCGTAGTCGCGGATGGGCTTCACATCAATTTGTGAGCCGGGTAGGAAGGCCTCAATGCCAAACACATCGGCGATGAGTCCGCCTTTCGTGCGGCACTTCACAAATCCTTTGATGACTTCTTCCTTCTCGAGGGCCTCGTTGATGCGATCCCAAGAGCGGAGTGCACGCGCTTTTTTGTGGGAGAGGATGAGCTGCCCGGATTTGTCTTCCTGGCTTTCGATGTACACTTCAATGGTGTCACCAGTTTTGAGCTCGGGGTTGTAGCGGAGTTCGGATAGAGGAACAACGCCATCGGATTTGAAACCGATGTTTACTACGACATCCTTTTCGGTGATGCCCACCACATGGCCATCTACTACCTCATGTTCCGTGATGCTTTTGAGGGTGCCATCGTACATGGCTTCCATCTTCGCGCGGTCGTCCGCGCTGTAAACGGTTTGTTTTTTTCCGATTGCGTTCCAATCGAAGTTTTCGATCATTTCAGACATGATCAGGGGTTGGTTTGTATCCCGGTGTCGGCTCGGGAGAGGTTAGACAAGTGGCCATTTCCGACAAAAGGCCCGCGAAGGTACACATTTTACAGATGCGCCCGAAGATTTTTAGGTTCAATTGTTTAGACCCGGGCATGGCAGGAGGGAGGCGCGGCGCCGAAATTCCTACCTTGCGCCATGCTTCAAAACGATTTGTTGTTGCGTACGGCCAGAGGCGAGCGCACCGAGCGTGTTCCGGTGTGGGTGATGCGTCAGGCCGGACGAATTTTACCCGAATACCGGGCAGTACGAGCCCAAATGGGCTCTTTCCTAAACCTTGTAAAAAACCCTGAGTTTGCCTGCGAGGTAACCCTGCAGCCGGTGGATTTGCTGGGCGTAGATGCCGCCATTATTTTTTCCGATATTTTGGTGTTGCCAGAAGCCATGGGTTTGCCTTATGAAATGGTGGAGGCCAGAGGCCCGTTGTTCCCTTCTACCGTGCGCTCCGAGTCTGATTTGGCCAGGCTTCACACAGCCGATGCAAACGGTTATGGATATCTGCTCGATGCTATAAAGATGACCCGCACCGCGCTTGCGGGCCGCGTTCCTCTGATCGGTTTCGCCGGTGCACCTTTCACCATTTATGCATACATGGTGGAAGGTAAAGGCTCAAAAACGTTCTCGGTGGCAAAGGCCATGATGGTTCAGGCTCCCGAGCTGGCCTCGGCCCTTCTTGATCGCATCACAAAAAGCACCTTAAACTATCTGCTCGACCAAATTGATGCCGGGGCAGATATGGTTCAACTCTTCGATTCCTGGGCGGGTGTGTTGAGTCCCGAGTGGTACGAGCGTTTTGCACTCCCCGGAATACGCACCATCTGCGAGGGCATTCACCAGCAACATCCCGAGGTACCCATTACGGTGTTTGCGAAGGGCGCTTGCTTCTCTCTGGAATCGCTTGGTGCGTTGCCTTGTAATGTGATCGGACTCGATTGGACCATGCCTCCGAAAACCGCTCGTGCATGGGTGGGCAATAACAAGGTCCTGCAAGGCAACCTAGACCCTTGTGTGCTGTATGGCAATCCCGAACAGGTGAGAGCCGAAACCCTGGCGATGCTGGAAGCCTTCAGCGGAGGCCCTCACATCGCCAACCTCGGCCACGGGGTTTATCCCGACGTGAATCCCGAGCGGGTGAAAACCTTCATTGAAACGGTTAAGGAATACAGACCCCAACACGCATGAGCATGCAAAGAACAGCCTCAAACCATACCCGAGCATGGGTAATGTACGATTGGGCCAATTCGGTGTACCCGCTCATCATCTCCTCGGCCATATTTCCTATATTTTATGAAAAGGTAACCCGCGACACATCCGATG
>JBEIVB010000095.1:0-8679 GCA_040374085.1 Flavobacteriales bacterium | reverse complement strand
GCCAATAAGGTATTGATTGTAGTGGATGGGGTGCGCATGAACAACGCCATGTTTCGGGGCGGGCATCTTCAAAACGTTCTTCGTATAGACCCCAATATGCTCGATCGAACCGAGCTGGTCTTTGGGCCGGGCTCTGTGGTGTATGGCAGCGATGCTCTGGGAGGCGTGGTGCACCTGCACACCCGAACCCCTTCCTTTGCGCAAGGCGATAAGCCCATTATAAAGGCGGGTTCATTTGTGCGGTATGCCACTGCCGCCAACGAGCGAACTGCCCACGTACACACATCCATTGCAGGCAAACGTGTGGCCTATGTGGGCGGATTCACCTACAGCCTCTTCGACGACCTCCGACAAGGCAACATCCGAAACTCGGCTATGGGCAATCTGGGTCTGCGCAGCACCTACATACAACGCATCAATGGAAAAGACTCGGTGGTAAACAACCCCAACCCAAACATCCAACGCAATTCGGGTTACAACCAATGGGATATGATGCACAAGCTCATCGTCAAACAAAATAAATGCATAACCCATACCTTAAATTTTCAATTCTCCACCACCAACAATGTACCCCGCTACGATAGGCTCACCGATCGCCGCAACGGACAGTTGCGTTTTGCCGAATGGTATTATGGTCCGGAAACACGCTGGATGGGTTCCTATTCTTTAACCTGGAAACAAAAGACCTTGCTTTTCGATCGTCTGCAAACAGTTGGTGCTTATCAGAAATTCAAAGAGAGTCGCCACGACAGGAGCTTCGGTAACTCCAACCGCAACAACCGACTGGAAGACCTCGACCTATACACCCTAAACCTCGATGCCTCCAAGCAGATGGGAGAGCACGAAATACGATATGGAATGGAAGGGGCCTTCAACCGATTAACCTCCACCGCCTTCACAGAGAACATCAACACCCAGGTGCGACAGCCTCTAAACACCCGCTACCCCAGCGGAGGAAGCCGCATGAATACTTTGGCCGCCTACGTGACCCACGCTTGGGAAGCATCGGAACGTCTGGTGCTGACCCAAGGCATCCGGTACAGCAACATCCGCCTGGCTGCAGAATTTTCCGACAAAACATTCTTTCCCTTTCCTTACTGGTCTATTGTACAACAATCTTCGGCCGTTAATGGAAACTTGGGTCTGGTGTTCCGCCCTCAACAAACCCTGAGCCTTACACTGAATGCAGCCTCGGGCTTTCGGGCACCCAATGTAGACGACCTGGCCAAAGTATTTGAATCGGGCAACGGAACCCTCATTGTGCCCAACCCCAACCTTCAACCCGAATACACCTACAACCTTGATTTGGGCATAACCAAAACCTTTGCAGAGCGCTTGCGGATAGAAGCCAGCGGATTTTACACCTGGTATAGAAACGCCATTACTACACAGCCCTTTTCATACGAGGGGCAAAGCCAGATTGTATACAACGGTGCCCTCAGTCGTGTAGTAGCCAGCCAAAATGCGGGCAAAGCATACTTGTATGGAGCACAGGCCGGCATTTGGGCCGATGTTACCCCCAAATTTTCGGCCTCTGCCACAGCTACCTATACCTACGGCAGAATACAAACCGATAGCACCGATTATCCCCTCGACCACATCCCGCCTGTGTTCGGCAAGCTATCTGCCCAATACAGATCGGGGTTCTTTAAAGCAGAGCTCTTCTCCTTGTTCAATGGATGGAAACGCATAAGCCAATACAATATGCTGGGCGAAGACAACCCTCAATACGCCACAGCGCAGGGCACACCCTCTTGGTGGACACTGAATGTGCGCACCACTTTCCAACTCGGCAAATACCTGCAACTGCAAGCCTCTCTAGAAAACATACTCGATCGAAACTACCGCTATTTTGCCTCGGGCATTTCGGCCCCGGGGCGAAACTTTATGCTTACCCTGCGCGCCGATTATTAAATTCGGCAGGCACTTGCAACGCCTTTCCATGTTTATCCTATACATGGCCTTTTTCCACCTGAAAAGTGCACGTTTACTTGGAAGACCAAATCCGTAGCTCTGGATCTTTCACTGACACTTCATGGCCATTCTTTCGATTCTACTTAAAGTAAGAGCATCTAGCATTGCATTGCATGAGTGCTTGTTTCCATCCCTTCTATTTAGCGCGAAAACGCATGACGAAAAGAGATTAATACATTATGGAAACAATATGGTATTACACATACATAAACAAATATAACGTTTTCGTTGATTGAAATTGGATTTATGTCTTGACAAGGGGTAGTGGTTGGCCTTAACATTGTCGCATCATATAATCTCATAATCATGAAAACAAAATTCTTATTTAAAACTGCACTTGGAATCTTATTGTTCCAAGGCGCACAAGCACAAAACAATTGGTCGCTTCAGGGCAACCAGCCGGATCCGAACCAATTCATTGGTACCACGGGAAACCAATCCTTACGTCTAAGAACTCAGAACCAAGACAGGATGGTCATTGATGAGCAGGGCAACTTTATCCTATCGCCTTTTGCCGGCTCTGCTCAAGGCGGCTTGATGAGGTACAACGCTCAGGGCAGGTTGATGCCCTTTTCCTTTAGCGGCTCCAACATGGAAGTCATAAGGGGAAACGGGCAGTTCACCCACATCGGAAACCTAACGGGATTCTACCGTTCCGGCAACGATGTGTTTGCTTTAAATCCGGGACGCATTGGCATCGGAACCCAAGCACCAACAGAAAAAGTAGACATCGTTGGAAATCTTCGTGTAAGAGGACAATTGCTCCTTGATAATGATCTTACGATAACCGGCAACGTATCAACCGAAGACTTCGCTACCGATACGCTTTCTGCAACTGTAATCCGAATGGGCGCCAACAGCAAACTACTTGGAAAAAGCACCGTTGAAGGCGATGCCAGCACCACCGGCAAATTAGGCGTTGGGGTAGCGGATCCCGTTGACAAGTTTGAGGTACAAGGAGGCAACGCCCACTTCTTTGATGGAGCCCGCATAGATGGAGAGGTAGAATTACACGGAGATTTGATAAAATATGATTACGCGGATGGATTTGAAGGCTGGGTTGGCGTGGATGGAGATGGTAAGTTTCGCAAGCGAACACCCGGGCAACTGTTCGAGCAGATTTACGCCGACGTGCCTTGTGAGCAAACCACCGGCTTGCCGCACTGGAGTGCGAACAGCCAAGATGTGTACATCTGCCGCCAGGGAGTTCGTGTAGGCATTGGAACCAATCAACCTCAATCCATGCTCGACGTTTCGGGACAAGCACGCATCTTGGATCTATACACACCGAAAATAACAGCTAACCAATACTTCCAAGGCAACACCCAACTGGCCACCTGGATCAAAAACGGAGCCAACGCATACTTTGCCAGTGGCAACGTGGGCATAGGCACCAACGCACCGGAATACCTGTTAGATGTTGAAGGCGCAAACAATGCCTTCCGGGTTAAAGGCAGCAGCCGCTTCAGTCATCCATATTACCCAGACGAAAACCTCGAAGTGTTCATGGATGGATCCAATGGACATTTGAAATTCCACGGCAACAACCCCGACGGCCGCCTCATCATCACCACCGACTCCCAAAAAGGTGTCCTCATTGGAGAGAGCCTAACGGTAAATGGCCGAGTGGGAAGCTGCAAGGTTGTGGTTACACCCGGGGCCTGGAGCTGGTGCGATTACGTGTTCGACAAAGACTACTGCCTAAAGCCTTTGGAGGAAGTAGAAGCCACCATAAAAGAAGAACACCACTTGCCCAATGTACCTTCTGCAGCCGAGATCGAAAATTCCGGCATGGATGTAGGAGCCCTGCTCCGCATGCAAATGGAAAAAATCGAAGAGCTTACCCTTTATGTCATCGCACAGCATAAAGAGCTGGAGGGCTTAAAGAAAAAATAAGCCCACTGATTTTTTGGGCATCACCTTCAAAAAAAACTCTTTTCAAAAGACGAAAACCAAAACCCTTTCAACCATGAAAACACCTTTCCATTCCTTGGCCCACTCTTTGCAAACTCCCGGAAGCAATTCAGGAAACACAAAAACATCTGTTGTGAGCTTTCTGATGATGTTCGTTCTGTGTTCTACCATGATGAGTGGCTGCCGTAAAGAAACCGATGAGTTTCTCCGCAGGCCGTTTTCGAATGGGAAGGTGTTTATTCAGATCGGTGGAAGAAAGTGGATGATTGATGATTCGTATCCTTCGTTTTTTAGCAGTGACAATAAGGGGGAAATCGATCCACTGGGTAGAGGTTACCTTGGTTTTGACACCGTAAATGGGAAAGTTTGTAGGACTATCGGATTTGCCTGTATAAGCCAAAATGAGGATAAACAAAATGTCTCATGCAATATTTCAATTCAATATTTTGAAGGAGTGAAGGGTTCATGGACACCAATTCGAGTATATGGTCATGCATCTACAGACTTCAATATCCAAGATAGTATTTTCAATTGCAAAAAAATACTTTCAGGTAATATAAGCCAGGTTCATCGCCTCAACTACACGTGGCATCAAGGAATGATTTCTTTTGAGGGAAAGCCCTACAACTCACCTAACTCAATACCTAAAATCATAACCATAAAATTCCTTTTAAAATCATGAAAAATATTTTTTTAATCTTCATTTTCTTTAGCAAATTTGCCTTTTCAGGACCGTTTCAATTCGGAAAATTTGTTCCCTATGACCAAAGCCTAACCTTTCAATCGAATGAAATCCTATCGGAATATTCCAATTCATCAACTACCAGCGTTCCTTCCACTTCCAACCAATATAATACTGGCTACGCAACCGTATTTTACAAACTGAATTGCAATTCAAATGGGCATATCAAAAAACCTTTCGTATTTGTTGAGGGACTTTCATTCGAGGATAATAGCCAAACAATCAATATTGTTTCTTTATATAATTATTTGTTAAAATTAAATGGTTCTTCAAGTGAAGCCATTAGAGGTTACCGAACGCAAATTTTAAACTCGATTGATCCGAGTTACCATTCAATGGGAATCGGCTACTCCAACTTCAACTGGGCAACCCTGGTTACGGGTGTTGATGCCATGGGCTTAGGAGATGAACGGCCCCAGGATGCCATGCGCATAGAGAAACTGCCCAACCTTCTCAATCAGCTCTACGACAATGGTTTTGACATTGTGTATGTAGATTTCCACATTGGGCAGAACTACATTGAGCACAATGCGTCTTGCCTGAAACAAGCCCTGGAGTACATCCACGCGGAGCTGGAAGAAAACGGCTCCAGTGAAAAAATGGTGGTATGCGGCGCCAGCATGGGCGGATTGGTTTCGCGCTTTGCCATAAAAGGCCTTGAGCTAGAAGGTAAGATGGGGTGGGTATCTAAGTTCATTTCCTTCGACTCACCGCAATTAGGAGCCAACATCAACATGGGAATGCAATGTCTTCTTCGCGATGTGCCGGATCGATTTGAGGAGATCAAAAATAAATACTACAAGCTTATTTCTCCTGCTCCTTTGCAGATGCTGAAAGCGAGCATAAAAAAACCGTTTTGGTCAAATCTTCATTTGGCGGGACCTGCACCCGAACGGACCACATTTTTAAGCAGACCCGAAATGTCTACCTGGCCGGTTTCCTGCAAGCTTATTGCCATTACAAATGGATCGCGCACCGGTATGCTGCAAAACGAAGGCACAACGTATCCGGGTGACGACCTCATGCAAGCCGGAAACCCTGCAGGATTATCCATCAGGGCCCTCAGAGAAAATAGTCTTGGGTGGGTTATAGACCACGATCAAATGTTTCTTTCGTGTTTACCTGAGTTTGGTATAATCGGCGATCCGCGAAACATTTGGTATTCACCTATAAGCTATGATGTTATTGCCGGTTCTTATAGAAATGACATGTTTACGATAAAAAATACTTGGCTGAATCTTGGATGGATGAACTTAAGTGGAGTTTGCAATTTTATTTTTCAACCGAACAACTACGCAAAAAAATATTGTTTCATACCCACCTACAGCGCTGCCGGATTCAAAAACTTCGAAAGCAACTACACCAGTGCAAGCAGCTCCGAATACCAAACCCACGATTTGTTTAGGGGGCAAGCTCGAATCTGGGATCCCTTTCATACCATCAGCCATTTCGATGTGGTGTATGCCCCAAATCAAAACCAAAGCCATGTAGAAATAACCGATCAAAACATAAGTTGGGTGATGGAGGAAGTGGCAGGAAAATCCAATCTCCTCTTTCAGAAAGAGTTTGTATTCAACGGAGATTATAGAGCTACGGGCAATATAAAAGCCGGCAATTTCGTAGAGAAATATGGTCCCTCCTGCACCGTTACCGAAGCCTTTGCCAACTCGGTTACGAACATTGCAGGCCCGGAACCAACGGAAAATCCTGTTAATGTGTGCGGACCGGTGGTGGTTCCCAGTAATGGAAATGTAGAGTTTGTATCGCAATACTCCGTCTCACTTGAGCCGGGTTTCGAAACCGAGAGTGGCGCGCAGTTTGTAGCCCGAATTGATCAGATACAACCGTGCCCCGGACGATACGCCGCCTCCGGCGCCTCGGATGAAACGGGCTCAGAATGGCTGTCTGCTTTCCTCGATTCTCTGCAACATCCACAGAAACCCAAAGCAAAGGTTGCGACACGAAACCTCACCTTTACCATTGCACCCAACCCGGCCGATCAGAGCATCACCCTTACAGGAATCCAACCCGGCCAAGACGTATTGCGTTATCAGGTCATCAACGTTTTGGGTACCCCGGTATTAGAGGAGTCCTTGGGTAAGCATCTGTCTGAAGTACGTATAGAAACGGCTGATCTTCCAAACGGAACCTACATACTCCGCGTTTCGGATGGACAGGAAACCCAAAGCCAAAAAATAGTCATACAACATTAATACCCATTTACTCCAAACATTTACACCTATCCTTTCTTACAAAATTGAATGCCATAATTTAAGATGCGGGGGGTGCCAAAAGGGCACTTCCCTACCGAAAAACCGGTATAAAGAAATGCAGATGATACCCATTTATTCCTACCCATATTTAATACTACCCTTACCTCGAAAATTTAATCGGATAGATACAGAATGCACCCCTTGGGTGCATTCTGTATTCAGGAGTACACCAAATCACAGGCCGAAAAAGTCTGTTATCGACTTGTCGCACTTTTCCTATCACTACCTTCAATAAACACAAAAAGACAGAAACATGCTCAAAATTAATTTCGATCATACTGCATCCCGGAGGCCAATTCCCACATTTGTTGCAGTGCTTTTCTTAATCACCATGATGATGGGCTGCCGCAAAGAAACCGATGAGTTTCGCAGGAGACCCTTGTCGAATGGAAAGGTGTTCATTCAGATTGGTGGTAGAAAGTGGATGATTGATGATTCGTATCCGTCGTTTTTTAATTCTGAAAATCAAGGGCATATTGATCCTATCAGTAAATCTTATCTAAGATTCGACACTATTAATGGAAGACTATGCAAAGTCGTCGGATTTACATGCACTGGAGAAAGCTCGAAAAAAGAAAATGCATATTGTAATATGTTAATAAAATTTATCGAAGCTGAGGATCAAAAATGGAAACCAATATACATTAACGGGTATGTATCAAGTAATTTCACCTTGTCTGACAGTATTTTCTTTTGCTCAAAAGTACTTTCAGGAGATATTAACCATATAAGCAGGATTAATCATACATGGCATCAAGGATCTGTTGTTTTTGAGGGAAAACCTAACGTTTCGACAAATATTCAACCTAGATTATGCATAATTAAATTCATTTTAAAATCATGAAAAAGGCTCTTTTCTTAATATATTTTATCTCAAATGCGTTTCTAAAGTGCAGCAGATGCAATCCGGGCTTGCATGGCTGCACATCAACCATTTCATGGTCTTCAATTTATGAAACAATTTAAACCCTTGTTTTAAGATGCTATCCAAAACATAATAAAACGCTTCCGTCCCATTTTGGTTTTTCCAACCCAACAGCATAGCATCTTTATAAAAAAAAACAGCCTGAAATAGCCTGCCTACCCGAACTTCCAAAGAAAGCAAGCAACCGAATTTACCCGCCCAACTTATCCTCCAAATACTCAATCCAGGCGTGAATCACCTTAATGTGTATTTCCTGCACCCGGTCGGCAAAGGGACTTAAGGGTGCCCGCACTTCGGCGTGACAAAGGGGAGCCAGAAGTCCGCCGGTTTTGCCGTTAAAAGAAGCAACAATCTCATCTAGAATTTCTCTTTCGATTTGATTTTTTTAGCTGGATCACTTGAAACAATGCAGACTGCATGCTTTAAAGCTTTGGTTATCCTTTTAGACATATTTGGATCATCAGATTGAAGAATTATCTCGAACCCCACGCCACTAATAGGCCCTACAATAGGAGTTATTAATTTGGAACTACCAATCAAGGATTCAATAGAAAGACCGAACCTTCCATTTTTGCTTATTTCTCTTATAGCCAGCTTGTTTAAGTCAATGTCTTGTATTTCAATTTGAAAACAATAGAGAGTATCCTTCAAATCGAGGTTGCTGTCGATACCTAATTCATAAACTGTAAATTGATCTCCATTAAAGAGAGAAATATATTTTGTAGGGGGCAAAATTCTACCTCCAATTGAATTTATTTTATTCACAATCCATTCCTTAGTCTCATCTAAACTGGCATCTGAGGAATCAGCACATTGAGCATAAGTAGCACAGGAGGAAAGAGCAAAAAGAG
>JBEIVB010000229.1:0-1888 GCA_040374085.1 Flavobacteriales bacterium | reverse complement strand
GTTTCTTCTTGCTTACAAGCTGTAAGAAAGAGCAGACCCACACATACAAGCGTGAGCGATCGAAGGAGGAGGGTGTTCTTCATAAGGAGAGGCGTGTTTGAGTTTCAAATATAACGGAATTTTGCCCAAAGCAAGATTCGGGCCAAAGTGCACACTGCCCATAAAATAGGGCTCTGGCAAGGGGTCCCAGGGAGCAAAAGCCGGTTGGGGCAGAGGCCTGCTTAGGCTTCTACAAGGCCCGAGCGGCTGGCGTAGAGGGCCAACTCGCTGCCGCTGCCAATGCCCAGCTTGCGGTAGATGTTTTTCTTGTGGGTACTAACCGTGTAGGGACTGATGTGCAGGATGTGGGCAATTTCACGGGGCCTTCGGCCTTGCACCAATTGACGAATCACCTCCATCTCGCGTTCGGTGATGCCCGCGCTGTGGCAATGCTGGGCATCCTGAGGCTTCTCCAGCAACACATCCACAATCTGCCCGCACAAATACCGTTCTCCGCGTGCGCAAGCCTCTATGGCCTCCAGAATCTCCTGGGCATCGCAATCCTTCAGCAGGTAGTGGTTAACGCCCGTATTGAGCAGCCTGCGTATGGCCTCGGGCGATTTCTCTTGGCTGATCACCAACACGCCCAGGTGTGGAAAGCGGGCACGCACCTCTTCTACCACCTCCAGGGTAAAGCAATCTTGCCCGCAGTGATCCATCACCACCACCGACACGTTTCGGGTCTCGAGGGCGTCAAACAGAGCCTGGGTATCGGCCACCTCTCCGGCGCAACGTATGTTGGGCGCACCCTCGAGCAAGGCCACCATACCCCGTCGTATGAGAAAGGCGGTGTCGGCAACAAGAACCGAGATGGGAGGGCTGGGACAAACTTCCATGTGCATGACAAAGGTACGCCACAAAGCGTGGCCTCCGGGCATACAACACTCCGGAGGCGAAAGAGTTTGATGTGCGCAGAAAAAGGGGCATTAGGCACAAGCCAGAGCTGAGCTTTCCGCTCCTTGTGTACGCGCGAAGTTCTACTTCGCGCTCCTGCCCTTGAGGGCTCCTTAACCAGCACCGTTAACCCGAAGCTTCGCTTCGTGTTCCATGAATCAAGGCCACGTTGCTACACAGCCGAATGCGCAACCCCGCAAACAGGGCGCTCCAGCCCCCATCAACACCAAAAGCAAACCCTTGCAGTTGAACCAGGAAAAGAAAAAAACGGACTCATCCTTTATGCCAAAAAGCAATAGATTTGTTAGGCCTCGTATTGTGAGGCCCATAAGCCGCTTGTGAACGCGTTAAAAGGAAAAACGGCCGATGAGCCATACGACGAGCTGAGTTTACAACACGATATTGAATAGGCGTTGCGAAAGGACCACATAAATAAACCCGCAACTCTGCACTGCATGAGAAAAAGCTATGCGGCCCATTTTCCAAAAGAGCATACAGACTTGGGCTGTAGGCAGGACCTTCCTGGGTATAGCTGCAGCACAATAACGGCGACTTACACCAACGTAAGTACATTTTACCATGGCAAAATTGTCTACCTTTTCAAAGGTTGAGCAGGCTAATGAACCATAACCGGCAAGAAAATATGAGAACCAAAGTTGCGGGTATACAACCGATTGGGGGAATGTATGCGAAATGGTGCGGAGATGGGATAGTTAGCGGTCAGGCTAAAAGACGACACGATTAAAAAATGAGAAGACAAGTTTACATAGAAACTGAAAGAACAATTTTGCGAAGACTTACAATTGATGACGCAGAAGAATTTTATGCTCTAAATCTTGACAAAGAAGTATTGAAATATACAGGTGACCAACCTTTTGAAAACATACCGAATGCAAAGAACTTTTTGACAAACTATGACCAATATGAAAAATATGGAGTTGGACGACTTGCAGTT
>JBEIVB010000083.1:0-10729 GCA_040374085.1 Flavobacteriales bacterium | reverse complement strand
TGTAATCCAACAAACAAAATACCTATAATTAATTTCCATTCAAAAGTTGACCCGATTGTATTTTACAATGGTGGTATGGGTGGTGCTCCTCCACTTACAACAACTTATTTTCCCTCACAGGACAGCACCATTAGTATATGGGCACTGAAAAACAATTGCCAATCGAGAGATACCATTCTAAATGGCAATGGAACGAATTACGATTTCATTAAAATACATAACTGTTCATGTAATGTTGAGATTCATCATTATGCCACTACTGACGGCAGCCATAGTTGGCCGGGCGGTAACCCGAACAACAATCCTGTTTCAAGTCAAATAAGTGCGACGGATTTACTTTGGTCTTTTTTCCAGAATTATACATTAGGCTGCTTAACAACGGGAATTGAAAACACAATCGAAACAAACACCCAGATAGAAGCATTCCCTAATCCATTCTCAAATAAAATCAATCCAACAAAAACGACACGAAAAGAAATGTTTACACTAATTAATTGTTTTGGACAGGTTATTTGGTCAGGAATAAATATTGAGCAACAGGATTTTTCATATCTATCAAATGGTCTTTATTTCCTGAGAGTTGACAATAAAACCATTAAATTAGTGAAACCATGAGAAGAAGAGCAGCACATAACAGCACCTTCCAAATGAGCGTATATTCGTCTTCTGAATGCACTTTTTTGGTTCATGGAACATTAGTTTTTGAAAACACGTTGTTCAATACTGAATACACCATTCGGCCAATGTTCAACGGTTATGTATAACCTAACCACGCCTCCACCCAAACCTTTTTAACATGAAAAAAGCAGCCATTGTAGCCTTTGACAAGTTCACCGACATCGATGTTTTTTTGGCTTGGGATTTACTCAACCGAATTAAATTTCGAGACTCGGAATTTCAAGTGCACATGGTGGGTACAAAAGCAACGCACACATCTGTATCCGGTCTTGACCTCCAAATTCACGGTCTAATTGAGGAGTGCAATGAAGCCGACCTTGTTTTCTTTGGCAGCGGACCCGGAACCAGGGATCTCATAAAGGACGAAGCATACTTAAAACGCTTTAGTCTTGACCCCAAGCGACAAATCATCTGTTCCATGTGCTCGGGTGCTTTGATCATTGCCGCTCTTGGCCATCTCAATGGACTTTCTGCAACTACCTATCCAACAGCAGTTGAAGCCTTGAAAGGCTATGGTGTGGATGTACTAGAAGACAAGCATCTGGTAACCCACGGCAACATTGGAACAGCAGCAGGTTGCCTGGCGGCTGTTGACTTAGTGGGTTGGGCCATTGAAAAACTGTACAACACGAAAATAAGAGAAGACGTTATTGCATCGGTATTACCCATTGGCCAAGGACAAGCGTGTATGTATTAGCCAACAAAACAATAGTTACCTATAATAAATTCGAAATAAACGAACTCAAGCCTATTTAGAACGTGCCCTTCAACACATCTACCCCAATGGCATAGCCATAAGGTTTGCCTGATGCGTTCCGGTAAATGCGTATTTTGTTGCAGGCCTTGCCCATGTTAACAGGTTTCCAGGAATTGCCGCCGTCGGATGTTTCGTAGCCGCTTTTCATGGTGCCCACAAATCCGTGTTGCTCATCTATGAAACCAATGCCAAACTCGCGGGCGTTGGCGTCTTCCACCAGGTTGATTTCCTGCCAGGTTTCGCCTCCATCGGTAGTTTTGGCCACGCGTTGCTGCTTCAGGGCAGTATCGGGGTTGTAGGTTTGAATGGTGGCGTAGCCTACGTTCTCTGTAGGAAACGACACTTTCCAACAGGTTTCAAACGGGCGGCTGCTTTCGTAAACCTTCGTCCAGGTTCGGCCTCCATCGCGGGTTTTCAGAATCAGGGCATGGGTTTTTTCCATGTCTTCCAAAGTACTGGCGCAGGCAAACCCGGTGTTCTTATCCAGCATTTTTATATCAAACAACATATTGCATACCGCATCCATTTTATTCGACACCCACGTGTTGCCACCGTCGTGCGAAATCATCTGGTTGGCCGGACTGCCCACTCGGCCCACGGCATAGAGGTGAATTTTATAATCGGTTTTTCCGTGGTTGATGTAGGGCTCTCGCACAATGTCTATGGCGCACAATCCTTTCACGTAAGGCCCGCTATAGGGCACCGCTTGCCAGGTTTTGCCACCGTCTGTGGTACCGTAAAGCGGAATGGTGTCTGTAACGTTTGGAAAATAATCGGTGCCCACCGTTCCGGCAAATCCCCTTAGGCTGTCTATAAAAGCAATGCACCGGAAAAAGGTACCTTTCTTTTCGAGCTGCTTTTCCCAGGTTTCGCCACCATTGCGGGTATGGTAAATGCTGCCGTATCCGTTCACATACCAGCCTTCTTGCTCGTTTATGAAGGTGATGTCGTCCTGTTTTCCCGCATAGGGCGCAGTTTTCAGTTTGCGCCAGGGCTGCTCTGCTCCGGTTTCTTTTTTGCCCTGCACCACTTCCTGGCTCCATTGAGCAGCACTGCGGCCCACTTCGGGGTTATACGCATCAAAGAGAACCTGAAATTTTCGATCGTTGTATATAGTATAAGCTTCTTGCATGGTTCCCGACTTTGCAAAGTAATGGTCGGTTAAGGGATACGTTTTCAGGGTGGCGTTGCCCGGATGAAAGTGGTTTACGGTGCGTACGATCAGCTCGTGGTCGGCTTTGGAAAATGCCTGAAAATCCGACTCTCCGAATTGCACCAAGACCTTAGCTTTGGTGCGTTTCCAATTTTCCAAGCTGGGCAGATCCTGAATCTGCCTCCAATATTCGGCGTTGCGGCTGTATATCTTTCCCTTCCCATCGTAATCCCAAGTGTTGCGCAACACAGAATCGATTTTGGCATCCTTGGCCAAATCTTGCAGCTTCTCTTTTTTGATGAAGAAGCGGTAGTTCACATCGTATTGTTCCAATACCGATTTCTCTACCTCCAAGGGATTCATACCGGCCAAAGCATTTTGAATGCGGTACATTTCTATTTGATATTCGAACCACGATTTGGCCAGGGTTCCATACACCACCACACCGGCCACGTCGTTTTTGGCTGCCACTGCAGGAGCCACAATGCCGCCCATGGAGTGTCCGAAAATCACCATGCGGTTGGTATCGACGTAGGGCAGCGACTTTAACTTCTTTAACCCGGTTTCGAAGTTGGCGATTTCATCCAGCAGGTCGCAGGAGGTGCAAGGCGGGGTGTTGTAGCTGTCGCCGAGGCCGCTTTTCTCTATGCGCAGGGTAACAAAGCCGGCATCCACATAGGCGTCGATAATGCGCTTGTAGGGGTGGTTTGCGGGAAGGTTGTCTATGCTGTTGCAGGTGTAGCCCGGAATAAAGAGCAAACCCGGCATTGGCTTTTGCCCCTTAGGTTTGTTGATGATGACGCGCAACAAACCGGTTTTATACGGTGCCTCATCGTATATCACTTCAGCGTTGTCGTCGGTTTCATAAGGCTTTGCCTGCAGAGGGGCCTTTAACTCAATTTTCTTTTTTCCACGCAGCACCAGGAGCTTTATTTCTTGTCCCGTTTTATAAGAAGAAAACAAGGTGCCAAACTCTTCTGAAGAGGCAAAGGTGGCATCGCCGATTTTTACGATGAGGTCGTTCTCCTGCAGCTTCAGCGCCAGGGCTGTACCTTGGGAGACTTTCAACACTTTACATCCCGAAACATCCGCTTGTTTCAGGTATTCCAATTGCGCACCCAGCACAGCTTTTCGCTGGAGCTGAGCGTGTGTTTCAGACCAAAGGAACAGACCAAGGAGAAGGAGGATGTTGGAGCGCATACACCGTTTTTTTTACAAATAAAGGCGCAGGAAGCTCATGGATTCTTGTCCAATGTTGCTATTTTTTGAAATGCCCCGGTGTGAGCCCAAAGGCCAGTTTGAAGGCTTTTGAGAAAGCAGGCACATCGGCGTAGCCAAATGTTAGGGCAACATCGAATGGCGATCGTCCTTTAATCAACTCTTCCCGCGCCTGCTCCAATCGTTTTTGCTTTAGGAACTGGTGGGGGGCCAGGCCGAAGGTTTGTTTGAAGGTGCGTATGAAGTGGTATTTCGACATGCCAATGGCCGAACAGATTTCATCCAGGGAAGGGTTGCGTTGAACCCCTTCTTCCATCATGCTTCGGGCTTGCCACAAGGCACGGAAAACTTCCTGCCTGGTGTTTTCTCGTTTGAACCTCATTTTGCTCATGTGATCGAGCACAAGCCTTTGGTCGCAAATGAGAAATTCGGCAAGGTGGTAAAACAATTCCTCCTGACTTTCCTGAGTGTTGAAGGTGCCCGCCGTAATGCGTTGGCTAAGTTCAGCCAAGGCATTCCCCAAGGGGGTGTTGCTTACTGAGTATTTGTTGACAAACAACTGATCGGAGAGCAGGAACTCCTGCAGATTGCCGGCATGTGCGTCGTGGTGTTGCGCTACCTCGGAAACAATGGTCGGGCCAATGTCGATGCACAATCCCCGGACCGGATCCAGCTGATTGATGTGCACAAGGGTTGAGGTTAAATCATTTCCAATTAGGCATTCTCCGGGCCTTAGCGTGTATTTGCGTTGGTTGGCGTAGTACACCTCCACACCCGATGAAACGTACTTCAAGCCCAATCCTCCAAAGGGAGTATCGCCCTCCATTTGGGTGAAGACCGAAAACCGAATCGCATTTTGCGCAAGGTCTTGGTAAATGATTTCGTTCACTTCATTAAGTTGATCGCTTCAAATGTAAACGGTTTCTTTAGGATGTATGAAACAGCTGCATGAAAGGCAAAAATGCTCAGGAAAATGGTTGAAAGATACACCCCAAGGGAAACAACTTCACATCACGAAACAACATCAACGCATCAGGTTAACAAACCCATGTGTAAACTGAAAGGATTTCTTCGGCAGCTTGTAATTAAATGAATAGGCGTATATGCCAGATGGTGCCGGAGCGGTACCATCCATGCCGCTCCAAGGCGCGGTTGGATCGGTGGTGGTGTATATGGCCTCGCCCCATCGATTGAAGATGGTAAAATCGAAAACTTCAAAGTTGCATTCGGTTACCGGTCCGAAGACATTGTTTCGAGCATCGTCGTTTGGGGTAAAGGAATTGGCGAAATATATAAAGCACTCGGGCTCAGGTACTTCACACGGAGCTATGGTTACCTCGAGGTAAACCGTATCAACATTAAAGCACGGAAAGGTTATAGGATTTAGGATGGATACGGGAGGACTGCAGTTTATCTCGGCAATGCAACGCACGGTATAGGTTCCCGCAGATGAAAAGGTGTGGTTAGCCGTTAGGCCGTTACTCAGATTGGCACTGCCACTCAAGGGATCGCCAAAGTTCCACTCAAACACCTGTTGGATGGTGAGGTTGGAGTATAAAGAAAATGTTTTGAAGGTTTGGACGCAGGAATCACCCTGGAGTTTTATTTCTATAAAACCAGTGTCGACACAACTGCTAATGGTTAAGAGGGTTTGAAGCGTATCCAATTTGCAATTTTGATTGATCACGGCTTTCACGGTATAGGTACCCGGCCCGGAAAAGGTATGGGTTGCAATGGGCTGGTTGGAGGTGTTGGTGCTGCTGCTGTTGTCGCCAAAGTTCCATTGCACCAGCTCGGTAGAACGGTTGCTTATAACGGAAAACATATAGGGGCTACCTCCGCAGGAATCGCCCGCTGCCAAAATGTTGGTGGTTGCGTTGGCCACCACCACCTGATCTGTCCCGCTGCCGCAAGGGCCGGTTACGGTTACGCTGTAGGTGCCGAGGGTATTAACGGAAATGGTTTGGGTGGTTGCGCCGTTGGACCAGAGATAACTGGCTCCGGGATTTTGGGCGTTGAGGGTTATGGGGCCGGTATAATCGGAAAGAAATAGGGTATCGGGTCCTAAGGAAACGAAAGTGGGTTGTGTATTCCGGAAGATATAGGCGGGGAAACTGGGCAGCCCTATGAACTCAACATAATTGGTGCTCGGTCCGGGATAGAACAACACGTTGGGCTCGTAAATCGGATTGGTATTGTTGGGACATCGAATCCGATGCAGGTATACGTTGCTAACCCCGGAGAGTAAGTTATCCACAAAGACCATGTAGATGTTGCCATCCGGACCAAGCTGGGTATCGCATGCGCCGCCGTTAAAGTTCAGGTTGCCGAAAATAGAAATGCCCGAAGAAGATACCGGAGTGGCCAATAAGTCGTATCGAATAATTTCGTCGCTGGTTGGAAGAAACACCCAGCGGCTATCGGGCGAAAACTCGAAGCGGGCGTTGTTTTCCGGGAGCGTAAGGGTTTCCGAATTCGAAAGCTGTCCGGTTGCCGGATCAAAACCAAGCAACAGGGCGGTTGGCGTATAGGGCTGAAACGGATCGTTTTCGGTTGGCTTGGTGATGACGTGGAATCCATCGGGCGAGGCTTTAATCATGCCCTTGGTGCCCATGTTGGATACCGGAAAAACACTGTGCAGTGAAACGCCCGATGCATTTACTTTATACACGCCCAATCCATCTGAGCCCTGGTGGATGAGGATCCAGAAATCGCGCTTGTTGCTGTGTCGTATCGCACACAATCCTTCAAACGACGGGGTATGCACTTGGCTGTAGGGTTGGGTTACCGCTCCTAACCCGTTGTTTTGGGTCATATCTATTTTGAAGTATCTAAGCCCACGCCCGGCAGGGTATTCCTCCACTTGTTCCATAGTAAATAGGTAATACACACAGGGTTCGCCGGGTGCTTCAAATGCAACCGAAGTTTGCATGGAGCTGGCACCGCCGCCAGTTCCTTGCAGGGTGTACATGACCTGGTTGGCCGCATTCCAGATTTTGTCGGTGCCATCGGTGTAAAACAGCAGGTTTCCCTTGTCATCACTATAAGAGCATGTTCCTTCGTATGCTACAAGTGGGCCCGTGCCAGCTACGGGAACACCCGTGCTGAAATCCAGCTTGCGTCCATTTCCAAAATGCCAGACGTTGGCTTGTTTTTGAGCCCACACGAAAGGGCCCACCAAGCAGAATATAAAAAGGAAACATGGTTTTATCGACATACTCTAAACCCAACGCACTCAAAAGAGAATTGGTTTACAACAGAGTAGAATAAAAAAAATCAGGCACCCGCTGCAGGTGCCTGAAAACCGTTTATGTAAATGTATGTTTAAAGTGGAGTGAATCAGCCCGATGTTATTTCAGCTCAAGGAGTGCGCGTTCCAAGATCTCATCTTTGCTTAAATCGCTCCAGTCGAAGGTGGCATAAATATCCGGCGGCACACCTTCTTCGGCATAGTTGTCTCCATTCAAATCTAGGAGCTGACTCACACTAAACCGATACGACCAGCCGTTGGGCAACTGCCCGCCGTTGGGCAGCCCACCGCCTCCACCGGTAGTGTCGCCTACGAGAACCACATTGGGCAGTGCTTTTGTACCCAATGCAAAAAGGGTGGTGGCGCTGTAGGAGCCCCGGTCCATCAACACCATTACTTTTTTGTTGTAGCGTGTGCCCGGGGTAGGGGTGATCTGGTAGGTTTCTCGAGGACCAAAATCGGTGTGTTTGGGTCCGTTTCGTGTTATAAAATAACCAGCAGCAACAGGAGCCTCCACAAATCTGCCCAATATGGGCATTACGTTAAACACGCTGCCGCCCCCATTAGAGCGGAGGTCTAGGATGAGGCCTTTTGTGTTGGCGTAGCGATTGAGCACAAAGTTGAGCTCAGCTTCAGAAAAGTTGGATAGAAAACTGCCGTAGCGAATGTAACCCACTCGTCCGCTGTCGAGAAAGTCGTGGGCAAAAGCACCCGTGTACCAAATGTTGGGCAGGTAATGCTCCTCTATGGTTCTCCAATTGAAGTTTGGCTTTGATTTCAGCGGAAGGTTGTAGCGCGAAAAGTTAAACGGTGCGTTGAGGTTGGAGTGGTCGTCGCGCAGCTCGTTGATCATGCCACCCAGCACATTAAAAAGTTCTTCCTCGGTTGTACTGCTGGAGAGGCGGGAACGGTATTTGGTGCGAATCTGCTGCCAGTCGAGGTTCTTCAACTCAAAGTAGCTGTATTTTTTGTCTACCTCTTGCCAGAGGTAATCGAAGTTTACGAAGGGGTCCGAAGAGGCCTGGTCGGACTTAAACAATGCCTTTTCGCAGGCCGAAAGCCCGAGTAGGGCCGTAAGTAAGATGGGAAGGAATTTTTTCATGGCCATTATTTTCGGGTGCGGAAATAAAGCGTGTATTTAATTTGGTGGCTGGCCAATTGCATAGCCTCGAAACGGCCGGGCACATGAGCAGCATCCCATACATAGGACCAACTGTATGCATTGCCGCTGCTTGCCTGGCGGAAGTATTCCAGTTCGGTGTGCAAGCGATAGCCGTTCATAGACCATTTGTAATTGGAGAGAATCCACAACAAGCTCACGGTCTTTCCGGTTAGTTCACTTTCGAAGGTGTAGCTGTAGCCGGGACGATAGTTGAAATTTAAAACGCCAACATTCACCAATAGTCTGAGGTGGCGTTGAACCGGTCGCAAGGTGCGTTTCACAACCAATAGATTAATTGTACGCTCCGATTTCCTGCTTAGGTCCATGCTTATTTGGCCAGACACCATTAGATTGGTTATGTTTTCCAGACCACCTGCATTGTTTTGAAGGGCTGTATTCAATCGGAAGTTCTGGTCGGAATAAAATGCACCCCCGGCCTTAACCTTAAATGGGCCGGTGTTTAGTCTATTAATTGCCCAGAGCCTTTGATGACGCATGCCAAGCTGAATCATGTAGCCCGAAACGGGCGCTTCTAGAAAGTCGCTCTTGGGTGCGCGGGCATTGGTGAATGCGCCGGACAGCTGCATCAGAAAACTGCGTTCTTGGTTGGACGAGCATTTCAGCCATCCTATGCCTAGGCTAAGGCCGCTGCCGCCATAGAATAGAGGAGAGGTGGCATAGTCGCGCAACACAGGCTGGTATGAACCTACGTAGGATTGGAAGTAGCGACGGCGTGCACCCGCCGAATCCGTTGCCGGATCTGGTCCGGCAGCCAATGTTTCTTGATTGGGTAGGAGACCCAGCACAAGCAACGAGGAAAAGATGAATTTTTGCATCGGCGATTTTGGTATTGGGCAAATATAGGTTGGAGAATGAACCCTTTATGTTGATGGTTTTCTGAACAAGAGGTTGCCCCCAATGAACATACCTGATGCGCGCTTATAACCATGGATATTCGTGATGCGGAATGCACGTTTGCCTGGCCTCTCCATTCCATGCAATTGGTACTGCAGGTAGAGATTGAACGTCTATAATCACAAAACCCATGCTCGGCAAGTTGGGCTGGAAGCTGCTCTGCGCAAGCTTTTTAGAAGAACGCAAATAGGTTTTGTGACCTACTGTCCAAGATAAACCGTTCCCGTCAACTCCTCTTTTCCCTGCTCGCGGATGCGCACCAGGTATAGGCCCCGGGGCAGGTTATCGGATTGCAGATGATGGGTGCCGGGCATAAGAGTACGCTCTTGAACCAGCACCCCAGAAATGTTATAAAACAACAGGTTGGCGGGGTAGGAGAGGGTAAGGGTGTTGCCGGTGAATCGCTCTGAGGTGCGCTTAAGCTGTGGCTGCCTGCCGGTGATCAGGCTGCGGTAATATACCACGGTGTTGTTGCCCGCGTTCGGAATGCCAATGGTGTCGCCCCTAAAGTTGTAGCAAATGTCGGCGGGGTTGCTTAGGCCGGTCAGCAAGGTTACCTGTGGGGCATAGGAGGGCGCCGGCAGCATCACCAAAGAGTTGCTGCCCCAGCTGGTAACAAAGAGGTTGGCCAGGGTGTCCATGCAAATGCCGTCTATGTTGGATAGGGTGGTGGTAACCAAGTTAGTTTGGGAAGAATCGGAAAGCGACACGGCTTTAATTCGGGCCGATGCCCCCCAGGTGGCATACACCAAACGGTTGTTTATAAAATCGTACACGATGCCGTTGGGTGTTTGGGTGGTGTTGGCCACAAACACGTTGTAGGCGTATGTAATGGGGTTGATGCGGAAGATCTTTTTTGCCGAAAAATCAGTTGCATATACCGACCCATTGTCTATGTGCGTGATTCCATTTAGGAAAGTGGCACCGCTGATGGGGATGTTGGCCATCTGAGCTCCGGTGGTCAGGTTCAACACTTTTACCGAGGCTCCGTTGCAGGCGAACAGCTTCCCTTCGGCAATTTCCAAACCGTGGGGTCCCGATCCGGTTAGGGTGGCAAAGACCTGCAGGGTGCCATTTGGTGTGCGCTTGAGTATTTGGTGTGAGGTGGTGTTGGAGATGAAGTAGCAAGACGAGGTAGAATCGAACTCCACGCTCTCGGGGCCACTGAAGCTTTGGGCCTTTGCAAGATTCAGATAGAGAATACCCAACAAAAAGAAAAGGAAGGCTGGTTTTGTATGCATGATGCAAATGAACCGATTTTTTGTGAACCAAACCGCCGATGCAATGCTCACGCAACGGCCTTAATGGCTATGCAAGGCTTCTCGATTTGTAAACCCCATTATCGTATGCTGCACGCTTGCGAAATTACTCATGCAATGCCTGTCTTTTTCTGCGCAACATGCATCAAACAGAGCGAAATGGAAAGATTTGTTTTATTAGGCTCGCATCCGTCCACATACAAGTTTACCACAAAGCGAGTATGGATGGGTTTGAGAAGATTACCTGCGGTAATCTTTTGAGTGATGGGTGATTTGGAGATTACCTGCGGTAATCCTTTGAGTGATGGGTGATTTGGAGATTACCTGCGGTAATCTA
>JBEIVB010000209.1:0-2467 GCA_040374085.1 Flavobacteriales bacterium | reverse complement strand
CGTTATCCTGCTGCTGGGTAAATTCACCTATGGTGGTGGTTTGAACGTTTTGAATTTCAATGCCTACCAGGCCACTCTCTCCGATGTGTGGTGCCAGAAGGTGGGTATGGATTTGATTGGCATCCAAGCTGCTGATCTCCGTGCCCACCATAGAAAAGTAATCAGCTCCTGAAGGAACCGTTAAATTATTAAAGTCCTTTAAAACAACGCCTTTATAGTTTAATCGGAGCAAAGCATTTTCCAATTTTACCCGGCCGCCCTTCCTAGAAAAAACAGCTGTTTCGGCATCTTTTATTGTCGACAAACCGTCAACAATCAAGTTGCCATAAGGCCCAGTTGGATTGGTGAGGTTTTGGGAGCCTGCCACGGTAATGCCCTGCCACAGGGTATCGCAGCGGGCTTCAAGCAAGCTGGCCCCTGTAACGGTTAGGGTTGCATTGGGCTCAATGTAGATGTTGCCCGGCACATCCATGGCTAAGTGCACGTTGTTTAGCACCACCGAACTGCCTGCTGGTACCACCATGGAGCCGTCTAAGGCGTAGGATTGCCCCGGTACCCAAGCCACGGTGCTGGCATCAATGGGGGTGTTGGTGCCGTTGAGGTAAACCATTCCCGGTTCTATGGGGCAGCAGGGCCGCAAGGATAGTTGAGCAGAACTGGTGCAACCGGTTTGGGGGTCAACAACAGAAACGCTTACCGATAAGTTGTTGCCCGGGCTATTGCCCCAATCTACGGTAAAGGTAGTTCCATTGCTGGGTCCTACTGCCGTACCACCAGATGCAGTCCATTGAATGGTTGAACCGCTCGGAAAATTGCCGGAAAGGCTGTAGCTCTGTGTAAGAAGGGCGCAGTTGGCTCCGCTGGAGGGAACAATGCTTACAGAAGCATTCTGAATGAAAACAGCAATGGATGGTGGAAGGTAACTGCAGGTGGATGCACCCGTTATGTAGGCTGTATACAAGGTATTTGTGGTGGGGTAAACCGTAACCGGATTACCTGTAAAAGAAGAACCATCTGACCCCACCCACGTTATGGTGGCTCCGGCGGGTGCATCGGTATAGTCTAGCACCACCGGGTTGCCGGAACAAATGGTTTGGCTCGAAACATTGCTCAAATAATTTGCCGGCTGAGCAGGGAGTTGGTATCTGCTGTAATCTGCAGCACTTGCCCCCGTGCCGCTTCCGGGATTAAACCCATTAGATGGGCTGTAGGAGAAGGATGCCGTATTCAACTCGTTTATGGCCAAGCCCGTTGAACTACTTGGGTTCTCAATGCGGGCAATTTTATTGTTGCGAATCACGTACAGTTTTCCATCACGCCCCATCTGAATAAAGGAATTTTTGTAGTTCTGTTGTATGGCAAGGGGAGTAAATCCCATGGGATCCGCAACTGGGGATGCCGAACATCGGTCTATGCGGCCAAAACAAGGTACCGTGGGAGATTGCAAAAGGTTAACATTCTTATTATAATAAACGTATTGGCCGTTTGGAGAAAATTCAACACCGGGCAAATCTTCATTTAGGCCGGGCGTATTCACGAATGCGATGTTGGTTGGAGAAGGTGTTGGGCCATTTGTGGCATAATCCACCAAGAAAACACCTTTTGCATTTGTGCCGGCGTTTGAGCTTGCTTGGGAGCCGGAAAAGGCAATGTGCAACGTGGTAGGAGTTTCAATTAGGGCCATTTTACTTCGGTTGTTGTACATCCCAACCAAATTTGTTGTTCCGGTTTGGGATTGATATTCCAAAGAAGCACCGGAGCCGGACAGGAGAACTACCTGGAAGTTGGTTCCGTCTTGGAATACAACCCTCCGGTTTCCTGTAATGGGGTTTGCCGCCGAAAGACCAATTTGTGAATTCCTTATGGATGCCTGGTTAAAACCATTTGAGCCTACGGTAACAAAAGGCAAAACCACGGCTACATCATCCCAACTGTTGGTGGAGCCGGTAAAAGGATTCCGTAATACGCCGCTTCTACCCGGAAAACGGGGGTTTGGCTGGTCAAGGTCTATTTCAACCAAAAAAACCTTATCGGTGATGGTGGTATTGGGTGATGAGCCTATACTCGTTGTCTGTTGAACCCCTTGCGTTAACAACCAATATACATTGGGCGCTCCACCCGGTTTTGGAAAAACAAACACCTGATTGCCGCCCAACACCACGTTATCGGAATTGGCCGGATCTATGTCGGCGGGAGGTGTATTACCCGGGGTCCCAACCACACCGGAACTTATCAATCGAATTGGATTTGGGGAACTAAGCTGACTGTGCAAAAACTTAGGCTTTCCGATTACATAACCCTGCCCATCGAACACCCTTCCATCTACAAAAAAGCACCTTAGTTGGCCGTTCTCCACCATTAGGTTATGCCCATAGGTAGAGGGTTCACCATGGTAATGTTCAAAGTTTTCGCCTGTTGGTGTCCAAGAAACGATTCCACCGGATTGTGTTGGAAGGGGAATAATGCT
>JBEIVB010000121.1:0-6436 GCA_040374085.1 Flavobacteriales bacterium | reverse complement strand
AGGGCCAGCCAGTTTCTGGTGGTGGGGGCAAAAGCCCATGCCTTGTTGAAAGGGAAATTCTCTCCCGACATTGAAGACGTTCAGGCCGTTGCCAAAGGCGTGTTGCGACACAGAATGGTGCGCAACTACAAGGCAGAAGCCGAGGGCTACTCTGTGGAGCGCATCATTGACGAACTCATGCGGGACTGATTTATGACAAAACAAACCAAATGGGTGCTTGCGGCTTTTGTGCTGCTGTTGGGACTGAGCACATGGTTGTTGCTCCGCCAAAATAAGACCACTCTGAAAGGCAAACTGTCTGACTTTGCGGTAAAAGACACGGCCTCCATCACGCGCATTTTCTTGGCCGATAAATTTGGCAATCGGGTTCAGCTCGAGCGCCAGGCAGGCGGAAAGTGGGTGTTGGAAGGAGGTGCACCGGCTCGTACCGAAACCGTTCGGAACTTGTTGGAGACCCTTTCTTCCCTCTCTGTGCGCATGCCTGTGGGCAGAGCCGCCTACAACAACATTATAAAATTGTTGTCTGCAGAAGGGGTAAAATGCGAGGTGTACAAAGGCGATGAATTGGTGAAAACCCTGTATGTAGGTTCGCCCACCCAGGATTACGAAGGCACCTACATGATGCTCGAAGGATCTGCCGCACCCTACGTGGTGGAGATACCGGGCTTTCACGGCTACCTCACCACCCGTTTTTCGGCCGTGGCCGACGAGTGGAAATCGAATGTGGTGTTCAGCATTCCTTTTAATGAGCTGGCAGGGGTGCGGATAGAAAACGTGCACAAGCCGGAGGAATCCTATGAGGTGGTGGTTGAGAATCAAGGGCCTTCTAAACGAGTGGGCCGTCTCTACCGCCTCAACCCGAGCCGTGTGCCGGTTCCTTACACCGACACCGCGCGCATGAACGCCTACCTCATGAGCTTCGGCAGCGTGAACTACGAGCTGCCCGCCAACCGCATTCGTCCCAGCAAGCGCGACTCTGTGCTTCAGCTATCCGTTTACCGCATTTCCGTCTCCAACATCACAGGCAAAACCCAGCAAGCCACCCTCTACCTGAAGCCTGTTGGGCCGGGTGAAGACCTCGATCGGGCAGGGAACCGCATCAACTACGATGTAGACCGCCTCTACGCCACCAAAGGAGACAATCGCAAAGACCTATACATCGTGCAGTACTTCGTCTTCGATCCCTTAACCGCTCCTCTCACGTTCTTAACAGCCAAGGGGGGTGCAGGTGTTAAAAAATAAGTGAAAACAAGATAAAGAAGGCCTTATGCCGCTGCGCGTGGCCATTATCTTTGCAGCACCTTTCGGAAAAAACGTATGAAATTTATTGTCTCCAGCACAACCCTGGTAAAGAGCCTCCAGATGATGAGCGGCGTGTTGAGTTCATCCAACGTGTTGCCCATTCTCGACAACTTCTTGTTCGACCTTCAAGACGGTGCTCTCAGCATATCGGCCTCCGATTTGGAGACCACCATCAACATTCGTGTTCCGGTAAAAACCGACAGTACGGGCAACATCGCCATTCCGGCCAAGATGCTGCTCGACATCATCAAGACCTTCCCCGAAATGCCACTTGCGTTTCAGGTAGACACCGCCAACTATGGAATTGAAATCTCCGCCGGAGATGGAAAATACCGCCTCACCGGCTTCGATGGCATCGAGTTTCCCCGCATCCAGGCCATTGCCGACGGCAAAACCGTGAAGCTGGGCGCACAAACCCTTTCCATGGGCATTGTGAAAACCCTGTTTGCCACCGGAAACGACGACCTGCGTCCAACCATGAACGGCGTATTTTTTCAGTTGGGTTCAGACAACCTCACTTTCGTGGCCACCGATGCCCATAAGCTGGTGCGCTACCGCAGGAACGATGCCAAATCCGCCGAGTCGGGGTCCTTTATCGTTCCCAAGAAGCCCCTTAACCTTCTCAAAAACATGCTGGGCTCGTCCGATGCCGAGGTTCAACTCGACTTCAACACCACCAACGCCTTCTTCCGCTTTGGCGATGTGCAGCTCATCTGCCGTTTGGTAGACGGCAAGTATCCAAATTACGAAGCCGTTATACCCACAAACAACCCAAACAAACTCGTCATAGACCGTTCGGCGTTTTTGAGTTCCATTCGACGGATATCGCTTTTCTCTAATAAAACCACCTACCAGATTCGCTTGCGCATAGCGGGTTCCGAGCTTACCATTTCTGCCGAGGATTTTGACTTCAACAACGCCGCAACCGAGCGTCTAACTTGCCAATACACCGGCGAGGATATGGAGATTGGGTTCAACGCCAAATTCTTAATTGAGATGGTAACCAACCTCGACAGCGACAACCTGATCTTGGAAATGAGTGCGCCCAACCGTGCCGGCATTCTTTTGCCCGAGACTCCTGCCCCTGCAGAAGATGTGCTCATGCTGGTGATGCCGGTTATGTTGAACAACTAATCTGCTGTAAAAACCTTCAAAAAAAGCCTCCTTCGGGAGGCTTTTTTCTTGGAACCTTTCCTGCCCTTTTTTGTTCCTTTGTGAGCATGCAGGGATTTCGTTTTCAGGAAGCCGGGCCGGAAGAGGAAAAGAGTCCGTTCGACCGCCTCTTTGGCTTGTTTCAGGAGCTGTTGCTCCACACCGGCGGCGACGTGGGAGAGGCCCTTAGCTGGCTTACCGAGCTCGACCGCGAGCATGGCCTTACCACACCGGAATACGGCATGGGCGATTTTGTGGAAGATTTGAAGCGCAAAGGATACCTGCGCGAAGAACAACCCGGTGGCGATTTGGTGCCCTCTGCAAAAACGGAACAGGCCATACGCCAGCGCAGCCTCGACCAAATCTTCGGCAAGCTCAAGCGTAGTCCCCGCGGCAACCACCGCACCAACCTATCGGGCATGGGCGACGAGCCCTCTGCAGGCCTGCGCGATTATCGCTTTGGCGATCCTCTGGAGCACATCAGCATGGTAGACTCATTGCGCAACGCGCAGGTGAGAGGCGGCATAGATGGGTTTTCGCTCAGCGAGAGCGATTTGGAGGTGATGGAAACCGACCACAAAGCCCAAACCAGCACCGTGCTGATGATCGACATCTCGCACAGCATGATCTTGTATGGCGAAGACCGCATTACCCCGGCAAAGAAAGTGGCCATGGCCCTCAGCGAGCTCATCACCACACGCTATCCTAAAGACACCTTAGACATCATCGTATTTGGGAACGACGCCTGGCAAATCTCCGTTCACGACCTGCCATACCTGCAGGTAGGGCCCTACCACACCAACACCGTGGCCGGTCTGGAGCTGGCTATGGACTTGCTGAGGCGCAAGAAAAATCCCAATAAGCAAATCTTTATGATCACCGATGGCAAGCCTACCTGCTTGAAAACAGCGGATGGATACTACCAGAACAGCTTTGGCCTTGACCGGCACATCGTAAACAAAACCCTAAACATGGCCGCTGCCTGCCGCAGGTTGCGCATACCCATAACCACCTTTATGATTGCCCGCGATTCCTACTTGCAGGAATTTGTGGAAGAGTTTACCCGCACCAACCAGGGGCGGGCCTTCTACACCAGCCTAAAAGGCCTGGGCGATTACCTTTTTGAAGACTACACCCGCAACCGAAGAAGAAACACCAAATGAAGCCCACCGCTGCCACCCTGGGGGAATTAAAAGCCTCTGGTTATACACCCAAAACCATAAAACAAGAGCTGCGCCAAAACCTCTTGGCTCGCCTCGAACAAAAAAAGCCCTTATTTGCCGGCGTTTTGGGTTACGAAGACACCGTAATTCCCGACCTGGAGCGGGCCATTCTTTCGGGTCATAACATAAACCTATTGGGCCTGCGCGGCCAGGCCAAAACCCGCCTGGCTCGTTTGATGGTGGAGCTGCTGGACGAGTGGATTCCCGTGGTGAAGGACGCCGAACTCAACGACGATCCCTTTCAGCCCCTCTCGCGCTTTGCCCTCGATCGCATATCCGAGCTGGGCGATGCCTGCCCCATAGACTGGATGCACCGCAGCAGCCGCTATGCCGAGAAATTGGCTACGCCAGACGTTACCGTGGCCGATCTCATTGGCGATGTAGATCCCATAAAAGCGGCCAACCTGAGGCTGAGCTATGCCGATGAGCGCGTATTGCACTACGGCATCATTCCCCGCAGCAACCGCTGCATCTTCGTCATAAACGAGTTGCCCGACCTTCAGGCACGCATTCAGGTGGCCCTGTTCAACATCTTGCAAGAAGGCGATGTGCAGATACGGGGCTTTAAGCTGCGCCTGCCCTTGGATGTGCAGTTTGTGTTTACCGCCAACCCCGAAGATTACACCAACCGGGGCTCCATCGTAACCCCATTGAAAGACCGCATCGGAAGTCAAATCCTAACCCACTATCCACAGGACATCTCCATTGCGGTGGCCATAACCAAGCAAGAAGCCCGCATCGATCCGGAGCGGCTTTCGCGCATTGGCGTGCCCGAACCTGCATTTGAACTGCTGGAGCTCATTGGCATGGAGGCCCGCAAAAGCGAGTTTGTAGATGCCAAGAGCGGCGTTTCGGCCCGCCTCGGAATCTCGGCTTATCAGAACCTGGTGAGTGCCGCCGAGCGCCGCATGCTCATCAACCAAGACCCCGCCACCACCGTGCGCGTTACCGACCTGGTGGGGGTGATACCGGCCATAACCGGAAAGGTGGAACTGGTGTATGAAGGCGAACAAGAAGGATCAAAAGCGGTTGCGCAACACCTTATCGGACAGGCAATTAAAGCGTGTCATCTCATGTATTTTCCATCTCCAGAAAACCTGCGCAAGAAGAACGCGGCCAACGTGTATCAGCCCGTGCTCGATTGGTTTTCGGGCGGGGGCACGGTAGACCTCATGCTCGATGCCGATGAGGCCACCTACAGCAAAACCCTGCAGGCCATTCCGGGATTGTTGGATTTGGCCAAGAAGCACACCGGTGCCAAAGGCCTGCGCGAGCTTTTGTTTTTTTGCGAGCTCATCTTGCACGCACTTGCCGAGTATGGCAAAATCACCAAATCGAAATTGGAAAAAGGGTTTGCTTTCCGCGACACCTTTAATTCTATGTTTGACCTCAACAACTTAACCGAACCAGGAGAATCCAAATGAAAACCATCATCGAAACCCCCAACGCTTCAACGCCCATTGGGCCCTACAGCCAGGCCGTGCGCGTGGGCAACCTCGTGTTTACCTCGGGCTGTGTTGCCATAGACCCCAAAACCGGAGCGTTGGTAATGGAAACCATCGAAGCCGAAACCGAGCGGGTTATGGAAAACCTAAAAGCCATTCTGGAAGCGGCCGGTACCACTTTTGCCCATGTGGTAAAGACGGGTATCTTTTTGAAAAACATGGACGACTTTACCCGTGTGAATGCGGTGTATGCACGGTATTTCGAGGGAGCCTATCCCGCCCGCGAAACCGTACAGGTAGCCCGTTTGCCCCGCGATGTGAACGTGGAGATTTCTATGATTGCGGTTGCGCCTTAATTTTAACTGCGCTTATTTCTGTTGCGTTCCGCAGTTTTTTGTACTTGCTTTTAAAACAATAAAGCAAGGTATTGTTACTGCCGAATGAGTTTGCTTTGGTGAACCTCTCCGTCTTTACATACAGCGCGGAGGCAATACAAACCGGCTTTCAGCAACCGCACGTCAACGATTTTTTCGTTGCCCTCCAGGCATAACCTACCGCTGATGTCGAAAAGCTGCCAGCGATCGATGGGAGATGAGGCGCTCAGCACAACGGATTCTGTGGCCGGGTTGGGAATCAACTGAATGCCGCCCCGGAACGGGGTCATCGCTTCACCATCCTGTGTAAGAATGCCACCGGTACCCCGTCTGATGATGGTTTGGTTTTGTCCCACCAGCCAAATGGTGGCGGTATCAATGGCATGCACCCCCCAACCTGCGTAGGCGTATGGAAAGGTAAGGTTGGTCCAGGATTCGCCTCGGTTGCTGGTGAAGCTTACGTCGCAGCTGGCATTGGTGAAGCTGCCAACAGCAAAGCAGGTGCTGTCGTTGAGGCAATAAAGATCAAAAACCGTTTGCAGGCAGGTGTTTCCGGCCGGAGTAAAGGTGCTTCCATTGGTGGTTCTATATACTGCACCGTTGTTGCTCAGCACATATCCGGTGGTATCGTTTAAAAACCACAGTTGCTTGGCGCTGCCCACGGTTACGTTGTTGAGCACGGTAAAGGAGGTGCCGCCGTTGATGGTCTTGCGCAGCTGAGAGAATTCATCCAACACATAACCCACGCTGGCCGAAGGGAAATGAAGCTCGGTTAGGTTTTGGGTTACTCCGCGTATTGTGATAGGCGAAAAGGTGTTGCCTCCATTGGTACTTTTCCACAGCTTGCCGGTGTTTCCACACACATAACCCGTGGTGGCAGTTGGGAAATGTATGGCGTTTAAGGGACCTGTTGCATCTAAGGTTTGCGTTGAAAACGAGT
>JBEIVB010000035.1:0-23908 GCA_040374085.1 Flavobacteriales bacterium | reverse complement strand
GGAACTGCCACCAAAACGCAAGGCGGAAAGTGCCCGGCTTCCATCAGCGCAAGCAATGTGGAATCAACCTTCCAGCCGGTTTTCAGCACCCCAAAAGAGCGGCAGGTATCGAACACGTTATGTCCGTCCATGAGCCACAAACTAGGTAAGGGGCGGTTGGTTTCAGGCCGAGGATTCCAAACCACCACCTCACGGGCCGGAATGCCGCCCCCACCTATTCGAAGGCGTGTTATGCTGGGAGCCTGTCCCCAAGCCGGGAAAGCCCAAGCCAACAACAGGCAAACTGCCAGACGGTGCATGCTAAAAAAGGGTATCGCCCCGCCCAAAGTGCACCCGGCCCAAATGACGGTAGGCCGCTTCTGTGGCCTCGCGGCCACGAGGTGTGCGCATAAGATAGCCCTCCTGAATCAAGAAGGGTTCATACACTTCTTCAATGGTCTCGGCCTCTTCGCTTACGGCAGTGGCAATGGTATTGAGGCCAACCGGTCCACCCTTGAATTTATCAATGATGGTACGGAGAATGCGCAAATCCATCTCATCCAACCCATGCCGATCTACGTTTAGGGCCGTAAGCGCCATAACCGAAATGTCGTAGGTAATGATGCCGGTGCCTTTTACCTGGGCAAAGTCGCGGGTGCGCCTAAGCAAGGCGTTTGCAATACGCGGAGTTCCGCGGCTGCGGCGCGCTATTTCGTATGCAGCCTCGGGTTCAATTGGCACTTGCAAAATGCCGGCCGAGCGCTGAACAATGCCTTGCAATACAGTGGCCGTGTAATACTCCAAGCGAGCGTTTATGCCAAATCGGGCGCGCAGGGGAGAGGTAAGCAAACCCGCACGGGTGGTCGCGCCCACTAGGGTAAAGGGATTCAGCGAAAGTTGCACCGAGCGCGCACTGGGACCGGAGTCTATGAGGATGTCGATGCGGTAGTCTTCCATCGCCGAGTACAGGTACTCTTCAATAACCGGACTCAACCGATGAATTTCGTCTATAAACAAAACGTCGTTTGGCTCCAGGTTGGTGAGGAGTCCGGCCAGGTCTCCGGGCTTTTCCAGCACAGGTCCGGAGGTGATTTTTATGCCCACACCCAATTCATTGGCAATGATGTGGCTTAGGGTAGTTTTTCCCAGTCCGGGTGGGCCATGCAGCAGCGTATGATCCAGGGCCTCTCCCCGCATACGGGCGGCACCCACAAACACTTTCAGGTTCTCCAACACAGGTCCCTGCCCCGAGAAATCGTGGAACTCGAGGGGCCGAAGGGCCTTGTCGGCTTCCTTCTCCCCCGTAGGCTGGTGCTCGTCTGATGGGTCAACCAATCGGTCCATGAAAAATGCAGTGGAAAGGCCACAAAGAAAGCGGTTTTTTGCCTCAGATGCACCCCTAGCTTGCCCCTCTTCAACACCTTTTTTTTGGGTTTAACAACAGGTGTGGGCAGAATTTTTAGAACGGGCAGTTGTTTGTTTCAAATATTTAATACATTTGCAACCCCAAAATAGGGGTGTCGAACAATTCGATAAAACTCACTTAACCTGCCACATGCCAACGATTCAGCAGTTAGTACGAAAAGGACGCCAGAAGCTGGAAAACAAAAGCAAGTCAGCCGCTCTGGATTCATGCCCGCAACGCCGGGGTGTTTGTGTACGCGTGTACACCACCACTCCAAAGAAGCCAAACTCCGCTATGCGGAAGGTTGCTCGCGTTAGGCTTACCAACACCAAAGAGGTAAACGCCTACATCCCAGGAGAAGGCCACAACCTGCAAGAGCACAGCATTGTGCTCATTCGCGGTGGAAGGGTAAAAGACCTACCGGGTGTGCGTTACCACATCGTTCGCGGTGCCCTCGATACCTCAGGTGTAGAAGGCCGCAACCAGCGCCGTTCCAAGTATGGAACCAAGCGTCCTAAGCCAGGTCAAGCTCCTGCCAAGAAGAAGAAATAAATCCGGATAGATCGTTTCATCCCATGAGAAAGTCAACCCCCAAGAAACGCCTGTTGTTGCCCGACCCGAAGTTCAACGATGTTCTGGTAACCCGTTTTGTAAACAACTTGATGTACGACGGCAAAAAAAGCTTGGCGTATGAGATTTTTTACGACGCCATCGACCTCGTGGCCCAGCGCACCAGCGAAGATGGGCTTGAGGTGTTCAAAAAAGGCCTTGCCAACGTAAGCCCTCAGGTAGAAGTGAAAAGCCGCCGTGTAGGTGGAGCAACTTTCCAAATTCCAATGGAAGTTCGCCCCGAGCGCAAGATTGCAGTAGGCATACGCTGGATGATCTCCTACGCCCGCAGGCGCAACGAGAAATCCATGGCACACAAACTGGCCGGCGAAATCATTGCAGCTTCCAAAGAAGAAGGCGCTGCCCACAAGAAAAAAGAAGATACCCACCGGATGGCCGAAGCCAACAAGGCATTCTCGCACTTCCGTTTCTAATATCCCATTACACCGACTGCAACCGCAATCATGGCACAAGACCTTCGTTATACCCGCAACATCGGAATCTCCGCTCACATCGATGCCGGAAAAACCACCACCACTGAGCGCATCCTCTACTACACCGGTGTAAACCACAAAATTGGTGAGGTACACGACGGAGGTGCTACCATGGACTGGATGGTGCAGGAGCAGGAGCGCGGAATCACCATTACCTCCGCAGCCACAACCTGTTACTGGAACTACCCAACCGAGAACGGTAAAAATACTGCCGACACCAAGAAATTTCGCATCAACATCATCGATACCCCCGGGCACGTTGACTTTACCGTTGAGGTAGAGCGCTCCCTGCGCGTATTGGATGGTGCTGTTGCCTTGTTCTGCGCTGTAGGTGGCGTAGAGCCACAGTCTGAGACGGTTTGGCGCCAGATGAACAAGTACAACGTTCCCCGCCTTGGGTTCGTGAATAAAATGGACCGTGCAGGTGCAGACTTCTTTACCGTGGTAAAGCAAGTTTCTGAGCGCCTCAGCGGAAATCCTGTTCCTCTTCAGGTTCCAATTGGTGCCGAAGAAACCTTCATTGGCGTAGTTGACCTCATCAGCAATAAAGCCATTGTATGGGATGAGGATACCAAAGGCATGACTTTCAGCGAGGTGCCGATTCCGGCCGACCTCGTGAGCACGGTTGCCGAATACCGCGAGAAGCTGGTAGAAGCTGTTGCCGAGTTCGACGACTCTCTTCTGGAGAAGTTCTTCGAGAACCCCAACTCCATTACCGTTGAAGAATTGATGGCCGCCATCCGTAAGGCTACCATCGCTATGAAAATTACCCCCATGATGTGCGGTTCGTCTTTTAAAAACAAAGGCGTACAAACCATGCTGGATGCGGTAATGTCTTATTTGCCTTCTCCTTTGGACGTTCCAAACGTGGTGGGCATCAACCCCGAAACCGGAAACGAAGAAGAGCGCAAGCCAGATGTGAACGATAAATTCTCTGCATTGGCGTTTAAAATTGCTACCGACCCATTTGTGGGCCGCTTGTGTTTCATTCGTGTGTATTCAGGCAAGCTGCCTGCTGGTTCATACGTGTACAACACCCGTACCCAAAATAAAGAGCGCATCAGCCGTCTGTTCCAAATGCACGCCAACAAGCAAAACCCCATTGAGGTTTGTGAGGCTGGTGACATCGCAGCAGCGGTAGGTTTCAAAGACATCCGCACCGGAGATACCCTTTGCGACGAACAAAACCCAATCGTGCTCGAAGCGATGAGCTTCCCAGAGCCGGTGATTGGTATTGCCATTGAGCCTAAGACCCAAGCCGACCTCGATCGTTTGGGCGTGGCCTTGAACAAGCTCGCAGAAGAAGATCCAACCTTCCGCGTAAAAACAGACGAAGACTCAGGCCAGACCATCATCTCCGGAATGGGCGAGTTGCACCTCGAGATCATTCTCGATCGCTTGAAGCGCGAGTTTAAAGTAGAGTGTAACCAGGGCCCGCCTCAGGTTGCCTACAAAGAGGCCATCACGCAAGCTACTCAGCACCGCGAAGTGTACAAAAAACAAACCGGTGGTCGCGGAAAATTTGCCGATATCGTGGTGGAGGTTGGTCCGGTAGATGCCGACTGGGATCTGTCCAAGGATTCACTTCAGTTTGTGAACGAAGTGGTGGGTGGTAACATCCCTCGCGAATTCATTCCTTCTGTTGAAAAAGGATTCCGTGCTGCCATGGTAAATGGCGTAATGGCCGGCTTCCCGCTCGACAGCCTGAAGGTTCGTTTGAAAGACGGTTCTTACCACAACGTTGACTCGGATTCTCTTTCCTTTGAAATTTGTGCCCGCACTGCATTCCGCGAGGCACTTCCAAAGGCACGCCCCATCCTGCTCGAGCCCATCATGAAAGTGGAGGTAGTTACTCCAGACGTGAACATGGGCGATGTGGTAGGCGATTTGAACAAGCGCCGCGGTCAGCTCGAGGGAATGGATTCCCGCAACGGAGCTCAAGTGGTTCGCGCAAAAGTTCCACTCAGCGAAATGTTTGGATACGTAACCACCTTGCGTACCATTACTTCAGGTCGTGCATCTTCAACCATGGAATTCTCTCACTACAACGAAGCTCCGCGTAACGTGGCAGACGATGTGGTAGCCAAAACAAAAGGTAAAACCGAAAAAGTATAAGTTCTTCTCACAACCCAAACCTTCGTTCTTTATTCTCATGAGTCAAAAAATCCGAATCAAACTGAAGTCTTACGACCACAACTTGGTAGATAAGTCGGCAGAGAAAATTGTGAAAACGGTTAAGTCAACCGGTGCCGTGGTAAACGGTCCCATTCCGTTGCCTACCAACAAGAAGATATTCACGGTGTTGCGTTCGCCCCACGTGAATAAGAAGGCTAGGGAGCAGTTTCAGTTGTGCTCATACAAGCGCCTGCTCGACATCTACAGCTCTACTAGCAAAACCGTAGATGCCCTTATGCGTCTTGAGTTGCCAAGTGGCGTTGAAGTAGAAATCAAAGTCTGAGGCAACACATCCATTCAAAAAAAGAATAAACAACCGATCCCTCTTTCCAGCGGAAGAGGTTAAGGGTTAATCCAAACCAAAATGTCAGGAATAATTGGAAAAAAGGTTGGCATGACCAGTGTGTACGATGCCAACGGGAAAATGGTGCCATGCACCGTTATCCAAGCCGGTCCTTGTGTGGTAACACAAGTAAAGACCACCGAAACCGATGGGTATGCTGCCTTTCAGCTCGGTTTTGAGGAAAAGAAAGAAAAGCACACCACTGCACCTATGAAGGGTCACTTCAAAAAGGCCGGTGTTGCTCCACAACGTAAGGTTGCCGAGTTCAAAGGATTCGAAACAGAGCTTAAGGTGGGCGATTTGGTGAAAGCCGACTTGTTTGCCGAAGGTGATTTTGTCGATGTGGTTGGAACCTCGAAAGGAAAAGGGTTCCAGGGCGTTGTCAAGCGTCACGGATTCGGTGGGGTAGGAGAGGCCACCCACGGACAGCACAACCGTTTGCGCGCTCCGGGTTCATTGGGTGCAAGCTCATTCCCAAGCCGCGTATTCAAAGGCATGCGTATGGCCGGTCGTATGGGCGGTGATCGTGTTAAGGTTCAAAACCTTCAGATTGTAAAGGTGTTTGTTGATCAAAACCTTTTGGTTATTAAAGGGTCGATTCCCGGACCCAAAGGTTCATTTGTATTTGTAGAGAAGTAAGACCATGGAATTAGCTGTTCTCAATACCCAGGGCAAGGCCACTTCTAAGAAAGTAGCGCTGAGCAAAGAAATTTTTGGCCTCGATCCCAACGATCATGCCATCTATCTGGATGTAAAATCCATCCTGGCCAACCAGCGCCAGGGTACGCACAAGGCAAAAGAGCGGAACGAGGTGGCGTATTCCACCCGCAAGCTTAAGCGCCAGAAAGGTACCGGTGGTGCCCGTGCAGGTAGCCGCAAATCAGGAACCATGGTCGGCGGTGGTCGTATCTTCGGCCCGCGTCCGCGCAACTACAGCTTCAAGGTGAACAAGAAGGTGAAGGATCTGGCCCGCAAATCAGCTCTTTCCTACAAGGCAAAAGAGCAAAGCATCCTCTGTCTCGAAGACTTCTCTTTTGACAAGCCCCGCACCAAGGCCTACATCGATTTGTTGAAAAACCTTCAACTTGGCGATAAAAAAACGCTGCTGGTGCTTGGTCAATCAAATAATAACGTATATTTGTCGTCCCGAAATTTAAGCCGCACTAAGGTGATAATTGCCTCAGAACTAAATACTTACGACGTTCTGAATGCCCAAAATCTAGTGTTAACTGAGGGTTCGGTAAAAGAGCTTGAGCAATTGTTGCATTAATCGAAAAAAGCAGAGCCATGCGCGTGTTGATAAAACCCATAATTACAGAGAAGGCCAATCGCCTTTCTGAAAAGCATAACCGCTATGCTTTTGTGGTGGCCGACGATGCCAACAAGTTGTCCATCAAGCAAGCAGTAGAAAAAGCTTACGGTGTTACGGTAAATTCCGTAAACACCATCCAATACATCGGTAAACTGAAAACGAGGAACACCAAGTCAGGTATAGTTAAAGGAATTGCCAATCGTCACAAAAAAGCCATTGTATCGCTGAAAGAGGGAGAGACCATCGACCTCTACAGCAACATCTAAATTGCTCTTTGTTCTTTACGGTTTTTTTTCTTTCACTATAGCTGGAAATCCAATCAGCTGATAATTAAAAAATGGGACTCAAGAAACTCAAACCGCTGACTCCAGGTCAGCGTTTCAAACTGGTTAGCGACTACGCTGACATCACCACCAACCAGCCGGAAAAAAGCTTGGTGGTGGGCATCAAAGGCTCCGGTGGCCGTAACAACACCGGTAAAATGACCATGCGCTACATCGGCGGTGGGCACAAGCGTGCATACCGTTTGATCGATTTTAAGCGTAATAAAGACGGTATTCCGGCGGTGGTTAAAACTGTGGAATACGATCCAAACCGCACAGCCCGTATTGCTTTGCTTCAATACGCCGATGGTGAGAAACGTTACATAGTTGCTCCACACGGCATTAAGGTTGGTCAAAAGGTAGTTTCCGGAAAGGAAGCCACACCTGAAGTAGGCAACACCATGTTTCTATCCGACATTCCGTTGGGTACCATCATCCACAACATTGAATTGCGTCCCGGACAAGGTTCATGCATTGCCCGATCTGCCGGAAGCTACGCTCAGTTGGCTGCCCGCGATGGAAAGTATGCGGTGATCAAAATGCCATCCGGCGAAACCCGCCTCATTCTCCTCACTTGCAAGGCTACCATCGGCTCAGTATCGAACCCCGATCACAACTTGGAGGTATCCGGCAAAGCAGGTCGTAACCGTTGGAAGGGCATCCGTCCCCGCACCCGTCCTGTGGCCATGAACCCGGTAGATCACCCAATGGGTGGTGGCGAAGGCCGCGCATCCGGTGGTCACCCACGCAGCCGCCGCGGCATACCGGCTAAAGGTTATAAAACCAGAACGCCGAAAAAAGAATCCAATAAGTACATCATCGAAAGTAGGAAAAAGTAATCCGGAGCACTCATGGCACGTTCCCTCAAAAAAGGTCCCTTCGTAGACGTTAAACTCGAGAAAAAAGTGGCCGCAATGGTTACCGCCGGCAAAAAGCAGGCGATTAAAACCTGGTCGCGCCGGTCGATGATCACCCCAGATTTTGTGGGCCAAACATTGGCGGTCCACAACGGCAACAAATTCATTCCGGTGTATGTAACCGAGAACATGGTTGGGCATAAGCTCGGAGAATTTTCTCCAACCCGCCACTTCCGCGGACATGCCGGTCAAAAAGATAAAGGAAAGAAGTAACCCACCTGTAAAGCAGCTTTCATCATGGGCGTACGCAAACGGCTCGCAGCCGAAAAAATAAAAGAAGATCGCAAGACCACTTACCTGGCCAAGCTGAACAATTGTCCAACCAGTCCACGCAAAATGCGTTTGGTAGCCGACATGATTCGGGGCAAAGAGGTGGAGATGGCCTTGCAGTTGTTGAAATTCAACCCTAAAGAGGCATCCCTTCGTTTAGAGAAGCTGTTGTTGAGCGCAATCAACAACTGGCAAGCCAAAAACGAAGGCAAGCGCATCGAAGATGCCAACTTGGTGGTAAGCACCATCTTTGTTGACAGTGGGTTACAGTTGAAGCGTCTGCGCACCGCCCCTCAGGGCCGCGGATACCGTGTTCGCAAACGCAGCAACCACGTTACCCTAGTACTCGATTCTAAAAACTCAACTACCGAAAGGCAATAATTTCCATGGGACAAAAAGCGAACCCGATTAGCAACCGTTTAGGCATCATCCGCGGATGGGATTCCAACTGGTATGGCGGAAAAAACTATTCCGACAAATTGGTTGAGGATTATAAAATACGCAAGTACCTCCAAGCCCGTTTGGCCAAGGGTAGCATCTCCAAGGTGGTGATTGAGCGAACCCTTAAGCTGATTACGGTTACCATCAACACCGCTCGTCCGGGCATCATCATCGGAAAAGGTGGGAAAGAGGTAGACAAGCTCAAGGAAGAGTTGAAGAAAATCACCCGCAAAGAGGTTCAAATCAACATTTTCGAGATCAAGCGTCCGGAGTTGGATGCGGTGTTGGTAGCCGACAGCATTGCGCGCCAGATAGAAGGCCGCATCAGCTTCCGTCGCGCCATCAAAACCAGCATTGCCTCCACCATGCGCATGGGTGCAGAAGGAATTAAAATCAGCATAGCCGGTCGTTTGGGTGGAGCTGAAATGGCCCGCACCGAGCACTACAAAGAAGGCCGTACTCCTTTGCACACCTTCCGTGCCGACATCGACTACGCCAACGGCGAAGCCCACACTACCTACGGCCGCATCGGCATCAAGGTGTGGATCTGCAAAGGCGAAGTTTATGGTAAGCGCGATCTGTCTCCAAACATCGGAAGCCCAACCAACCAAGCAGCGGGAGGCAACGAACGTGGAGGATTCCGTGGCGACCGTGACCGCGACCGTGGTCCACGTCGTGGAAACAACGAAGGCGGTAATAAGTCACGCAACCGCCGTCCAGCAAAATAATTTTCATCACTACCTGCGAATCGATTTAGAAGACGAACGTCATGCTACAGCCGAAGAGAACGAAATACCGGAAGATGCACAAAATGCGGATGAAGGGCAATGCCAACCGTGGCAATCAAATTGCCTTTGGTTCCTTTGCCATCAAATCCGAAGAGTCGTGCTGGATTACCAGCCGCCAAATTGAAGCCGCCCGTGTTGCCGTAACCCGCTTTATGAAAAGGGAAGGGCAAATTTGGATCCGGATATTCCCTGACAAACCTGTAACCCGTAAGCCCGCAGAGGTTCGTATGGGTAAAGGTAAAGGTGCCCCGGAGTTTTGGGTTGCCGTTGTGAAGCCGGGTCGCATCATTTTCGAAGCCGATGGTGTTCCATTGGAAACCGCACAAGAGGCCCTACGCCTTGCCGCACAAAAACTACCGGTAACCACCAAGTTTGTGGTACGCCGCGATTATCAACCTGAAGTAGCCTGATTGCCATGAAAGCAGCCGCCATAAAAGAACTCAGCCTTGAAGAGTTGAACAAGCAAATCGAAAGCGAAACCGCTTCGCTTGTAAAGATGCGCATGAACCACGCCATCTCTCCGCTTGAAAACCCATTGAAGATGCGCCATGCCCGTAAATTGGTGGCCCGTCTCCAAACCGAGCTCACCCACCGTAACGCATCCAATTAATGCCATCTACCATGGAACGCAATTTTAGAAAAGAACGAATTGGTGTAGTCACCAGCAACAAGATGCAAAAGTCGATCGTGGTGGCTGTAGAGCGCCGTGTGAAGCATGCCAAATATGGTAAGTTCATGAACATGACCTCCAAGTTCATCGCACACGACGAGAAAGAGGAGTGCAACATCGGCGATACCGTTCGCATTATGGAAACCCGCCCGATGAGCAAGCTCAAGAACTGGCGATTGGTGGAAATCCTCGATCGCGCCAAGTAATCAAAACCAACCGAAAAAAGCATTAACCCATGATCCAACAGGAATCCAGGCTCACCGTAGCCGATAACAGCGGCGCCAAAGAGGTGCTGTGCATCCGGGTGCTGGGCGGCACAAAACGTCGCTATGCCTCGGTTGGCGATAAAATTGTGGTGGCTGTAAAGCACGCCATTCCTTCCGGCAACGTAAAGAAAGGCTCTGTTTCCAAGGCCGTAGTGGTTCGTACCCGCAAAGAGGTGCGTCGCCCCGATGGCTCTTACATCCGCTTCGACGACAACGCAGTTGTGTTGCTCAACAACCAAGACGAGATTCGCGGTACCCGCATCTTCGGACCGGTTGCCCGCGAGCTCCGCGAAAAACAGTTCATGAAAATTGTATCCCTGGCTCCGGAGGTAATCTAAAGCCACAGCACACAGAACGTAACCATGTCAGCAGCAAAACTGAAATTGAAAAAAGGCGACACCGTGGTGGTGATTGCCGGCGATGCCAAAGGCAAGCAAGGGAAGATCGTAGAGGTTGACCGTGCCGGAAACCGCGCAGTGGTAGAAGGGGTGAACCTCGTGAAGAAGCACACCAAGCCCACCACCAAATTCCCACAAGGCGGAATACAAGAAGTTGCCGCTTCCATTCACATGTCGAACCTCATGTTGATGGATGCCGGAAAAGCCACCCGCGTAGGCCGCAAGGTTGAAGAAGGAAAAGTGGTGCGCATCGCCAAAAAAACACAAACAACACTGAAGTAATAAATTAAACCGATGTAGGATGCCGGGCATCCTGCGCTAACCTCACCCCATGAGTACCTACACCCCACGACTCAAAGACAAGTACCGGAAGGACATCGTTCCGGTCTTGCACAAAGAGTTCCAGTACAAAAGCACCATGCAGGTGCCCCGCCTCACCAAGATTTGCCTGAACCAAGGTTTGGGTATTGCTGTGGCCGACAAGAAGCTCATCGATGTGGCCATACAAGAGATGACCACCATCACCGGACAAAAAGCCATCGCCACCAAATCCAAGAAGGACGTGTCGAACTTTAAACTCCGTAAAAACATGCCCATCGGGGTGAAGGTTACCCTGCGCGGCGACAAAATGTATGAGTTTCTAGACCGTCTTATTGCAGTTTCTCTTCCGCGCATCCGCGACTTCCGTGGAGTAAGCGAGAAAGCCTTCGATGGTAAAGGCAACTACACCTTAGGTGTTACCGAACAGATCATCTACCCTGAAATCTCCATCGAAAAGGTGAACAAGATCATGGGTATGGACATCACGTTTGTGACCACCGCCCAAACCGATGCTGAGGCATTTGCCTTGCTGAAGGAGTTTGGTGTTCCGTTTAAAAATCAAAACAAATAAAACCCGCAAGCGCACAGCAGTATGGCAAAAGAATCCATGAAAGCTCGGGAGGTGAAGCGTGCTCACCTTGCCGCCCGCTACGCTAAAAAGCGTGAAGAGCTAAAAGCCGCCAACGACAGCGCCGGTCTTCAGAAACTTCCGCGCAACTCCTCACCTGTACGCGGCCGCAACCGCTGCAAAATCACCGGTCGTCCAAGAGGCTACATCCGGATTTTCGGTCTCTCGCGAAACACCTTCCGTGAGCTTGCACTGAACGGAAAGATACCCGGAGTAACAAAGGCCAGCTGGTAAGCCAACATCAACATAAACCATCCACCAGGATATCGATTGAACAACACACCACCCAATGACTGATCCGATTTCAGATTTCCTCACTCGATTGAGGAACGCCATCAAGGCCAACCATCGCATGGTTGAGGTGCCTGCCTCGAACATAAAGAAAGAGATAACCCGCATCCTTTTCGAGAAGGGTTACATACTCAACTACAAGTTCGAAGAGGACAACAAGCAGGGCATGATTAAGATTGCCCTCAAATACAATCCTTCAACCAAGCTCAGCGCCATAAAGGAGCTGACCCGTATTTCCAAGCCCGGTTTGCGTAAGTACACCGGAGTAGACACCCTGCCTAAAGTAATCAACGGGTTGGGAATTGCCATTGTGTCTACTTCTAGTGGGGTAATGACCGACAAGGAAGCCCGCAAACTGAACGTTGGCGGTGAAGTAATTTGTTATGTATCGTAATTAGGAGGATCGCCACATGTCACGTATAGGAAAACTTCCGATTTCGCTTCCCAAAGGTGTTGAGGTACAATTTGCTCAACAAGTGGTTAAAGTGAAAGGCCCATTGGGTGAGCTTCATCGCACCCTTGACCCGGCCATTACCGTTGCCGTTCAGGATGGCAACATCGTGTTGGAGCGTGCCTCCGACGAAAAGCAACACCGTGCCCTTCATGGACTTTCTCGTGCTCTGGTAGCCAACATGGTGAAAGGAGTATCAGATGGTTACTCCGTTGAACAAGAATTGGTAGGTGTGGGTTACCGTGCCTCCAACAACGGCCAGTTGCTTGAACTTACTCTTGGCTTCTCGCACAACGTTGCGTTTGAGTTGCCCAAAGAGATTAAGGTAGAGACCAAGACTGAGCGTGGTAAGAACCCAACCATCACCATGAAGTGCATCGACAAAGAGCTTCTGGGATTGGTTGCGTCCAAAATCCGCGGGTTGCGTCCGCCAGAGCCTTACAAAGGCAAGGGCATCAAGTTTGCCGGCGAAGTTCTGCGTCGTAAGGCAGGAAAATCAGCAGGCAAATAATTTTCAGTTTATTTTTCAAGGATTTCAACCATGGCTGTTACAAAAGCATTCAGAAGGAATAGGATCAAGAAACGCATCCGCAAGGTGGTTACCGGTACAACCGAAGCTCCACGCTTGTCTGTATTCCGAAGCAATACCAATATTTACGTTCAGTTGATCGACGATTTGCACGGCAAGACCATCGCATCTGCATCATCAAAAGCGAAAGAGATCGCTGATCAGCGCATCAACAAAACCGAGCAGGCCCGTATGGTAGGCAAGCAAGCGGCTGAGAAGGCCCTGGCTGCCGGCATCAAAACGGTTCGCTTCGACCGCAACGGTTACCTCTATCATGGTCGTGTTAAGGCCTTGGCCGAGGCAGCACGCGAAGCCGGTCTTCAATTCTAACCTCATTCCAAACGCACATTCATGTCAACAGTTAGCATCAAGAAAGTACGAACCAGCGATATCGAGCTGAAAGACAAGCTGGTTGCTGTTCAACGGGTTACCAAGGTAACCAAAGGAGGACGCACCTTCAGTTTCTCAGCCATCGTGGTAGTAGGGAATGAGAAAGGGGTAGTAGGTTACGGCTTGGGCAAAGCCAAGGAAGTTACCGATGCCATCACAAAAGGCATTGAGGATGCCAAAAAGAATCTGGTGAAAGTGCCGATTCTTCATGGCACCGTGCCGCATGAGCAAGACGGTAAGTATGGCGGAAGCCGCGTGTTTCTGAAGCCTGCCGCTCACGGTACCGGAGTAATCGCCGGTGGTGCGATGCGTGCGGTGTTGGAAAGCGTAGGTGTAACCGACGTTTTGGCAAAATCAAAAGGCTCGTCTAACCCACACAACGTGGTAAAAGCCACCATCGACGCCCTCATCAACCTGCGCGACCCATTGGCGGTTGCCCAGCAACGCGGCGTTTCCCTCGACAAAGTTTTCAACGGATAATCCAAGGAGGACCTATAACATGGCAACGATAAAAATAAAGCAGGTAAAAAGCGGCATCGACCGTCCGGAGCGTCAGAAGCGCACCCTGAAAGCCCTCGGATTCTCTCGCATGAATCAAGTAGTAGAAGTAGAACACACCCCCCAGATTCAGGGAATGATCCGCAAGGTAAACCACCTAGTGGAGGTCATTTCATAACCCCAATAACGCGCAACCCATGAACTTAAGCAACCTACAACCGGCTGAAGGCTCGGTAAAAACACGCAAACGCATTGGACGTGGTCAGGGATCAGGCCGCGGGGGTACATCAACCCGTGGACACAAAGGTGCACAGTCACGCTCAGGCTACTCTTCCAAGGTAGGCTTTGAGGGTGGACAGATGCCCCTTCAGCGTCGTGTGCCCAAGTTTGGCTTTAAAAACATCAACCGCGTTGAATACCGCGGCATCAACCTAGACATTCTGCAGCAGCTGGCCGAAAACAAATCCCTTTCGGTGGTGGACTTCGATGCGCTTCGTGCCAACGGGTTAGCCTCTAAAAACGACAAGGTGAAAATCCTTGGACGTGGAGAGTTGAAAGCGAAATTGGAAGTAAAAGCTCATGCCTTTACTGCCAGTGCGAAAGCGGCCATTGAACAAGCAGGAGGAACTGTAAGCGTACTTTAATTTCGGTATGAAAAACTTCATTCAAACCATCAAAAACATCTGGAGCATTGAGGACCTGCGCATCCGCATCCTCAACACTCTTGGGTTTTTGCTTGTCTACCGCTTGGGTTCTTTTGTAACCCTTCCGGGTGTTGATTCGGTGCGCCTTCAAGAACTGAAAGGAGATCCGGAAGGATTGGCCGGGCTCATCAACATCTTTGCGGGAGGTGCCTTTTCACGGGCTTCCATCTTCGCATTGGGCATCATGCCCTACATCTCTTCCTCCATCGTAATGCAGCTTTTGCAGATGGCGGTTCCGCACTTCCAGCGCCTCCAGCGCGAAGGCGATTCCGGCAGGAAGAAGATCAACCAATATACCCGTATCCTCACGGTGCTGGTAACCATTTTGCAAGCTCCCGGCTACATTGCTTCTCAGATTCCACAGGAGGCTTTGTTGCAGAACAGCGTATCTTGGTTTTACTTCACCTCAACCATTATCCTCACCGCCGGCACTATTTTTATAATGTGGCTGGGTGAGCGAATCACCGACAAGGGTATTGGAAATGGTATTTCCCTCATCATCATGATCGGCATCATTGCCAACCTACCGGTGGCCTTCATTCAGGAGTTCGTGGCTCGCCTCGAAAACCAGGGTGGTGGATTGGTGGTATTGTTGGTTGAACTCGTGATTTTGTTCCTCATCATCGTTGTGAGCATCTTATTGGTTCAGGGAACCCGCAAAATCCCGGTTCAATTTGCCAAGAAGATTGTTGGAAACAAGCAGTACGGTGGTGTTCGCCAGTACATTCCGCTTAAGGTGAATGCTTCCGGCGTAATGCCCATCATTTTTGCTCAGGCAATCATGTTCATTCCCTTAACCGTTGCAGGTTTTTCCGAAAGCGCTTCGGTGAGCGGTTTTGTGGCTACCATCAGCAATTATACCGGCTTCTGGCACAACCTCATCTTTTCTTTGTTGATTGTGGTGTTTACGTATTTCTACACCGCCATCACCATCAACCCCAACCAGATGGCCGATGATATGAAGCGCAACAACGGCTTTATACCGGGTGTTAAGCCGGGTAAGAAAACAGCTGAGTTCATCGATGCTGTTATGAGCCGCATTACCCTTCCAGGATCTTTGTTTTTGGCCTTCGTAGCCATTCTGCCTGCATTCGCAACCAAGTTGGGGGTGAACCAGCAGTTTGCACATTTCTACGGAGGTACCTCACTCCTGATTTTGGTGGGTGTAGTGCTCGATACGCTGCAACAGATTGAAAGCCATCTTTTGATGCGCCATTACGACGGATTGATGAAATCGGGGCGCATCAAGGGTCGCACCGTAACGAACAGCGCCGTTTCTGTTGCCGGTTAATTGCGGCACAGAAACGAATAATAGAGGGGCCGGTTTAGCCGGGTGTGAACATGATTGTTTACAAGACGAACGAAGAAGTAGAATTAATTCGATCGAGTTCTTTACTTGTTGGTAAGACGCTGGCTGAAGTAGCCCGCCACCTGACAGAAGGTGCTACGGCGCTGGAAATAGATAAGGTGGCAGAGACTTTTATCCGCGATCACGGGGCTGAACCTGCATTTAAAGGGTACGGTGGATTCCCCAATACCTTATGCGTGTCGGTAAACGACGTTGTGGTGCACGGAATACCGGGTTCCCGACGATTCAAAAGCGGCGATGTGGTTTCGGTAGATTGTGGAGTAAAGTGGAACGGCTTTTACGGCGATTCGGCTTTTACGTTTGAGGTAGGAGAGGTAGACCCGGCAGTAAAAAAGCTGCTTCAGGTAACCCGCGAATGTCTCAATCTGGCCATTGCGCAGGCGGTGAGCGGAAACCGGATGGGAGACCTTTCCGCTGCTGTTCAGGAACATGCCGAAGCAAACGGTTTTGGTGTGGTGCGCGACCTTGTTGGACACGGCATCGGCCGCGAGCTGCATGAAGAACCCCAGGTGCCCAATTATGGGAAACGCGGCAGAGGAATCAAACTCATGGATGGGTTGGTGATTGCTGTTGAACCCATGATTACGCTGCGCGACCGCAACGTGTACACGGAAACAGATGGCTGGACAGTTCGCACCCGCGACCACAAACCATCTGCTCACTTTGAACACACCTTGGTGGTGCGCAAAGGGAAAGCCGAAGTCTTATCTAGTTTTGAACCCATTGACTCAGTGTTAAACCAAAAATAACGGATGGCCAAACAAACTTCCATTGAACAAGATGGGGTAATTCTCGAAGCCCTTTCCAACGCCATGTTTCGCGTGGAGTTGGAAAACGGTCACGTGATCACTGCCCACATCTCCGGAAAGATGCGCATGAACTACATTAAAATTCTTCCCGGCGACCGGGTAAAAGTGGAAATGAGTCCATACGATCTTTCAAAAGGAAGAATCTCTTTCCGTTATAAATAACCGAAACAGTTTTTTATTAACTTCGCACACTTTTTTTAAACACCTCAGAGATGAAAGTTAGAGCCTCCATCAAAAAACGCAGCGTCGAGTGCAAAATCGTGCGCCGCAAGGGCCGTCTTTACGTGATCAACAAGAAAAACCCCAAGTTTAAACAACGTCAGGGTTAATTAACGCATAACGCAAGAAGCACAACATGGCAAGGATCGCAGGTATAGATTTACCTAAAAATAAGCGCGGTGAGATTGGTCTCACCTACATCTTCGGCATTGGCCGCAACACAGCCCAGCGCATTTTATCAGAGGCTGGTGTAGATTGGAATACCAAGGTGAACGACTGGAACGACGATCAGTTGACCAAGATTCGTACCATCATTGGCGACCGCTTCAAAGTAGAAGGAGCTCTTCGTTCCGAGGTTCAGTTGAACATCAAGCGATTGATGGACATCGGCTGCTACCGGGGTGTTCGCCATCGTTCCGGTTTGCCGGTGCGTGGTCAAACCACCAAGAACAACGCCCGTACACGCAAGGGTAAGAAGAAAACAGTTGCCAACAAGAAGAAGGTAACTAAGTAATAACGTTTGATTGATTAGTATTTCGCATCATGGCAAAACAACAATCGTCTGCAGCTGCTAAAACAACCAAGAAAAGGGTAGTTAAAGTGGAGGCAGTTGGAGAGGCTCACATCAGCGCCACTTTCAACAACATCATCATTTCACTTACCAACATGGGCGGTGAAGTAATCTCTTGGTCTTCTGCTGGCAAAATGGGCTTTCGCGGATCTAAGAAAAACACACCGTATGCGGCTCAGGTAGCAGCCGGCGATTGCGCCAAGGTTGCTCACGACGCCGGCTTGCGCAAGGTAAAGGTGTTTGTGAAAGGGCCCGGAGCCGGACGCGAATCCGCCATCCGTACTCTCCACAACAGCGGCATAGAGGTTTCTGAAATCATGGACGTAACCCCGGTTCCGCACAACGGATGTCGTCCTCCCAAGCGTCGCCGCGTTTAATTCATTTTTCATTATAAAAAGCAACACATGGCACGTTATATCGGTCCAAAGTCAAAAATCGCCCGTCGTTTCCGCGAACCCATTTTCGGTCCCGACCGCGCACTCGAAAAGAAGAACTACCCTCCGGGCATGCATGGCCTGGCCAAGAAGCGGATGAAGCAAAGTGAATACGCCATCCAGCTTCAAGAGAAACAAAAAGCTAAATACACCTATGGTATCCTAGAGAAGCAGTTCTCTTTGATTTTCGAACGTGCTTCGCGCGCTCACGGTGTAACCGGTGAGGTTTTGATGCAACTCATTGAGCTTCGTCTCGACAATGTGGTGTATCGTTTGGGGCTTTCTCCAACCCGTGATGGAGCCCGTCAATTGGTTTCTCACCGCCACATTACATTAAATGGTAAAGTGGTAAACATCCCATCGGTTCAACTTCGCCCGGGTGATGTGATCGGAGTGCGCGAGCGCTCTAAATCACTCGAGAATATCAACAACAGCTTGGCCAGCGGTCGCAAAGCCTTCCCATGGTTGGAATGGAACAGCGAGCAGAAGGTTGGCACCTTGATTGCAGTTCCTCAGCGAGCCGATATTCCGGAGAACATCAAGGAGCAGCTGATTGTAGAATTGTATTCACGTTAAGCGTATCCTTTTTTTTTCACCTCCTTCCTAACCAGCACTTCCACACATGGCGATATTAACCTTTCAAAAACCCGATAAAGTAATCATGGTGAACTCCTCCGACAACGAGGGCGTTTTCGAGTTCAGACCCCTTGAACCCGGATACGGAATCACCATTGGAAATGCTCTTCGGAGGATTTTGTTGAACTCACTTGAAGGCTTTGCCATCACCTCTGTAAAGATGGACGGCGTAGACCACGAGTTCACCACCATTAAGGGTGTTGTTGAAGATGTAACTGAAATTATTCTGAACCTGAAGCAGGTGCGTTTCAAGCGCCAGATTGAAGGCTTCGAAAGCGAGCGCGTAATCCTAACCGTTAGCGGGAAAAACTCGTTCACCGCCGGTGACATCGGAAAGCAGATGTCGGGCTTCCAGGTGCTCAACCCGGATTTGGTGATCTGTCACCTCGAATCAAACGTGAAGTTTAAAGTTGAGTTGATGGTTGAGAAGGGTCGCGGATACGTTTCAGCCGACGAAAACAAAAACCCAAACAACCCACTGGGTGTGATTGCCATCGATTCTATTTTTACACCCATTAAGAATGTAAAATACAGCATCGAGAATTACCGCGTTGAGCAGAAAACCGATTATGAGCGTCTGGTAATGGACATTACTTCAGATGGTTCTATTCATCCGAAAGATGCCTTAAAAGAGGCTGCTAAGATTTTGATTCAGCATTTCATGCTTTTCTCTGATGAGAAAATTACGCTTGATGCAGAGGAGAAACCTGGCACCGAAGAGTTCGATGAGGCATACTTGCACATGCGCGCCCTTTTGAAAACCAAGCTCTACGATTTGGATCTCTCGGTTCGTGCATTGAACTGCCTAAAAGCTGCCGACGTAGAAACGTTGGGCCAGCTCGTTTCTTTTAACAAGAACGATCTTTTAAAATTCCGCAATTTCGGCAAGAAGAGTCTAACGGAATTGGAAGACTTGGTGCACGCCAAGAACCTCCAGTTTGGTATGAACGTTACCAAATATCGTTTGGACGAAGAGTAAGCCACAGCCCCCACAATAGTTTATTGAGACATGAGACACGGAAAAAAATTCAACCACCTAGGGCGTACCGCATCGCACCGCAAAGCCATGCTTTCGAATATGGCATGCTCGCTGATCCTCCACAAGCGCATCAACACAACGGTGGCCAAGGCTAAAGAACTGCGCAAGTTTATTGAGCCCATCATTACCAAAAGCAAAACAGACAGCACCCATAATCGCCGTACTGCATTTGCCTATCTGAAACAAAAAGAGGCTGTAGCCATGTTGTTCCGTGATGTTGCCACAAAAGTGGCCACGCGCCCCGGAGGATACACCCGCATTTTGAAAATAGGCAATCGCCTTGGCGACAATGCAGAAATGTGTATGATTGAGTTGGTGGACTACAACGAGTTCATCAGCACAGAGACGAAGACAGGTGCTGCCAAGGCGAAAACAACCCGCCGTTCACGCAGCGGTGGAACCAAGAAAGCTGCCGAAGGAAAAGCCACCGGCACCACCGAATCTTCTGATTCACCAGAAAATGCTTAAACCATTTAAATCATAAAAATAAAGGGATAAGACGTGGGTCTTGTCCCTTTTTTTTTGACCTTCCCACTATGATACCAGCACGGTTATATTTTCCAGATGGCACGTTTGCCGAGGGACATTCGGTAGGTGCGGCCGGCACCGCTGTTGGCGAGCTGTGCTTCAATACCGGCATGACCGGCTACCAGGAAGTGTTTACCGATCCATCCTATCGCGGGCAGGTCATGGTTACCGCCAATGTGCACATCGGCAACTACGGCGTTCGATTGAGTGAATCGGAAAGCCCACGGGTCCAAATTGCCGCGCTGGTTTGTCGAGAGTTCAGCTCCATCGGCTCGAGGTACGGCGCCGACTCCAATCTCGGTCCATGGCTCCAGGAACAAGGCGTTGTTGCCATTGCAGGTCTGGATACCCGCGCCTTGGTTTCCAACATGCGGGATTTGGGGCCTACCAATGTGCTGGTTACCACAGAAGCACTATCGCCCGAGCAGGCGAGGCAACAGTTGGCCTCTGTACCCAATATGGAGGGATTGGAATTGTCGTCCTCCGTTTCAACGCAAACGCCCTACGATGTAGGGCAACCTGATGCAGCGTTTCGGGTTGCACTTTGGGACTTCGGCACCAAACGCAGCATAGCCTCTCTTATGGCAGATGAGGGCTGTTTGGTGCGGGTGTTTCCCTATAACTCAACTCCTGCCGATTTCAAGGCCTTTGGAGCTCATGGACTTTTGTTGAGCAACGGCCCCGGCGACCCTGGCGTGATGAATGCACCCGTGGAAGGCATTCGCGCTGCGCTAAAAGAAGGATTGCCGGTGTTTGGCATCTGTATGGGGCATCAACTTCTGGGGCGCGCTCTCGGCCTTGAAACGCACAAGATGCACCACGGGCACAGGGGCATCAATCACCCCGTTAAAAACCTGGAAACCGGCCAATGCGAAATCACCGCCCAAAACCATGGCTTTGCGCTAAAGCGCGAAGACTTAGAGCAACATCCGGAAGCCTTGCTTACTCACATCAACCTCAACGACGGCACAGTGGAGGGCATTCGCGCCCGCAATTTTAATGCATTTAGCGTCCAATACCACCCCGAGGCAGCTGCAGGTCCATGGGACAGCCGCTATCTGTTTAGGCAGTTTGTTGAGCGCCTGAGCGTGAATTCATGATTTCGCTTTAACCACCACAGCCGTTGGCTGTTTTTTTTACCCTCCCGATTTTTTTAGTTGAAGTGCCATTTTTATTAAAACTCTGAATGATGTATCGGGATACGCAACTTGGTTAACCGTACCAGCTGCGAATAAATTTTCTTGCGGACAATAATAGGCAAGTGCACCCGATAAGCCCGAATGTCCAATGAAATGCGGAATAGATCCCGTTGGATTAAAAAACCAGGGAAGTTTGAAAAGGTGAATTCCAACACCCGCCTTTAAAGGGAAAAATATTGAATTCCAGATTTGCATGAACTCCAGATACTCAGAAGGAAACAACCTCCCGGTCATGAATGCCTCAATAAACAGAAGCATATCGGACGAAGTAGAAACCATGCCTCCATCAGGACCGAATGATGCCATGGCTTTGGGTATCCGAAGTTCCGAATTTTTATAATATAAATGAATGGGAGCTGTGTCGCTTGGATCAATGAAAAGGTATGTTTTAGAAAGCCCCAAAGGTTTGATGATGTATTCAATGCAATTCTCCTCGAAACTTTTTTCTGTTACCCGCTCAATGATGCGACCCAGTAACTGATAGTTGGTATCGGAGTATTTGGCTTTTCCCGGTTTACCCGGTCTAAAGAGGGGTTGCATTTGCTTTGCTCGATCTATGCATTGATCGAATGTCCAGCTCTGGTCTTTCCCATGGGTAATCTCATACTCTAGGCTTTTTCCTACGTTTGGCTCGCCCTCGAAGTAATCGGGAAGACCCGATGTGTGTGCCAAAAGATGACGAATGGTTATTTCAGCAGAGCAATCGAGTCCTTTGTGCACATGAAGTCCATTAAGCGTTTTGGCCTCAACGTATTTTTGCACGGAATCGTCAAGTTCTACCTCGCCATTTGCCGCGAGCCTCAGCATGAGGGCAGTGGTAAACAATTTGGTGGTGCTGGCAATAAAATAGGGGGTGCTGGTTTCAAGGTTTCCGGCATTTCCTTGCCAAGACCAGTTTCCCTTTTTTAGCGCAAAACTGATTCCGAAAACACGTTTTTCATCAACAGATCGGGTTAAGATGCTCTGGAGCGATTCTTCTAAGGTCATGGCTTTGATAAATTGGTTAGAAAGTCCGTCGGTGATTCAACAAAGGTAGGTTATACCCGTTTTATGGTTTATTCCTTATGCGAATTTCAACTACATAACAACTTTATGGGAACCCATTAATCAAGTATTCGTCCAAAAACCCAGAACAATTCGGTTTTTGTTTTGTACGTTTTGAGGATTCGGCTTCCGGTCATTCGGAGCCGTTTTTTCCTACTTTTGTCACCATGAGGCTTGGAAGAGTTCTGATCCCGTTTTTATTCATGCTGCTCTTGGCCTTTCCATGGTTAGAGCGCACGCGTCACGGGTTTGCCCACGTTTCAAGGCCGCATTGCAGCGAGCGCAGTTTGCACATCTGTGCAGAAGAACACACCTGTCCAATTTGCGACTACGTCTTTTCCTCTGCTCAACCCAAAGTGGATGACCAGCATCCAACTCCGGCCTTTGTTTGGCATGTACCAAACAGGGTTTCCTTCCCGTTTCACTTTTTTCCGCAACGTCTGCCGGGTGGAGTAACACAAAGGGGGCCTCCTGTTGTGTGAGGAACCTGTCATCTTATTGAATTCCCTCAGGTATCTATGTCCATCTGGTTTTGAGGGCTATTTTTCTGGAGATTTCCCATCCTTTTTTTTCCTGGAGATTTTCAATTTTTCAGCCAAGGGTTCCGGCTTTTAGCTTCGTTTATTTCCACAACACGCCTTTTCTATGCTGTTTGTAACCGCAAACACTTGAACACCCTGTTTTTTCAGCAAACACTATGAAGCAAGCCTTTCGTCTTTTACTCATGTGGTTGTTGATTCATCCGAATCATCAACTGCATGCTCATTCTCCTTGCACAAACGTGCTCAAGGGAAAGGTTATTTCCGCAGCTGATCAGACGCCTATTCCTTATGCTGTTGTGTTGTTGGAGGAGCTCAACAGAAGCACAACTTGCGACGAGAAAGGACAATTCAGCTTCGATAAACTGTGCACCGGTAAATTCAACCTAAAGGTGGCTCATTTGAGTTTTTCACCTTTTAAGCAGACAGTGGAGGTAAACGAAAATTCCAATCTTTTAATTCAACTCAATGCGCAATCCGAACAGTTGAAAACGGTTGAGGTATTGGAGAGAAAGGGCGTCGGTCAATCGTTTCTGCCCATGGCGGAATTATCCGGCGAACGGCTCAGGCAAACCAATGGCCTTACACTGGGCGAATGTTTGAAAGCCATACCGGGTGTGAATTCCCTGCAGACCGGGGGCACCATTTCAAAACCTGTAATCCACGGCTTGCACAGCCAGCGCATTTTGATGCTGAACAACGGTGTGCGCCAAGAGGGTCAGCAATGGGGTGCAGAGCATGCGCCGGAAATCGATCCCTTGGTTGCCGGAAAACTGGTTGTGGTAAAAGGTGCCGGAAGCGTGCGTTACGGTTCCGATGCCATTGCGGGAGTTATTCTTGTTGAACCGCGCCCTTTGGCGGATTCAGCAGGAACCCGCGGAGAGATTGTACTTGTAGGTAATACCAACGGTAGAGGAGGTGCATCCTCTGCATACGTAGAGCACACCTTCCCTCGGTTAAAGCCATTGTCTTTTCGTTTGCAGGGTACATTCAAACAAGCAGGTTCTCTATCTGCTCCAACCTACAATCTTGCGAATACTGGCGTAAAAGAATACAATTTCTCCTATGCCATTGGTTGGAAGAAGCCGCTTTACGGCGCCGATGTTTTTTACAGCCAATTCAACACTACCCTGGGCATTCTGGGCCCTTCGCATTTGGGAAATCTCACCGATTTGCGCAATGCCCTAAAGAGCTCTGTGCCGGCCGAGACGGGTGATTTTTCGTATCTCATACGACGACCTTATCAAACCGTATCTCATGAATTGGTTACGGCGCGTGCT
>JBEIVB010000187.1:0-3238 GCA_040374085.1 Flavobacteriales bacterium | reverse complement strand
CCCTCATTCATAATCTGTGCTCCGTGTTGAAGGGCATCTTCAATAAGGCTGAGGAGGTCGGCGGGCTTATCGGCTTCGGGCAGAGGGGTGATGGCTGCATTTTCGTAGGGCATGCCCCGTTTTAACGTGCTGAGTTTCTCCAGAAAAAGAGCCAAGAAAGCATCGAGCACCTGCTCATGCACAAACAGCATCTTCAGTGCCGTGCAGCGTTGCCCATTAAACGAAAGCGATCCGGTGATGCACTCTTCCGCAGCCAGATTCAGGTCTGCATCGGGCAGCACGATGCCCGGATTTTTTGCCTCCAAACCCAAAACCGAACGTAAGCGGTTGGGGCGGGGATGCGCTTTTTTCAGGAGGTTGGCTGTTTTACTGGATCCGATGAACCCAAACACATCCACTTGACCCGTTTCCATAAGGGCACCAATGGTGTTGCGGCCGTGGCCATATACAATGTTGATGACCCCTGCCGGAAAACTGTCGCGGAAAGCTTTTAACAAAGGTTCCATCAGCAATACCCCATGCCGAGCGGGTTTGAACACCACGCAATTGCCCATAATGAGGGCCGGAATGAGCAGGGCAAACGTTTCATTTAGGGGGTAATTATACGGGCCCATGCAGGCCACAATACCCAGGGGGCCGCGACGGATCTGGGCGTATATTCCCTGCTCTTTTTGAAGCCGACTGGATTCCCGATCGAGCTTTTTCAGGGCCTCAATGGTATCGAGGATGTATTCTACCGTTCGATCGAACTCCTTCTCGGAGTCTTTCAGGTTTTTGCCGATCTCCATCATAAGATAGGCCACCACTCGATTGCGCTGCTCCTTCATGGCCTTAACGAAGGCCAGCATGCAGGCAATGCGTTGCTTTACGGGCATCGTGGGCCAGGCTCCCCTACCCTGCGCATACGCCTTGCGCGCGGCTTCCAGGGCTTCGAGGCTCTCCGCTTCGCCGAGGATGGGATACGAGCCCAGACGCAAACGCTCGAGGCGGTCGCCGGCACGGTAGCATACGGGCGAAAACACATCTTCCCGGGCTCCCTGCCAGCGGCGCAGCTCGCCGTTCACCAAGTAGGTGTCCTGCTCCAGTAAGAGATCGTCGGCAAAGACTGCGGGTATGGCACTCCGCTCCGGAAAGTGCAGCAGGCTTTGGTTTGGGCTTTCCTTCATTCCTTTAAGTGTTACTTTGACACTTTGCAAAGGTAGGCAAATAACCAAACCCATCAACCCCTGAAAAAAGGTAGTTTTAGCCCCTGGAACATCCTTGTGAAAAAGCTCGACTGGTACATCATCCGCAAATTCCTTGGCACGTTCTTCTTTGCCCTTGGCCTTATCATCCTCATTGCCATCATCTTCGACATTTCGGAGAAGCTGGATGACTTTCTCAGGAGCCAGGCGCCGTTAAAGGAGATTGTGGTTTCCTATTACCTCAACTTCATACCCTACTTTGTAAACTTGTTTAGCCATCTGTTCATTTTCATTGCGGTGATCTTCTTTACCAGCCGCATGGCATATAATACAGAAGTGGTAGCCATATTAAGCAGCGGGATCAGCTTTGCGCGCTTCACGCGGCCGTACATGATAGCGGCGGGCGTATTGGCGGTATTGTCTTTACTGTTGCTGAACTTCGTAATACCAAAGGCAAACAAAGGCAGACTGGCCTTTGAAGAGCGTTATGTGCGGTACCAGTTTCGGTACACCGACCTCAACATACACCGGCAGATAGAGCCGGGCACCTACATCTATTTAGAATCGTACAACAACATCGACAACCTGGGGTATAAATTCTCTATGGAACGCATCCGGAATGGGGTATTAACATGGAAACTCAATTCGGAAATCATGGCATGGGACAGCCTAAAAAAATGCTGGCGCATCAACCACTATTACATCCGCAGCATAGAGGGCAACCGCGAACGATTGCGCATGGGAGCAACCTTGGATACCACCCTGGCCATGCAACCGAAAGACTTTGGCAGACGCATCAACAACATCGAAACCATGACCTATCCCGAGTTGCGCCGCTTCATAGATCAGGAACGCATGCGCGGTTCGGACCAGATACCCTACTACCTCTTGGAACAATACCGACGTTTTTCCTTACCCTTTGCCACCTTCGTAATGGCATTAATGGGCGTATCCATTGCCAGCAGAAAAGTGCGGGGGGGCATTGGCGTACACATAGGATTTGGCATCCTATTGAGCTTCAGCTACATCATCTTCCAAAAATTGGCCGATACCTTTGCCTTGCAAGCCAACATGCCGCCCATGCTGGCCGTGTGGATTCCGAACTTCATTTTTGCGGGCATAGCGGCGTGGTTGTATTATAAAGCGCCCAAATAAACATGCTCCAAACCGGAAAACTTCTGCCTGCCTTTGCCTTGCCCGATGCAAACGGAAACCTTCACAACAGCAAAGATTGGAAGGGCAAACCCCTGGTACTATTTTGCTACCCGAAAGCCCTTACCCCGGCATGTACAGCAGAAGCGTGCAGCCTTTCCGCATCAATGGATTGGTTTCGAGCAAACAACATACAGGTTGTAGGCCTGAGCATCGATGAGCCCCCTGCATTGGAGCGTTTTATAGCACGCCACAACCTAAACCTTTTATTATTAGCCGATGCCCAACACAAAGCCGCTGAAAAATTGGGCGTTTGGGGAGAGAAAAAGCTCTATGGAAAAACCTACATGGGACTCATTCGAACCACATTCTTGGTAGATGCCGGTGGTCGCATCGCAGAACTCGTGCAGAAGGTCAATACCAAAGCACATGCCCAGCAGGTGCAGGAATTGGTTCGGGCTTTGGGTTGGTGTTGAAGCAGTTTGCATCCAGGTGCCAAAACCCAGCGAACATGCCATTTGTGAGCGTGTATATCCTCTTTTTCCAGCCATCCTTGTATCGATCCATTACGTTCCCTGCCAAGGGATAACGCGTTCGTCTCGAATGCTTCTTTAACCCAAGTTGATTAAGAGCAAATGCTCCTGCCTTTGCAAATCAACATCACCTGAGATTTCACATTATACCAGGTGTGATTTCAAAGTGGCTACCCTTGTAATTTCAAAGTAGCCCCTCATGCGATTTCAAAGTAGACCCCCATGTAATTTCAAAGTAGCCCCCCATGTAATTTCAAAGTAGACCCCCATGTAATTTCAAAGTAGACCCCCATGTAATTTCAAAGTAGAACCCCATGTAATTTCAAAGTAGACCCCCATGTAATTTCAAAGCAGACCCCCATGTAATTT
>JBEIVB010000013.1:0-37900 GCA_040374085.1 Flavobacteriales bacterium | reverse complement strand
TCACCAAAATCAACAACAATGCCGTTTTCAATGGCTAACCAAGCATGCTCTAGAAATGGGAAACTCCTCATTTCTTGACCACGCAAGCGTTCTACACCAAGGGCATGCAGCCCACAAAGTTGACGTATGTTTTTAAGAATTACCCGTTGGTTCATCGGCAACAAAACCAGGGTTTACCTGGGAGTCCTTTACTTCTTGCGTTTGAGGGAACCGCTGAAATTATAGCTCTTTTTTACCTTGTCTTTCTTCATCCAAATGATCTTGCCCTCTATTCCTTCCTCTTCCACTTTTCCACCCCACATGAGCTTATCCTTCATATCGTTCTCCATTTCGCAGGTGAAGTTTATGATCTTGTTTTCTACATCAGAGGAATCAATGGTGTAGGTAAACTCACCTTTATCAAAATTGTATTTTTCGTCGAACAAATCCGATTTTAGCTTCAAATCATTGAAGTAAAGCTCGTCTTCCTGAGGCTTTACCTTTTTGGTTGTTTCTTCTGTAACATTGATGGTGAATTTTACTCCGTCCAGGATCTTATCTTTTTTCTTTTTTTGTGCCGATGCACCCAAACTGAAAATCAGCAAAAGGCCAAGAAGGCTGAAACGGCGGAACAAAGTTGTGTTCATGAGATGGGGAATTGTTTAGACAATGATAAAAAGGTTTTTTCAATTGGGCTTTTTTTTTCGATGATTTTACTTAGGTAATATGATGGGCATCAACCTTTGGGAGACAATGGGCGTTGCATCTGCACTGGGCTATGTTGTTCTTGCGGGTCGCAACCACTGGGCTTGCTGGCCGGTTTCACTGGTTAGTGTGGTCGTGTATACCGGAATAAATTTCGGGGCAGGATTATATGCTGAATGCGCGTTGCAGATTTTTTATGGTGTGCTTTCTGTGGTGGGTTGGATTCGCTGGAGGCCTTCCTCAAACAGATCGAACTCCATTGTGGTTTGGCCAACAAGGCAGCTTGTGGTTACCGGCTTGATGCTGATTCCGTTATCCATTCTGTTATCCCTCTTTCTGCTCCGTTTTACTTCGGCTCAATTGCCGTGGTTGGATGCACCTCTTACGGTCTTTAGCCTTTTTGCAACCTGGCTAACCACCAAGCGTGTTTTACAACAATGGATTTATTGGATTGCCATCGACGCGCTCAGCATTTGGGTATACCTGAACCGTGGCTTGCCCATTACGGCCGCGCTTTTTGCGGTCTATTGCATATTGGCTTTTTGGGGTTGGTGGCGGTGGCGGACTTTGCTGCATCAACGGAGCTGACGGCCCGGTTTTGCAACGGTTCTCAGCGAAGCCGAAACACCTGCCTCTAAGGCGGCCATACCGGCAGCAGCAACCATAGCTGCATTATCGGTGCAGTATTCCATACGGGGTAGAAAGACTTCTACCCCCAGTTCTTTTTCCAATTGTTTAACCGCACTTCTAAGTGCTCGGTTTGCCGAAACCCCGCCCGCCAGAGCAATGCGTACAGCACCAGTTTGTTCAATGGCCTCGCGCACGCGTTGCATCAAAGCATCTACCACCGCTGCCTGAACAGACGCGCAAAGATCGGCTTTTTGATCCTCAAGGAAGTTGGGATCAGCTGCACGCGCCTTAGTAACGAGATTTAGCACGGCCGTTTTTAAGCCACTGAAGCTGAAATCCAAGCCGGGCAATTTGGTTTTCGGTAAAACAAATGCGCGAGGATTTCCTTTTTCCGCAATGCGATCGATGTGCGGGCCACCCGGATAGGGCAGTCCAATGAGCTTGGCCACTTTGTCAAAGGCCTCACCGGCAGCATCGTCCCGTGTTTGCCCTAGGATGGTTAAGCGGTTCCATGCCTCTGCCCAAACCAATTGTGTATGCCCTCCGGAAACGGTAAGGCACAAAAAAGGAAATTCAGCAGCAACCGATTCGGTTCCGTCTGCATGCTGCCCGATGCGGTGAGCAAGAATGTGCGCCTGCATGTGATCAACCTCCACCATGGTAATGCCTAAACCCATAGCCAACCCTTTGGCAAAGCTCACCCCAACCAGCAGAGAGCCCATTAAGCCCGGGCCCGAAGTAAAAGCAATGCCGTTTAGATCCGATAAAGAAACAGCCGCTTTTTCAAGGGCTTCGCGCACGATGGGAACAATGTTTTGTTGATGTGCCCTGGAAGCCAGCTCAGGCACCACGCCGCCGAAAGAGCTGTGCACGTTCTGCGTGGCAATGCAATTGCTGAGAACTCGGTTGCCTTGCATGATGGCAGCCGCCGTTTCATCGCAGGAACTCTCAATTGCCAAAAGGGTCAGAGCCATAGGGCATTTCATTATTTTTGCGAAGATAGAAAAGGTGTTTTGAAGACATTTTGGTTTTTGGCTCGTGCGTTGCTTTTGCTGGTTCTTTTGCTGGCCGGAACTTCTTATGCCCTTTTTCGATCCGCCACGTTTCAAACATGGGTTGCCTCAAGGGTAGCCAATTGGTGGGCCAAACAATACCATGCCGAAGTTCACTTCCAAAAAATAGACATTCATTATCCTTTATATGTGGAGGTACAACGAATCTACATTTCCGATCAGCATTACGATACCTTGCTCTATGCCCGCTCCGTAAAAGTTGATCTGCGCAAGATGCTGAATCGTTCCAGAAGGTTTGAGCTCGAGCATCTTGATATCGACTCCGGTCGCTTCCGTTTGGCACAGTATCCCGGTGAGCACGATCTTAATATACAGTATCTGCTCGATGCTTTTGGTGGACCGCCGCCCAAAGTACCCAACCCCATTCCCTACGTAACCCTGCTCAGAAATGTTGATCTCCACAATTTGCGTTTCACGTATCAGTATCTGGCAGATTCGGTGCAAACACCGCGGCTCATAAATTTTTCTGATCTATTGGCAAGAAACCTAAACGCAAAGGTGGATAGCCTAGAGATTGTACGCGATACCATCTCTTTTACCGCACACAACCTCAGTCTCCATGAGAAGTCTGGCCTGGCCATTCGCGACTTCAACGCCCACATGCGCGTTTCGCCCTTGTTTGTAGAGTTTCATAAACTAAACATTAAGACGGAAAACAGCCATTTGAAGGGAAACTTCTCGTTCATCACCAAAGACTACGAGGACTTCAGTGATTTTGAAAACAAGGTTGGTTTGGTGGGTACATTCGACGCCAGTGAGTTGGAGCTGGCAGACCTCATGCCCTTCTCTGAGGAATTGCGCGGCATACGCAAGAAGATTCAGTTTGCCGGAACCATATCCGGAACCGAAGCCAATCTGAAAGGGAAGAATCTCGACATACGGTTTGGCAGCAATTCGCGCTTCAGTGGTGATGTGAACATGCGCGGTTTGCCCAATTGGGAGAAAACCTACACCGTGTTGGATGTGGAAAAATTTACCACCAACAAGAAAGACCTGGAGACCATTCCGGTTTATCCATTTACTGAAGGAACTTTTGTGGCATTACCCAGAGAAATAGATCGCCTTGGCCAGATAAGCTTCAGCGGCTCCTTTACCGGGTATGAGCATGACTTTGTTGCCTTTGGCAATTTTCACACCGCGCTTGGCGAGTTAGCCTCCGATATTGAAATGCGCACCGACTCTGGCGGCTTAGCCAATTATAAGGGCCGCATGAGTACCTTGAAATTTCAATTGGGTAAGTATTTCAGTATCCCCCAAGTTGGCGCCCTCACCCTTGATGTGTCTGTGGAAGGAAGGGGATTAAAACAAACCAACGTCAACACCAAAATTAGGGGCATCATAAAAACACTGGAGTTTAACCGATACGCCTACGACAACATTGCCTTGGACGGCATTTTCGCTAAAAATGTGTTCACTGGAAGATTTGACGTTGCCGACGAGAACATCGATTTCGATTTCGATGGTAGCATTGACCTCCGTGGAGATCGGCCTCACTTTGATTTCAAATCAAAGGTGGAACGTGCCGATTTGGCCAATCTTAATTTTATTGAGTCGAAGAAACGCGTGGTTCTCTCCACTCAACTGGATGTGGATTTGGTAGGCAGCAGCCTCGATGATTTGGAAGGCACCCTATTGGCCTCCAATACCGTAGAAGTAAACCGCCTTCAGGGGATATTGATAAAACGTATTTTTTTAAATGCTCAAAAGTCTCAAGCAGGGCGCTTCATAAGTTTGGAATCCGATGTGGTGAATGCGCGCATCGAGGGCAAATACAGCATGGAGAACATGGGTGAGGCCTTCAGCCAATGGTTCTCGCATTACATTCCCAAATGGTTTGAGGGAGAGGTGTTCAAACCCATACCCCTTCAGAACTTTACTTTTTCCGCCACCACACGGAATTCCGCTCCTATGAGCAAAGTGTTGTTAAATGGGATTACCATTTTACCCGGAACCTCGGTCGAGGGGCGGTTTAATTCCCAAACGGGTAACCTCGAGGCTCATGTAGAGGCTCCCCGGATGGAACTCCTCGGGTTTCCTCTTTCCGGTGTTGATTTGGATTTTGGCCTGCCTTCCGATAGTTCTGCCCAATCTACCTTGCAGGCTCGGGTTGATGCTAAACGGATTTTCTTGTCCGACAGTGCCACCATGGATAATGTTCATCTTATTGGCAACTTTTTTACCGATAGCATATCTTGGGAAGTTGGGTGGGATAACAACACCACAAAAAATCGAAATTTCTGCAACTTGTTGGCTGCCACCAAGATGGTTACCCCTCACGTATCGCATACTCGCCTTCAGTCCTCCCAATTGTTTGTGCTCGATTCCTTGTGGAGTTTTGAGCCGGGTGGTTTGATGATTGCCGACAGTATGGGCGTACATTTTCACAACATTTCAGCATTCTGTGGAAAGCAACGCATTGGCATCGAATCTCAGCCAACGCTTCATAACACGTTTGAAACGGCTGTTGTTTTTGAAAACTTCCATGCATCTTGGTTCAATCCACTTTTGCGGGAACGGTCGGTTGAAATAGACGGTCTCATCAACGGCCGAGGCACCTTAGGCGATGGCGGGATTTTTACCGCAACCCTCGGCATAAAATCATTTACGTTTAATGGCGACAACTTTGGAGACGGTTCATTGGTTGCTCTTTACAATGAGAAGAACGAATCCATTGGCATCAATGGGAAATTCATTCGTGGCGAACTGGTAACCTTCTCCTGCACCGGATTTTACTATCCTTTTGCTGAGGATCAAAATTTCGATTTGGAGTTGGTGCTCGATAAGTTTCCTCTGAAGTATGCCGAGGTATATACCGAAGGTATTTTTTCTGACATACAAGGATCGGTTTCCGGCACGCTGATTTTGAGCGGTTTGACTGAGTTTCCCGTCCTCAGTGGTACCCTTGATGTTCAACGCGGATCTTTGATGATCGATTACATGAACGTGCCCTATTCCTTCAACGGGTCGGTTTCTTTCTCTGAGAACCGTGTTCAGATTTCCGGTCTTAACTTTTTCGATCCCCAAGGCAAGTCCGGTACATTCTCAGGCCTTGTTACCCACGACTACTTCAAAGACATGAAATTCAATTTCGATGTCGATGTAAAGAAGCTGATGGTGTTGAATACAACAGCCTCTCAGAACAATCTGTTTTACGGTAAAGCATTTGCTTCCGGCCTTGCTCGTATTCACGGCGATTTGAAAGGTGTGGTATTCGATATTGCAGCTAAGTCTGAGGAAGGAACCTTGTTCAACATACCGTTGTATGGGCCTGAGGAGGTTACCCAGAACAGCTTCATCACGTTTGTAAACCACGATACCACAAAGGCCAGCATTCGCAAGCAAGTGCAAACGGATCTTACCGGCATTCAAATGAATTTCGATATGGAGTTGAATTCCGGTGCTGAATTTCAAATGATCTTCGATCCCAAAGTGGGCGATGTAATCAGCGGAAGGGGAGATGGAAATCTGAAACTCAACATCAACACCAACGGTAAATTCTTGATGTATGGCGATTACATCATCCGCGAAGGAAAGTATTTGTTTACCCTGCAGAACGTAATCAATAAGCGCTTCAACATTGAAAATGGAAGCACCATTAGTTGGAACGGTGACCCTTTCGGTGCCGATATAAACATCAACGCTATCTATTCGCTGCGAACCGCGTTAAGCGATATCATTCCCGATTCAAGCCGCCAGCGTGTTAGGGTAGATTGCAAACTTCTTATGAGTGAGAAGCTCATGAAGCCAGCAATTAAATTTGATATTCTGCTGCCAACAGCCAACCAACAACGCCGCGATGAGTTGAGGGCGGCCATTAACTTCGACAATGAAGCCGAACTGAATCGTCAGGTTTTTTCTCTTTTGATGTTGGGTAGCTTTTTCCCCTTGAACGATCGAACAACAGCCAACAGCAGTGTCACCAGTGGGGTTTCCAGCAATACCAATGAGTTGGTTTCCAACCAGGTGTCGAATTGGCTTAGTTCTCTAAGCAAACAGGTTAGCCTTGGTTTAAATTATAAAAGCGATCAGGTTTCCAATCGGGAGTTGCAGCTCAGCCTGAGCAAGGAATTGTTCAACAGCAGATTAAGCATTGATGGAAATGTGGGCGTTACAAACAATCCCTATGCCGCCAGTAACATCATTGGGGATGTGAACATCGATTATAAGATTACGTCCAATGGTAAACTTAGGGTGCGCGCCTACAACCAGAGCAACGACAACTACACCCAATTGAACAATGCACCGTTTACTCAAGGGTTGGGACTTTTCTACCGCGAGGATTTTGACAATTTTGGTGAATTGTTTGCACGCTATCGGGCCCAGTGGAGCAGAATGCGAAAGGAGGAAGAACCCTCCCCGGTTCCCGTTCCCTAAAGTACCTTGCCGTTTTTCATGCGATTTTGCCTTTTGGGGCATCCTTTTAACCGATTGTGTAAGTTCACAAAACATCAGCAACGCAACTGCGTTTCACAACCAAACAGAAATGAAATGAAGTGTTTGGTTTGTTTTTTTGTTGGGTTTGTGTGGATGATTGCTCCGGTTGCTGTAGCACAGCAACCGGTCAATTGTTCCTTTCTACCCAAAGGATCCGATGCAATTCAAACGAGCTTTTTTTGCAACGAGGCAACTTGGGTAAACGGACTTGCACCTTGGAATAATCTTGATGCCGCCGATACAACAGCGAAGTATCTTCAGCAGTGGAATCATGCAAAGGAAGATGCTCTAATGCTGGCATCTTCTGAGCCTCTGTTGCTGCAATCCCTCTCTCAAACAACTTGCGTTTCGGAAGCGAAAGCCCTCTGGCTTGCATTGACCATAATTAATGCTCGTGACCCAAATTCCTCCCGTCGCATCATGCGTCTTTCCCGAGTTGAGGAACTTTCACGCCACTTGATTGCACGAGGCTTTTCATCGGCTCCATAAACGAAGTAAATAAAAAAGCACGAAGGGTTTGGAGTTCGTCCACTCCACCTCCTCCGTGCTTTTGACTTCTTGCTGTTTACCCTGTTATGTTATTTCTTGCTTGCATCAAAGGCCGCACGCGAAAACGGAACAAGCGGCCTACCTGAGGCTTTTCTTGCCCCGGGCAAAATCTCCTTCTCTAATCGTTCCTGCTCAGCAAGGGCAAGTTCGAGATCTTTGCCTAATGCCTCTGCCCTTAGCAATTGAGAATCGGTTGGGCGACCATCCGTATAAACCAGTGCTGCAAAAATCATACTCAGTTTTTCTCCCAATTGCTCCTCGCCAATCACACCCTGTCCTTCTTTTGTGGCGATGAGTGTTTTGCGATGGGCCTCCAACTTTTCTGCTGCCGCAGATAGACTTTTCTTGGCTTTGGGTAAAGATTGCGCAGCCGCTTGGAGGCTATCTTGTAGGTTTTTGTTCCGCTCGCATAAATATGCCAAAGACTCTTGAAGCGCGTACAATTGCGTGCAGGTTTTGCGCTGCGTGGCTTCATCTTCTGCCGAATGTGCCGATTTGGGATCGTTGATGAGTTGTATGGTTCCGGTTATGGTTTCTTCTCCTTTTTTAATTTCAACGGTGTAGACTCCCGGAGGGGCCAGCATGCTGGTGAAGCCTCCAAAATTTAAGCGAGCACCCGAAGCCACGCGGGGGGGCTTCAAGCGCATGTTCCAATTTACTACGTTGATGCCTTTCCGTTTGGTGCCGCTCAATTCCTCAATCAGCTTGCCATCCTGCCCAAGCACCCTAACCTTTAAGTTGCCTGAGGTTACCCTGTCTTTTAAGTAATAATATATGCGCGCATCTTCGGTTGAGTTTGGACCAACGAACTCCCCTGCCAACCCCCAGGACCCCCCGTAGCGACCATTGCGAACAACTGTTTTGGGAGATTCGAAGATGGCCACCGATTTATCCATGAGTTCCGGTGTGAGCTGACGAATGGGCGAGATGTTATCCACAATGAGAATGCCGCGCCCATGTGTAGCCAAAACCAAATCGCTGCTGGCCGAATCGAGTTGAATATCGCGCACGGCTACCGGTGGAATTTTAGCGCTCATCTGTGCCCACGACTTGCCGCGGTCTATGCTGCAAAACAAGCCAAACTCGGTTCCGGCAAACAGAAGATTCTCGTTCAATCGGTCTTCCAATAGTTTGTGGGCATATCCCTTAACATCTCCTCCACCCAGCTTAACCCACGTTTTGCCCAAATCTTCACTCATCGCAATGTAGGGCTGAACATCGCCTTCCATGTGACGATCAAAGGTAGCATAAACCCGATTTTTATTATAATATGAAGGAGTAATACTGCTCACCCATGTCTGTGCGGGAATTGCATTGGTCGGTGGGTTGACTTTCTTCCACGAGACGCCTCCATCGGTGCTGAGTTGTAGGTTTCCGTCGTCGGTTCCAACCCAAAGTTGTTGGTTATCTATAGGCGATTCTGCAATGGTGAATATGGTGCAGTGGTTCTCGGCGCTGCTGTTGTCAACGGTTACTCCGCCCGATTCTTCCTGCTTTTGTTTAATGGGATCATTGGTGGTTAAATCAGGAGAGATTCGATCCCAAGAGTTGCCTTGGTTGGTGCTTCTGAAGAGGTACTGCGCACCGGCATACATGCGCTTGCCATCCGGACTCAAAACAATGGGCGTATTCCAGTTGAAACGAAATTTTTTCTCTCCGGCCATCGGGTAGGGTTGAATGTCTACCGATTCATTGGTTTCCATATTCACCCTCGACATGTTTCCGCCCTGGCTTTCGCTGAAAACTATTTTAGGGTTTTGACGGCTGGGCTGGACCCAGAATCCATCGCCGCCGCCGCAATTTGCCCAATCTCCATTTTTGATGCCACCATTTTTTTGGGAAGGTGCTGTCCAGCTTCCATTGTCCTGCAGGCCTCCGTATACATGATAAGGTGTTTGCCGATCAATGGAAACGTGATAAAATTGAGCAACCGGCAAATTGGCTAGAAAATCCCAGTTGTTGCCCTTATCTACACTTTGATATACCCCCCCGTCGGTACCCAATAACATACGGTTTGTATTATTGGGATCAATCCAAAGGGCATGATGATCGCTGTGTACCCAACCGCCTTCAAAAGAAGCTTCTTTGAAGGATCGCCCTCCATCGTCGGAAATACTCAATGACCAAGCAGGGCGATAAACCCGTTTCGGATTCTTGGGGTCGAAGGCAATAACCGAGAAATAGAAGGGTCTGCCGGAAACGTTGTTGTTGTTGCTTTGCAACTCCCAACTGGCCCCGCCATTATCGGAGAGGTATAAGTTGGTTTCTTTTGACTCTACAATGGCCAGCAGTTTGTTTGGCTCTGTGGGGGCAATGGCCAAACACGATCTGCCCAACTCTCCCTCCGGTAAGCCTTTTTGAATGCGCTGCCAAGTTGCGCCTGCATCGGTGCTCTTCCAAACCCCACTTCCTTTTCCACCTGAGCGAAAACTCCAACCCTTGCGGCGAAACACCCAAGTAGCGGCGTACAAAACTTTTGGATCCGCAGGGTTAATTACGATGTCGGTGCAACCGGTTTGCGAATCGGGTTGAAGTATGCGTTTCCATGTTTTTCCACCATCTGTAGTTTTATAAAGCCCACGTTGTGCATGGTCGTCCCAAAGATGCCCAGGAACGGCAACGTAAACTACATCAGAGTTGTTTGGGTCAATTACAATTTTGCTGATGTGCTCGCTGCTGTCTAACCCTAATTTGGTCCAATTTTCGCCTCCATCGGTGGACTTGTATAGGCCATCTCCAACGGAAACAGAATTGCGCATATTGGATTCACCCGTACCTGCCCAAATGGTTTCGGGCTGCTTGGGATCAATAGCTAAAGCGCCAATGCTTTGGTTGTATTTATCGAATATGGGTTTGAAAAGGGTTCCGCCGGTGGTAGATTTCCATATACCGCCACCTGCCGTTCCAACATAGATGATGCGCGGGTCAGCTGAAACAGCCTCAATGGCCGTAATTCGTCCACCCGTGGACGCAGGGCCAATGCTTCGGGCCTCCATCATACCCAGTAGTCCTGTAGAGAGTTTTGTTTGACCATGACTGATGCTGCCACCCAACAAAAAAGCCACCCAAACGGCGGCTTTCCTGATATCTTTTCCGATGCTCATATACGTATTCCTTATTTAGGCATATTGAACATGGCCATATCCACTTTTGGATTGACTACAATTTCATCCAAATTGGTGGTGTTGCCCGACGATTCTCCTTTCATGCGCTCCTCTCTGGAGAAGGCGAACTTTAATCCCGAAACATCGCGGTAGTCGCTGAATAGGGTTTCGGTTTCTACTTCTTTATCCTGGAATTTCTGCTTAGAGGTTTCTTTCAACTCCAGGTAGTTTTGGGAATCAAGAAAGATGTAAACCAAATCTCCGCTTTTCAATGTAACCTTCAATTTGAGCACTTCGGTTCCTTCCATATCCTCTTTACCAATAAACTCCACCTGGTTTCCCTTGGTTTTATAATCAAAAAGTGGTCCACTTAAATCGGATTGCTCTTTTAGAGACTTCACCATTTCTGCATTCATTCGCTCGGCTTGTTTCTTGCCTCCAAAAGGATTTATAAACCAACCGCTATCTCCTATGCAGGCCTGCTGCATGGTCATGCCCTGTATGGAAAGGTCGAGGTACACCCCTTTCCCATTTACCATCCACATGTTTATGGGCGCTTCCATACCCGGTCCAACCTTTGTTTTGGCTTTTACGTGAAGAGCATTTAGATTTTTCAATTTGTCAGCGCCTCCCATTGCCTGAATGTGTTTAGCGATGACATCGTCTGCCGATTGGGCTGAGGCCATAAAGGCCGTTGACAACAGCAATAGCCCGGCCAAAGTGTAAAGTTTCATAGGGTTTGTTTTTTGGTAAGTGGAAAGGTATGGAAAAGAATTGTCATGCTAAATGTGTTAATCTGTTTTAACGTTTTTGGCACTTTCAGCCTGCGCGGAATCGATGATGAGAAAAACGTCTTCATCAGCTCGCTTCATTAAATAGGTTTCGCGGGCAAACCGCTCGAGGTAAGCCTTGTCGTTTTTTAAGGCGTTGAGCTTGAATTGATTGCGCGCTATCTCCAGACGATAATAAGCTTCTTCTTGTTCCAAATCCTTTAATTTTCGCTGCATCTGCCACTGGGTGCGCAGATCATAGCGATCGAAAAACAGCAGCCATACCAACACAAAGGAAAGGGTCAGCACATATTTGTTGCGCATCCAGCGCAACCATTTGGGCAAGGTTAACGAAGCCATACAGTGCTTCAAAGATAAGCCCTGTGCTGCTTGAAGACGAGGAAGGTGAAGAGGGTTTTACCCGCTGGTATGTTGAAAACCATTGGGGCCTTCTTCAATGCCAAACTGACGCAAATGGTGGGTGAGGTGTTTGGTATGCATACGCAACCAGTCGTGGTAATGCAAAGGACCGAAAAATGCGTGCACCTCTGTTTCGGTTTCCCTGCCAGCAAAGCGATCAAAAAATCGATACAGGCTCAGATCCAGTTGATCCAGGGCGGCATCAAAATTCAACCAAACAATGGGAGCGGGTTCAACAGGCATGAGCGCGTTGGGCGTGTTGGGCTTGAACTGCTTTTCGCTGCGCAGAAACTGAAGAAATCCGGGCAGCTTTTCTTCTGGGGTTTGAAGGGTGGGTGCGTTGTATCCGTAACTGTGTCCAATGCTTTCTACCAAATGCTCCACCATCTGTTGGGGGTTCATTTTGCCAAAATGGGGTATGGCCTCGGATGGAATGCTACGAAACAGTTGGCCAACCCTGCTCTTTAAAAATGTTTCCAGCAAGATGCGATCCTCTTCAGATAATACCCCCTCCATGTTATGCTCCGCTGTAACGACTTTCCAGTTTCTTGAAGCGAGCCTCAAGCTGCTTGTTTAAGGTATTTTGCTTAAACATGCCGGTCATCATAACCAAACGATTCATAACATACATGGCACGCTGGGTTTCGTTTTCCACCAATGCAGCCTGTTTGCCTTTCAAGGATAAGTAGTATTCCAACTCATCTTCATACTGATCCGCCAACTTGGTTACCAGTAGGTTTGCCTTTTCAGGTGAATCGCTGCGGTAATATGCTTCCGCAATGCTCATCATGAAGTAGTTGTAAGGAACCGTTTTCTCAGGCATTACGGCCATGCACTTGTCCAATACCTCTACCGCACGTTTTTTATCTCCTTCCGAGCTCAACTGATCGGCCAGTCTGGCAAAGTTGTTCCTCAGGTTCATGGTCATGCGGATGTTGTTCTCATCCATGTAAATGGGCTTGCTGTCCATGCCTCCCCATTTGAAGGTTTTCATAAGGTTTTTGTACATGAGTTCTGTTGCAACCTTACCGGTTTGCCCATCCTGATTTAGGGTGCGAATGGGAACCAACCGGTAAGCAAGCCCCTCCAATTGAAAATATTCCTGCAAATCCATGTAGCTGTCGTCGCCCACCGTAATGGCAAAATAAATGGGGCGCTTCCAGTTGTTGGTGGCAATGATGTCGAAGATCATCAGATCGTTCTTCATCAGATAGCTTTTGTTGATGGTCCAGTTGATGCCTCCTTTCACAATTTCGGATGCATTTTTAGGCTCCACTGTTTTCGACTGAATTATGGTGGCAGAGTCGACCGGAATGAACACTTTGTTGGTGGGCATATACGGCATGCTTTTCCCGGCCTGGGTGGGCACTTCCTTGGTTGGATCATCAGACCCAATCCAGCTCAACAATTCGTTTATGTTGTAAAATTTATTGGTGTCTATGCCCACATTTGGGTTCGGATAAATGGGAACATAGTCCCGAGTGCCCTGGCGGATTTGATCGGCTCTCAAGGTCATGGGTACCGGATCGCTGTCGTAGGCTTTCCGGCGCATCTGCTCTATGTACCAGTCGGTGTTGGAAAGGCTCAGGTTTACCACCCGAACGTCTGTGCGATATCCTTCCACTTCCTGGGCATACCATAAGGGGAAGGTGTCGTTGTCGCCATTGGTAAATAGGATGGCGTTGGGCGCACAAGAATCCAAATAGTCGAAGGCAAAATCCCGCGCAGTATAGCGGTTTGAACGGTCGTGGTCGTCCCACCCATCTTTTGCCATCAACGTGGGGCCCATAAGCAATCCTACCGAGGTTGCAACCGCACCGGCTGCAGAAGCTGAGAGACGCTTGCTTAACCAATCCTGAATGGCAAAAACACCCAATCCAATCCAAATGGCAAACGCGTAAAATGAGCCAACAAAAGCATAATCACGTTCGCGGGGCTGGTACGGGGCCATGTTCAGGTATAAGGCAATGGCCAACCCGGTAAACGCAAACATGAGGAACACCACAAAGGCATCGTTCCGGTCTTTTTTGAAGTGGAAGAACATGCCCAGCAATCCGAGTATTAAAGGAAGGAAATAAAATTGGTTGCGGCCTTTGTTCTGTTTCCAAAGTTCAGGCAGCTTGGATTGGTCGCCCAAACGAATGGCATCTATCCCATCCAAACCCGATATCCAATTTCCGTGCATAAGGCCTCCGTGCCCCTGAATGTCGTTTTGGCGCCCGGCAAAGTTCCACATGAAGTACCGTAAATACATGTGGTTGAGCTGGTAAGCAAAGAAGAATTTTAGGTTTTCTGAAAAGGTAGGCTTCATTATGGTGGTAGGCTCCCCATTCTGCGTGGCCTGAACCGGCGTTCCAACGTATTCCGACCATTCTTTGTATCCGGCAATTTTTGCCCGCTGGTCGTCCCACATTCGTGGAAACAAGGTACAAAACCGCTTATCGTAATTGGGAATGGTGCTCTTGCGGTCGTAGGTTACCACGTATTTGCCCGTTTTCTTATCGGCTTCGTAAATGGGGTTTCCATCCTTGTAAGGGTTTTCGGGATCAAGGGGTGAGTTGAAGTATTGGCCATATAAAATAGGCCAATCGCCATATTGCTCGCGGTTCAAATAAGAAAGCAGGTTTACAGCATTCTCCGGATTGTTTTCATCCATGGGCGTATTGGCGCTTGAACGGATGATGAGAATAAAAAAGGAGCTGTACCCGATTAATAAAAAAGTAAACCCAAGCACCAAGGTGTTTGCCAGCGCCCTGCCGGTGCGACGGGTGTACCGCAGCCCCCAAACGATGCCGGCGGCAAGCAGAACAAAGAAGATGACGGTGCCGCTGTTGAAGGGCAAGCCAATGGTGTTCACAAAGAAGAGCTCGAATTTAGCAGCAAGGTTCACCACTTGCGGGATGATGCCCGATTGCACAATGCCCAAGATAACCAAGCTCAGAAGTAGGGTCAACCAAAATCCTTTGCGCGTGTCTTCTTTTTTCTTTTTGTGGTAGTAAACAAAAACGATGGCCGGAATGGCAAGGAGGTTCAAAAGGTGAATGCCAATGGAGAGGCCAATGAGGTAGGCGATGAATACGATCCAACGATCCGCGTGAGGCTCATCGGCCACCTCTTCCCATTTTAATATGGCCCAGAAAACAATGGCCGTGAAAAATGAAGAGGAAGCATACACTTCGCCCTCTACCGCCGAGAACCAAAAGCTGTCGGAAAATGTGTAGGCCAAGGCGCCAACGGCACCGCTACCCAAAATGGTGATGAGTTGTGCAGGGGTTAGTTCGCTGCTGGTGCGCAATACCCATTTCCTGCCCAGCGCAGTGATGGTCCAGAAAAGAAAAAGGATGGTGAATGCACTCATCAAGGCGCTCATGATGTTGATGTTATGAGCGGCCATAGTTTTATCACCGAACAACGAAAAGAAACGCCCAAGTAGGTTAAACAAAGGAGCCCCCGGCGGGTGACCCACTTCAAGTTTGTAGGCGGTTGCAACGTATTCCCCACAATCCCAAAAGCTGGCAGAGGGTTCAATGGTGCTGAAATAGGTGAGGGCGGCAACCAAAAATACAACCCACCCAACGAGGGTGTTCAGACGGTGAAAAGCTTGCATAAACGGGTTTTCTATCAAGTGGTGGCGAAAATAGCAATTATCTCATACCCCGCCGGTTATTCCCCCGCGGAAAGGGCACGGAAATGCGCCGCTTTATCGTTTATTAACCCAATCCACGCACTGCTTTCCAAGCCTCTTGATGCTTTGCCACGACCCAAAAGGAACAAGAAAAAAAAAGCCCGGAATATCCGGGCTCTCCTTTTTTGGATAGGGATGTTTAGAACTCTGATTCCGCACGCTGGAACACTTTCACATCTTTTGCAATGTCCTCGCCTTGGCTGTTTTTCACGATGCTGAAGCTCACCTGATCGCCAATGGTTAAGCCATTGAAGTCACCATCTATCACGCTGGTGAAATGGAAGAACAGGTTGTTCGGTGGGTATTTAATGAAACCATACCCATTTTTTAGACTCAGAATTTCACCCTCGGCAGGTGTACCCACTTGCTGTTGTATGTGCTGCTGAAGCTCCTCATAAACAGGCTTTGGCAAAGGCTTTTTATTCTCGGTTTGAACAAAGATGTTGTTCACCACCGGATCGTTGCGCTTCAATCGGTTGTCGATAATCTCATGCATGGCCATTGGGTAGGAAACTTCCTCCAACAAGTCCTGAGAGGTACGGGTAACAATGTGCTGGCCGTTATCGGTATCGTACTCGAAATCCCAACTCAAAACCATTACTCTGCAACCTAATGTGTTGAGCTTGCGAACCAAGGGTACATAATCTCCGTCTGATGTAATGAGCACCACCACGTTGAATTCCTTGAAACGTGTCATTTCATACACTTCCAAAGCAAACCAAACGTCAATTCCTTTCTCTTGCTTGATGCCTTCGAAGTTGGTTTTCACCGGCAAATAGTGGGTGGTTACACCTACCGACATGAGAATGTCGTCGAAAACGCGATCGTAATACAAGGTGTCTCCGCGCTGGCTTGCCTCATAGGCATTGAGTCTGCCGCGGAAGTAATGCGCATCTACAATTTGACACAGACGCTGGTCTGTGTTTTCTTCCTCCGCTATTTGATGGCGAATGAAATCGTGCAATCCGGAGATGCTGAGCCTCCGGCGACGTGCGTGTCCATAGGCATAGTAATTACTTACCTGAAGGAAGTAATTGCCGTCATAGAACACGCCGACTTTGGTTAATTTATCCTGCATTTGGCTTAAGGATTTAGGTTAATGAATGAATGAGGGGGGCAAATTTATTTTTTTAAAATGGTTTGCAAAGGTTAATACGACAAAACCTGCCTTTGCGTCGGCACACAGGTTGATAAACCATGTTAAAATTTTACGAGGTAGCCGTCCGTGCCATGTTGGCAACGGTTTTCACCCAAGCAGGTTCAGAATTCAAACTCGGAACCAGCTGCACTTTTGTGCCTCCCCATTTCTCGAATTCCTCCTGATACTCAACCCCTATTTCGTGCACGGTTTCCAAGCAATCGGCTACAAAGGCAGGACTGAACACCAGCACCCGCTTTTTCCCGGCTTTGGCAAGGGATTCCAGCTCATGGTCGGTGTAAGGTTTAATCCAAGGGTCGCGACCCAAACGGCTTTGAAAACTTACGGTGTAATCCTCTTGCCTCAAACCAAGACGAAATGCCACTTGGCGGGCGGTTTCGAAGCATCCGGCTCGGTAACAGTGGTGATTTTTTGGCCCTATAGCAGCACAACATGTGTCCATTAGACAATGAGATTGGCAATCGCCTTTTCTAATGTGCCGTTCCGGAATGCCGTGGAAAGAAAACAGGATGTGGTCGTAATCGCTCAGATCAAATTTTCTTCCGGTTTGGGCTACACAATCGAGGTAATCGGGGTTTCGGTAAAAATCGGTAATGAATTGAAGGGCCGGTAGGGTGGGCCAATGCTCCAGCTCTTTCATGAGCGCTTCTAGGGTCGATCCGGTTGTGGAGCTTGCGTATTGAGGGTAAAGGGGCAGCACAACCAAGCGTTCCACGTTCATGAGCCGGATGCGTTCCAACGCATCGCGCATGCGGGGGTTGCGGTAGCGCATGGCAAACTCCACCGCCCACTCCGGACCCATTTCTGCTTCAACGGCCTCGCGCAAGTCTTGTCCGTGGAAAAGCAAGGGTGAGCCTCGATCGGTCCATATCTCGCGGTAGAGCTTGGCTGAGCGGGGCGCACGAAAGGGAACAATCACACCGTTGACCAAAACCTTGCGAACCAGCCATGGCACATCAATCACCCGGGCATCGTTTAAGAATTCGCTCAGGTATCGCCGCACATCCGGTGTAGAAGGGCTGTCGGGGGTGCCTAGGTTGAGCAACAGAAGCGCGTATTTTGGAGAGGGAGTGTTGAGCATAATCGGGTTGCAAAGGTACCGGATTTATGGAATCGCGAACCCCCCATTGCATCACTTGATTTACATTATGTTCTTCTAATAAAAGATGAACTTTCCAAGTCTTGATTTGTTTGAGTGCCGAACTATGCGTAGGTTCATCACCGTTTTTATTCGACCCAGCATGTCTCTCAGCCGCCTTTTCCCCTTCCTTTTAATCTTTTCAGCCATGGCCTTTGGCCAGTCAAAATCCCCATCTTCCGGATGGTTGACAGAGGAACGTCTTACGCCTTTTTCCTTTCGAAGCTTAGGGCCTGCCAACACCTCCGGTAGGGTGGTAGACTTGGCGGTTAACCCCCTCGATCACAGCGAGTATTATGTGGTTGCCGGCAGCTCCGGGGTTTGGAAAACCAACAACGGAGGCCTCTCTTTTCAGCCTGTGCTCGAGAGTGAGGGCGCTTACTCCATGGGTTGCATTGCACTCGATCCTTCCAACCCGAATGTGGTTTGGGTGGGAAGCGGCGAAAACAACAACCAGCGCAGCGTAGGCTATGGCGATGGACTCTACAAAAGCGTGGACGCCGGGAAATCCTGGACAAACATGGGGCTAAAAACCTCTGAGCACATTGGTCGCATTGTGGTAGATCCGCGCAACTCCGATGTGGTGTGGGTGGCGGCTTATGGCCCACTGTGGAGCAGCGGCGGCGAGCGTGGCATTTACAAGTCAACAGATGGTGGCAAAACCTGGAAACGCACTCTGTTCATCTCCGAAAATACCGGATGCAACGAGGTATGGATAGACCCCCACGACAACCGGGTGCTCTATGCCGCCGCCCATCAGCGCCGTCGCCACGAGTTTACCTACATCAGCGGAGGCCCGGAAAGCGGCGTATATAAAAGTACCGATGGAGGTGAAACCTGGAGCAAAATCAACAAGGGATTGCCCACTGTGGAAATGGGAAGAATTGGGCTTGCCGTGTCTCCCCAAAATCCAAACCTGCTCTATGCCATCGTTGAAGCTGCAGACCGAAAAGGCGGATTCTTCCGCAGCACCGATCGAGGAGAAAGCTGGGAGAAAATGAGCAGCCACAGCACCGCAGGAAATTATTATTGCGAAATTATACCCGATCCGAAAGACGAACGCACCGTTTATTCCATGGACACTTGGATGGCGGTTACCCACGATGGAGGCAAATCCTTCGACAAGGTGGGCGAGCGAAACAAGCACGTAGACAATCACGCAATTTGGATTGATCCCGCTGATACCCGCCATTTGCTTGCCGGATGCGACGGTGGGTTGTATGAAACATTCGACCTGGCCAAGACCTGGATTTACAAAGCCAACCTACCCATAACTCAATTTTATAAGGTGTGTACCGACAACAGCAAACCCTTCTTTTACATCTACGGAGGCACCCAAGACAACAACAGCATGGGCGGACCCAGCCGCACCACTTCGGCCAGCGGAATTCTCAACAGCGACTGGTTTATTACCACCGGTGGAGATGGCTTTGAATCTCAGGTTGATCCCTTGGAACCAAATACCGTGTACAGCCAGAGTCAGTATGGCGGGCTGGTTCGCTTCGACCGGGTTTCGGGAGAGCAGGTGGACATCAAACCCGACGAAGAACCCGGCGATGCACCCCTTCGCTGGAATTGGGATGCCCCGCTGGTGATAAGCCGTTTCAACAACCAGAGACTGTATTTCGCAGCAAACAAAATCTTCCGAAGCAACGATCGGGGAAATACCTGGGAAATTATAAGTCCTGACTTATCTAAGCAAATCGATCGGAATCGCTTGCCGGTTATGGGAAAAGTGTGGAGTATGGATGCGGTGGCCAAGAACCAAAGCACCACCATTTATGGCAACATCACCACCTTAGCCGAGTCCCCCTTAAGCGAACAACTGCTTGGGGCTGGAACCGATGATGGCAACGTCTGCTTGTCCTCCGATGGAGGCAAAACCTGGGCTACTACCTCCTCCTTTACCGGGGTTCCGGCCACCACCTTTGTCAACTCCATCGTATTCTCTCATCACAGCAAAACCACTTTGTACGCCACCTTCAACAACCACCGCAACGGCGATTTTAAGCCTTATGTGATGTGTTCTCAGGATGGAGGAAAGTCATGGAAATCCATTGTTGGCAATCTGCCTTCAAGAGGATCGGCTTATTGCATAATGGAAGACCCGAAACTTCCGGGCATGTTGGTCTTGGGAACCGAGTTTGGCTTGTTTCTCAGTTTAGATGCGGGTGCTCATTGGACTGCATGGAAAGGTGGATTGCCCACCATTTGCGTGCGCGACATGGCCTTTCACGAGCGTGACGAGGCCTTAGTGCTGGCCACCTTCGGAAGAGGCTTTTACATTTTGGATCACTACCGCGAGGTGCGGAATCTGAAGCAAGAATTCTTTGATGCTGATGCAACCTTATTTCCGGTTTCCGATGCTGTATCCTTTTATGAGCGCACACCATTGGGGCACAAGGGCAAGTCTTTTCAGGGCGAAGGCCTCTATACTGCCTCCAACCCTCCGGTAGAGGCAACCTTCTTTTGGCATTTAAAGGAAGATGTAAAATCCATGAAGGATGCTCGTAAAGCACGCGAATCTGTACAAGCAAAAGCAAACAGGCCGGTGTTCTATCCCAGCAAAGACAGCTTGCGATTGGAGGATCAAGAAGAGGCACCCTACCTGCTGTTCACCATTAGGGGAGCCAAAGGACAGGTGGTGCGCAGGTTGAAGGCAGATGCGAAGAAGGGCATGCACAGCCTGGGTTGGGATTTGCGTTATGCATCCGTTTCTCCGGTAAGCCTCTCTGGGAACGATCCCGACAATCCCTATGATGAGCCCAGCTTGGGCCGATGGGCACTTCCCGGCCAATACACCGTTTCGGCCGAGCTGGTGCACAATGGCGTGTTGAAGCCCATCATGTCGCCTCAAACGTTTCAGGTAAAGGCATTGGAGGGACAATCATTTGTGGGTGTCGATTTGGCCGCTCTAGATGCGTTTTACGAACAAACCGATCGGGTGATGGCTGCCGTCAGCTCCATTGAATCGGCGCGCAGTGGATTAAAGGATAAGCTTTCCTATTTGCGTCCTGCCGTGCTCGCCACCCCGGCTTTGGAGGGTACTATGCTGCAGAAGCTTACCGAATCGGAGCGCATACTTAACGGTCTTGGGGATGCCCTTGTGGGCGATGGAAGCCTTTCCAAACGCGAGTTTGAAGTGCCCACAGCTGCCTACAACCGGGTGGTGGGTGCCGCATACAGCTTGTATCGTTGTACTTCAACGCCAACCACGGGTCAAAAGAAAAACCTGCAATGGGTTAACTCCCAACTCAATGACTACCGCGGGCAACTGAAGCAAGCAGAAACCCTCATTTCGGCGGTAGAGGATGCCTTGCAATCCGCCGGTGGCCCATACACGCCCGGCCGAAAACCCTAAGCCCATTCCTTTGTTTACATTTGCAACCCAACTCAATCAGGCATATGCATTTCAATCTTTCCGAAGAACACCTCATGATTCAAAAGGCGGCCCGCGATTTTACCCGCGAGCACCTGCTTCCCGGCGTAATTGAGCGCGATGAGCACCAGAAATTTCCCGCAGAACAGATTCGCATGATGGGCGAGCTCGGTTTCATGGGAATGATGGTAGACCCCACTTATAGCGGAGGCGGAATGGACACCATCTCCTACGTGCTGGCCATGGAGGAATTCTCCAAAGTCGACTCCTCTGCCTCGGTGGTGGTTTCGGTAAACAACTCATTGGTATGCTGGGGTTTGGAGACCTTCGGCAACGAAGAGCAAAAGAAAAAGTACTTGGTTCCACTTGCTAAAGGAGAAAAGATTGGTGCGTTTTGCCTTTCTGAGCCCGAAGCAGGTTCCGATGCCACCTCGCAGCGCACCACCGCCATCGATATGGGGGACCACTACTTGCTCAATGGAACCAAAAATTGGATCACCAACGGAAGCTCGGCTTCGGTGTATTTGGTTATCGCACAAACCTATCCCGAGAAGGGCTCTAAAGGAATCAACGCCTTCATCGTGGAAAGAGGCATGGATGGCTTCATTGTAGGTGCGAAAGAAAACAAGATGGGGATCCGCGGATCCGATACCCACAGCCTCCTTTTTCAAGATGTAAAAGTGCCGAAAGAGAACCGCATCGGAGAAGATGGCTTTGGGTTTAAGTTTGCCATGAAAACCCTCAGCGGTGGCCGCATTGGCATTGCTGCTCAGGCTTTGGGCATTGCTTCAGGTGCATACGAATTGGCCCTCCAATATTCAAAGGAGCGCAAGGCATTTGGCAAAACCATCAGCCAGCACCAGGCCATTCAGTTTAAGTTGGCCGATATGGCCACAGAGATTGAGGCGGCCCGTTTGTTGTGTTTGAAGGCTGCTTGGCTAAAAGACAACGGCCTGGATTACGCTACCGCCTCGGCCATCGCCAAGCTTTACGCCAGCCGCGTGGCTATGTGGGTTACCACAGAAGCCGTTCAGGTGCACGGAGGTTATGGCTTCGTGAAAGAGTACCACGTGGAGCGCCTCATGCGCGATGCAAAAATCACCCAGATTTACGAAGGCACTTCGGAGGTTCAAAAGATTGTTATCTCCCGAGCAGTACTTTCATAAGGTTATCATAGTGAAAAGGAAAAGCCGGCCTTGAGTCGGCTTTTTTTATGAGAATGGGCGAAGGCCCATTATGCATACATCATCCACCTGAGGTAGATTTCCGCGGTATTCAAGGTGCTGTTCCAGCAACCGTTTTCTTTGGTCATTCATATTCAGATTCCCCAGTTCCTGAAGCCATTCCTGAAATTTACTCCGGGTGAGTTTTTTACCTCTTGGTCCTCCAAATTGGTCGGCAAATCCATCTGTGAACAAATACAAAACATCACCGCTTTCGAGGCTTAGGTGGTGGGTGGTGTAAGGCACGCGATTGTCTATTTGCCCAATGGCTTGTTTGTCGGGCTTTACGATGGAAAGGCCTTGTTTGCCCATTACCCACAAAGGGTTGTTGGCTCCGCTCCAATAAATGGTTTGGGTTTCCAGGTTCCAGGCGCACAGACTGGCATCCATGCCGTCTTTCACATCTTGGTCGTTGCTGAAATTGTCGAGGACCAACTCGGCTACTTTATCCAGAATTTCTCCGGGTAAGGTGCATCCAAATTCGTTTACGGCTCGGTTTAAGGCGTTGTGGCAGACCACGCTCACCATAGCCCCGGGTACTCCGTGTCCGGTACAGTCGCATACGGCAAACCACAGCCAGGGGCCTTTCCGTTCCATCCAATAGAAATCTCCGGCCACCACATCTTTGGGCAGATATAAGATAAACGAATCTGCCAAATATTCTTTAATCATTTTTGGGCCCGGCAAGAGCGCACCCTGTATGCGCTGGGCGTACTCAATGGAGTCGAGTATTTCTTGGTGCTGATGTTCAACGGTTTCTTTGGCTATGTTGAGGTCGTAGGTTCTTTCCTGCACCTTTTGCTCGAGTTGCTTCATGGCATCTTCCCTGGCCTTCTCCCGATCCCGTCGAAGCTGGGCCATGCGCAAGCCCACGGCAAGGGCCTGTGTACTGAAGAACAGCAAGCCTCCTGTTTCTACCCAGGTAAGGTCGCTAATTCCTGGTCCACGCGGAAATGCCGATTGGCTTCGCGCGTAGATCAATGTCAGAATTGAACCCAACATAAAAAAGCCATACGACAATAGGAACGCACCTGAACCCGGATGACCTTTGCGGTAGCTCTGAAAAACCAAGGCACATCCTGTTATAATTCCAACCACATAAAATTCCTGCCGGCTTAGAAGCCAAAAGATCTGCGGCATGAGCCTGCTGATGATGGGAATCAAAGGGTAAAAGATGCACAACACAACAATAAGGGTATGCACTCGCGTGCCTTTTTGAATGGCAAGAAATCGGCGCAAAAACAAAAAATGACTCAGCATGAAAAAGCCAACCGTAAACAGGAACTGCCCCTTGCTCACCTTAACCCACCAAGCCAATGGAAAGAGTTCGCTGTAAAAGGTTCCCAGGCCCTCTTTTTGAAACAGGTGAAACTGAATCCACCACAGAACCGAAAGGCAAAGCCATACATACGCGCCTTCTCGAGTGCCCACCCACAGCAGAAGGGTAAACAAGGCAATCATCCACAGCGCTCCTTGATAAAGACCCAAAAAGAAAACCGGTGCTTGTACCCGCGCCTGCTCGTCCATGCGCCCAATTAAATCTTTAAAGTCATCTCGATTCCGCAGGGGTTCAAAGACTTCTTCGTTTACTATTTCCTCTTTGGAAATAACACCATCTGAAACCGCTCGATTTAAGTATCGCATGGCCTCATTCGGCTTGTGGTCCAATATTTCGCAAGCCGCCAGAGAAATATCCATTTGCTGTTTCAACAAGGCAATATCTGCCTCGGCATAGGCTTTTTGCAACAGCAGGCGTGCACGGGCATAGTTGCCGGAATCCAAGGCAGCAAACCCTTGATTTCGGAATCGTTTGTGTTCCGAGCTCAGAGCGGGCAGAGAAAACAGCAGCAATGCCCAAAGGAGGTAATGCAGGTAACGCATAACCAAAGCTACCAAATATTATGGGCTTTGGTACAGGTTTACATCGTCTGTTTTTTCAGCCGCTTTTGCCCTTCTTTGCACCAGTCCATAAGTCCACAATCGACACATTGTGGGCTGCGCGCGGTGCATCGATAGCGCCCGTGCAATATCAACCAATGATGGGCCACGTGCACATCTTTTTCCGGAATGTGCCGCATCAATTGTTCCTCTGCCGCCCGCGGTGTGCGCGCTACACGGGTTAAGCCAATGCGTGCCGAAACCCGAAAGACATGTGTATCCACAGCCATTGCAGCTTGCCCGAAAACTACAGATGCCACCACGTTGGCGGTTTTTCTACCCACACCCGGTAAGGTTTCCAACAAGGCTCTATCCGATGGCACCGTGCCACCAAATTCCTCCATAAGCTTGCGCGCAAGACCAACCAAATGTTTGGCTTTGTTGTTGGGGTAACTTACACTCCGAATGAAACGAAACACATCCTCAGGCTCTGCCTGCGCAAGGTGAGCGGCATCGGGGTATTCTTCAAACAAGGCGGGGGTAACGAGGTTCACCCGCTTATCGGTGCATTGGGCCGATAAGACCACCGCTACCAAAAGCTCAAACGGATTCCGATAGTGAAGCTCAGTCTCGGCATTCGGATAGGCTTTGGCAAGCCATTCCAATACGCGGGCATAGCGCTCGGCAATTTTCATTGCATCAACGCATTAAAAATATTTTGCCGAAGCCTTTGTGGAAATAGGCATCTGCCCCACTTTCCCTGCGCTCCATTTCTTCGCCGTTTAAGGTGGTAACTACGCGGTAGAAGTAAACGCCATTGCCCAAGCGATCGCCGTATTCATCGGTGCCATCCCAGGCATAGGTGGTGATGTTACGCCCAATGCGAATGGGACCCAAATCCGATTCGGTGATTTCCCGCACTACTTTGCCGCTGACACTCAGAATTTGAATGGTCATTTTTTCCGGCAGCACGCTTCCGGTTAGGGTAAACACAAAACGAGTTGAGGTACTAAAGGGATTCGGATAGTTCATCAATTGGGTAATGGTAGAACGATTCACTACCTCGAATCGGATGCGGTAGGCTTGAGTGGCTGAGGCATTGCCAGAAGCATCACGGGCCTGAACACTCAATTCATATACTCCGTCTTGGGTGAGATGGGGCAGGTAGCTTATGCTGCATTTGTTGTTGGGCAAAGACGCGGGGGTAAATTGCAACTGCGGTCCTTGCGCAGTTTGAAAGTACACCCTGCGCGAAGATGATTCATTCGGCCATTTCATCCAAACAGTGAAATCGGAGGTGTCGTTTAGTGCCAAAAATTTGTTTTCATCTCGAAGCACCATCAGAATGCTCGGCTTTGGCGAAATGATGTCTCCATCCAAGATGTGATTGCCATCAAAGGTCACATCCAACAGCGGGTTCACCTTGTCTCGGTCTACCCTAAAATTTACATGCGCAAGGTTATTAAATCTATACTGCTCCGGCTGGTCATAGCGGTTTAATGTCGGGTGGAATGGGTTTATTTCTACCCACAGCTGGTAGTCGCCGCTCAGGTTTTCGGTGTTTACCTGAATGCGGGGTTCTAGGGATGAGCCCACCCGTAAGGAATCTAAACGAGCAAAGGGCAACGAGATCCGGCTTCCGTTGGACTGTTGCAACCAAAAGTTTACCAAAAGGCTGTCCATGTTTACTTCGCTCACATTCTCCATCCCAATTTTCCACGAAACCGATTCACCCTGCTGCACAACAGGTGCGTGAAACTCGTTGGCCAGTTGAGGATTCAATGCAGCCTCCGGAGCAGGCTGGTACAATACATGCCATCGCTTGAGCTGGGTAGGGGTAAGGTAGATGCTGTCGCGGGTGGTGAACCGAAGTTGAATATAACGATAAGTAGATGCCGATATGGAACTCAAATCCAAACCGTTGCGCAACAACCCGGATGTCAACAATACCGGTTGACTCCCATCCGAAGCAAGGCCCCTTACCTCAACGCGCAGGCTGTCGCCCGGTGCAATTTCCATTTTCCGAGCTCTCCAAATGAGGGAATCCCAACGCATGCTCGGCCCAATGGGATCGGTCCACATGGCACCCTGCCAGCTCTGGGTTTGCATGGGTGCGTTCAACACCACTTGATAACTTCCATCGGCCGGAGAGAAACGCTCTATGGCGGTGTTGGGATAACCTTTGCGCACAAAAAATGCCCAAGCCCGGTTGCTTGGCAAATAACGAACCGAGTCTGCACCAAGCTGCTCCAATACACTCCTTAAGGAGGTGTCTGCAAGGTTTTGAAAGTTGCACCGAATCCAAGAATAAATCCCTATGTAAGCACCATTCGGAATGCCATTGAGCAACATGTTTTTTAAACCCGCCATCTGGGATGCACTGCTTTGTTGAAATACAAAGTAGCGGGTGTGCCCATTGATGGGATTGTAATCGTTGGCATTCCCAAACCCGTTGTTGGGATTTAGCAATACACCTCCACTATTATAACGAATCTCCCAGGGCTCTAGGGTTAAGGAGTCCATTACCGCCACATGGAAAGCAGGATTGTAACTGATTCCGGCACTCTCAATTAGCTCATTGTCGATGCGGTATTCTGTGGCAAAAAGTTGGGCATTGCTCGGAATAGACGAACCCGGAGCACTGTAGGTGATTATGGTAAGCTCTTTCTGCAGTTGAGGAAAGGTCACAATCTGTTGCGCAGGAAGGGTTTGAAGTAAACTGAATTTATTTTGAGTGATCTGTTTGAAGTTGGCCTGTGCCCAACCGTTTTTCCCATTGAGGTGTTGAAAGGAGCTTGCTTTCCATCGATACTGGCCGCCCGGCAAGGAGTCAGGACTTACCCGCCAGAAATACACCATGCTGTCGCTGAGATTAAATGGAAGGGTCCACCGAACCACACCCCCTGTGGTGACTTCCGAATGGACCTGCAAAAAGGGACTGTTGAATGAAGGCAGTGTATCGATCTGAAAGAGATACGTGCGGCTGGCCGCAAATGCATCGCTGGTACTGGCAACCAGTTGGGTGTTGGGGGTTCCTACAACTCCAAATTTATATGGAAAAACCGGATACAATTCGTCCGATTGAATGGTAAAGAGAATGGAAACTACGTTGTTGGATTCATTTGTTTCCTCCACTCCATTGAGGGCATCCAAAGAAACATCCAAACGGTTTTGCCCGGGGCCATGCAAGAGGTTCACCGGTAATTTTACTTCGAAGGAATCCTCGAGATAAGGAGCAGGTTGGTTTACGATGTAAGTGGTCGCCTGAAGACTATCCGGCAAGAAGCGACGTATTTGATGTACGAGGTTGCGTTGTACAGCACGCCCCATATTCTGGTAGCGTATCCGAACGCGGAAGGTATCTAGGTCGGTGGTAATTACCGAAGGAATGAACCGCACATCAGAAGCCTGAAGACGATAATCCGGTTTATCGAAAGGGTTCATCCGAATGGCCGGATCGCCATGCAAGGTCATGGTTAAGCACGTCTCAGTTAAAACTGGATCCTGAGGATTTTGAATGTCCAAGATTCCTTTCTTAATGCAGGTGCCAATGGATGCCCCGTAATCGGTTTGTCCCAAGTGCGTTAAAAATGCTTTGCTGTAATAATAACCGGGCGGCCCAACGCCTGGACTCGATTGAGCTAGAAACGCTATGGATCCTTTGTTGGGTATCAACACATATTTCTCCGAGGTAAATTGGTACGTTGCCCAAGGGGGTTGAAAAAGGTCGCCTACATAGCAGGAATTTGCCATAATCAATGGGTATTTCCCAATGTTGTTGTACTCGTTAGGAGGAAGCGGACTCACATCGAAACTCGATCCTGCGGCATGTCCAAAGAAGTTCATCATGCATACTCCCCCCTCTATGCGCTGACGAATGCTGTCTGCCGCAGCCAGTTCCACCGGAGCAGTAGTGCTTTTCTTGTAAGTGCTTACTCGTCCCCCAAACAAGGTGTCTTCCAGAATTCTTTTGTATTCATTTAAATAAAGCAAGTGTTGTTCCTGCTCTCCGGCTGAGAAACCTCCTGCAAAATGCAACACCTCTTTCATCCACATAGCCTTTGGTTGCGATTCAAAGGCTTGCACTTTGGCCAGGTAATCGAGCACCTGTTGATTGGTGGTGGCCGATAGGCGCCCAATTGGAACGGACGGGGCAACATCAGAGCCTCCTGGCAGCGTTGCAGTGATATAGGTATCCGACCCATAATACCCCCACGTGGGCACTTGGTTTAAGGCGGAAAGAACCGTATCGTTTCGGGATAAAAGATTAAGAATGCCCTTGCCAATGAGGAACAAATGTTTTGGAGGATTCGGCAGGTTTAGAATACCATCTCGAGCAAATTCCCTTATGGCAAGTGGATTTTTTCGAATGCCAAAAGCATATTGATCGTACAGCTCATCTATGTTTGCTACAACAACCTGTTCGCCTGTGCTGCTGCGGTAGGCCCCATAGGCATTTGCAGATGAAAGCAGTGCAGGAGCTGAAACGATGAGGTAGCTGGCATTGGATTGGGTTTGAAAAAAATCGGTGAAATATCCGCTAACGGTTACCGGTTTTAGAGGTGGAGAGGGGAGCGTTGCATCGTCAAAAAATGCAAAGCAGTTTCTCCTCATTGTACCATGAGGAAGTAAAATTCTCAACGCGCTTCCCTGCCGTTGTGCTTTTATGCGAAGTCCTAAATCGAAATCGTAAACCCAGGCCGAATCTGAGCTCGATCCCAGATTACTCCATTGCATGAACGTAGCATCAGAGAGGGAATCTTTGGGTGCAAAAAAGGCCAACGCTTTTAAACCTTCCATGTTTGGCAGGTGTGCATATTGACCCATTATGTATGCAAAGGCATACCTTTTTGGATTGGTTCCTGGTGAGGGTTGAGGTTGAAAAAGCAAAAATGTAAATGGGTCTGCCACGGCTGTGGCGGAGATTTGAACATTATAAAATCGTTGAGCAGGACCATCCCAAGAATCATCTGCCAGCAGCAAGCCTGATGCATTGTTCAAAAAGAATTTCACACGGTGGTCGCCGTTCACTTGCGGATCGCCATTGTTGCTCGCAATTTTCATCGACAGCCTCATGGGTGGACCATTGCTGAAGGGAAATGGAGTTGACATATTGGGCGAGCCAAATGCAGTTAAATTATAGGCATATCCGGTAGAGTAACCTTCACCCAAGCCAAAGACTGGAGAGTAACTGCCCGCGCTGTTTTGTATACCCAAACCATAATCTCCCCGATAATTCTTGGTGGTCGCTTTGAAAAAGTAGGGAAATGCTGTTCGGTTGCTGTATCCCGTATCGGGTTGCGCCTGATAACGTAAGCCAGTTTCAGTTGAGGAATGCGTCAAGAAATAAGCGGCGGTGTCGTTGAATAAACTGGTGTATGGATTGAGAATATTGGAAGGAACGTCGTACACCAATGAATCCATGAAGCCGTTATTTCCGGTGCCAAAAAATTCCAAAAAGTCATCCCCGTTGAGTACGCTATCTGGAGCCGTTCGGTTTCCAATCCACATGCGAACCTGTTTTCCATTTCGAAAAAGCTGGAATCTATCCGGCGATACGTTTTGGATATCTATACCAGCCTGTTCAAGTTGAGCCGCTGTAACACGGTATACCCCCGTTGAAACTATGTTTATGCGATAGTATGGCTGATTGTAGTTTATCCACTGATTCGTTGTTTGAGCACCTACAGACCCAACCAGAAAAAACAAGATAATTCCAAGGTAATGTTTTGCCATATAAGCCAATTTTGTTTACGGCATGGTAAGACCCCCGCCCAAATCTACCTTCAACGAGAATACATGACTCAACAGTCCTACCTGCTGGCCTACATTCGCAAGTGCATAATCCACATGCACCATTTTTATGCGAATGCCCAGACCAATGTTGGGCTGGCTGGTGCGTACCAATACACCTCCATCTCCCTTTACTTGCTGGAAGTTTCCGATGCCGCCTCGCACAAAAACAAGATTCTGATAGGCCAGTTCAATGCCAACCGCTGGGTCTATGCTGATCGTGCCAGATTTGATTAGGGTGTTGCGGTACCCATCGAAGGTGTTCATGAGGTTGGCTTCAACCAATGCAGAGAATTTCCGGAATGGAAAACGGTATCCTGCACCCAACGCAACACGTGGGTTGGTGATTTCCATGGAGTTGGAAGGAATGGTGTTTCCGGTTTGTTGGAACACGAGTTTCTCCGATTCGCTTAAAGAAAATTTCCAAGCGTTAAAGGTTTGGGTAATGTCCCGCGCAGCCAGTCCAAAAGACCAATTTCCCCTTCGGTATTGAAGTCCGGCATCAAGTCCAAAGCCCCAGGCGTTGGCAAATGAACCTGCAATGCGGCGGATTACTTTAACGGTTCCGCCATAGGTCAAACCCGCTATGCCCGACGATCTGCTGTAGGATAATAAGAACGCATAATCGGCAGTGGAGAAGGTGGTGATTCGGTTGTAGTCAATCTGTCCGTTGGCATCTATGAGGTTGAGGGTATTCGGAATGTCGTCTACCCCAAAACGTATTACGTTTAGTGCGATTACCGATGAAGAGTCGATCCGCCGGGCAAATCCCGCGTAGTCGAATTTGCTGATGCCCGCAAAGTATTCGCTGTGCATCAAGCCCACCTGCATGGTTTTCCCCTGTGGAAGACGGGCCAATCCTGCAGGGTTAAAGTAACCCGAGGCCACGTCTTCGCTTCCGGCCACCACAGAGCTGCTCATAGCCATGGCTCGGGCACCAACCCCAATGGCCAAAAAGTCGTTGCTGTATTTCGGACGAAAGGACTGGGCTCCGGCGCACAGAGAAATCGAGAGGAGAAGAAGGATAGAAAGCGAAGTGGAACGCATGGATGCAAGTGCAAAATGAGCCAACACAAATGTAACCGAAAAATTGTGTGGTGTCTTAAAAACACGGTAATTCGGGCATGGTCTTTTCTACGGATCCCCAAAGGTTGCTTCGGCGGTCGTTTCCCCATCTCGACGCCTCTCGTCTGTTGGCCTTTTTACCCGTCTTTTTCACCCACTGCTTCATCACCCAGGATGCCCATCTGCTCCAAATGCCCCTGCTCAAATGGGTACATACGCATGTGATGTTGGGTGTATTGGCTCTCGATTATTTTTTTGTCCTCTCTGCCTTTCTCATTACTTGGATGTTGTTGGAGGAAGGCGCTCAACGGGGCGGCACATTTCAGCTTGCTCGCTTTTATGTGCGCAGAGCTTTGCGCATTTTCCCCCTTTATTTTTTGCTTGTTGCAGCGGCTTATGCAGGATGGAATTTCGCTGTTCATGCGCTTGATTTTGATTTAACCCCATTGCCCCCCATTGCTGCTTTTGCTCTATTCTGGAGCAATTTCTGGATGGTGGCCCACGGACCTAATTTCCTTTTTTGCCTCACGTTTTTTTGGAGTGTGGCGGTAGAAGAACAGTTTTACATCGGTTGGGCCCTGCTTCTGAAAATCAGCCTCCGTCTGGTCTTTCCGATTTCCATTTTTCTGGTACTGCTCTCCCTGGTTTTTCGTTTTGCATTCCAATCGAATGAGCCCATGCTTACGTTTCATACGTTTAGTGCATTGGGGAATTTTGGTTGGGGAGCCCTCCTGGCCTATATGGCGTTTTATAAGCCAAAGGTACTGAAGGTTTGGCAGCGTTCTCCACCTGCGATTCGCCGCATTCCTTGGGTGCTGCTGCTGATTTCTGCCTTGGGTTACCCCTATTTTTTTTCCTCAGGCTTGGCCTTGGTTTTTGAGCGCTCTTGGTTTGCGTTGCTGTTTGTTTTCTTGCTGGTCGATTGGATTGGCTCTGAGGCTCCTGCGGTGAACCTGGAAGGCCGAGAGTTGCTCGGATTCTGGGGCCGGCGTTCTTTTGGGTTATACGTTTGGCATGGTGTGGTGCTCATGGCATACGCCACCCTTTCCGAACGTTTGGGTTGGCAAAGCAGCCTGCTGTGGGTGATGGCCGTTGGACCGGTCCTGTGCTTGATGGCAACGTTCGCAATGGCCGCTCTCAGCTACCGTTGGTATGAATCGCAGTTTCTGGTGCTGAAAGACCGGTTCGCCTAATTTATTTAGGCTCTCGAATCCGCCGCTCTTCCATACCCTTGGGGTTGCGTGCATCCACATCGAGCAGGAGCTTCCATTTTCCTTTTTGAAATTGAAAGGCATCGTAGCTGAGGTCGGGAACATAATACCCCGTTTGCCCCTTCAAATCGGGCCTCATGGGCACCAGATGGTCAAACACCACGGCGTTTAAACGCGCATCGTACCGCATTCCCACACTCACTTCGGGGGCATATTCCAGTACAAACCTACGCTGAATCTGCCCTCCCGTTTCCAATACCGGCATACCCAAACTCAGCTTTCCACTTGGCTCAACCACCAGAAAATCTAGGATCTTTTTCTTTTTACTTTTTTGTCCTCCATCAAACCCCAAAAGCACATAAGAGTTCTTTTTTCGGATTGGGTTTTTCATAAGGTAATAGTAATGACAGCCCAGCCAATGACTCGGATCGTTGAACGACTGAGGGTTGCGTTTTTCTGCATCGGCAGGAGCCTCTAGGGCTATTACTGTCCAGGCCTTGGTGATCGGATGGAGGTATCGCACTCTGCCCTCGTAATGCAGGATGTTGAGCGTATCTCTCCACTCCCAGTTGACGAGACCCAGCTTGCCATCGGGGCTGTTCAGGAGGGTTAGGGAGGGCAGGGAATCGGGTGGGGGCAAAGGCCCCTTTTGCTGTGCCAGCCATTGATCCAATCCTTGTTTCACCCGCAAGGCCATATTTTGCCTAACCGGGCCATCGGGTTCACGCAGCATGGCCGCGCTCCATGCCCGTAGGCTGTCTAAACGTTGTGCCTCAGCACCCAGCCAACCCAGCAGCAAGACCAACACCAGTGCACGCCTCATGGAAAAGGAAGAAAAACAGCGGGTGGATAGTGAATTTCTTCTAAGGTTAGCCCATGCGCCGGAACCGAGGTGCCGGCCTCCTGGCGCTTGCGGGCCGCCAAGACCAAAGGCATGGATGCAGGCTCTCGCTTTGCATAACCTACGTCCAATAAAGTACCCACCATAGCGCGCACCATGTTGCGCAGAAAGCGGTTGGCGCTTACCCGAAACTCCAATACGCCCGGCTGAGGCTCGCTCCAATGGGCTTCGAAAACCGTGCAGAGGTAATGGCTCACTTGTGTGTTGGTTTTGGAAAAGGAAGAAAAATCATGCGTGCCCAGAAATTGCTCCGATGCCCGGTTCATCAACGCAGCATCGGGCCATTTTCGTATCCACCACGACATGCCCGATGTGAAGGGGTTTTTATCACGGTGCATGCGGTACACGTAAACCCTGCGCTCGGCATCGAAGCGGGCATGGGCCTCTGCTCCTACTTGTCGCATGCCCTGTATGGCAATGGCAGAGGGTAAAACGGAATTTAAGCGATGCAGCAAATCGTCCACATCCGGGATCTCTTCCACCGCATCGAAATGCGCCACATACCGCCGGGCATGCACGCCTGTATCGGTGCGGCCGCAACCCACTACGTTGCAGGTTTGCCTCAGCAATTGACCCAGGTGCTCTTCCAATACGGCCTGCACACCTGTGGCATTTTGCTGAACCTGCCAACCCTGAAAGGGAGCACCGTGATACGACAGCTGAAGAAAATACCTGGGCATGGGTCAAAGGTAAGACCTCCATTGCATCTGCACATTGTTTACCTTTGGCCTGCCGCACATGGAAGCAACCCTCAGCGTCTCGCACCTCCTGGGCATCCAAGACCTGTCCGTCGATGATGTTCACCTGATCCTGGAAACGGGGCAACGCTTTCTCGATGTTTTGCAGCAGCCCATTCGGAAAGTACCCGCCCTCCGCGATTACACCATAGCCAACGTCTTTTTCGAAAACTCTACCCGCACCCGACTGTCCTTCGAACTGGCCGAGAAGCGCCTTTCCGCAGACGTGCTCAATTTCTCGGCCTCTTCGAGCTCGGTAAACAAGGGCGAAACCCTCCTCGATACCGTAAACAACATTCTCGCTATGAAGGTGGATATGGTGGTGATGCGTCACCCCAGCCCCGGAGCAGCAGCGTTTTTAGCTTCCCGTACGCGTGCCCGTGTGGTAAACGCGGGAGACGGAACACACGAGCATCCTACCCAAGCCTTGCTCGATGCATTCACGCTTCAGCAGCGATTGGGCGACCTCTCGGGCAAAAAAGTGGCCCTCGTGGGCGACATCCTGCACAGTAGGGTGGCCCTCTCCAACATATTTTGCTTGAAAAAGCTGGGTGCCGAGGTGAAGGTCTGCGGCCCCTCTACCCTCATGCCCCATAACCTTCAGGCATTGGGGGTTGAGTATGAACCCAATTTTGATCGCCTTCTCGAATGGGCCGATGCGGTAAATATGTTGCGGATCCAACTCGAACGTCAGGATGTGCATTATTTCCCCTCTTTGCGCGAGTACAGTCTCCGTTATGGCCTTTCTGCAGCGCGTCTCGACCGTTTGAACAACCCACCCTTAGTGATGCACCCAGGTCCCATCAACCGGGGGGTGGAGTTATCTTCAGATGCTGCCGATGGCCCTCATTCGGTTATCCTCGATCAGGTGGAAGCAGGGGTTGCCATTCGCATGGCGGTGATCTACTTACTTGCCCATTGACAACAGCTCCCTGTTTTTAGTATATTTGTTCTCAGATAAGGCATCTCACTATGTTCGCCATCGAAAAAGAAAACGACCTCGCCATTCTGCACTTCAACGCAGATAAGCTCGACAGTACCCTTTCCCCAACTTTAAAATCCCAATTGGTGGTGCTGAATGCCGACGGGTTCCGCAATACCATCATCGATTTGGAGAAAGCCCGCTATTGCGATTCCTCAGGCCTTAGCGCAATTTTGGTGGCCAACCGCCTCTGTAAGAATGCCGGGGGTAACCTTATTCTCGCCTCTGTACAAGATGGCATTCGCAAGCTCATTCAGATCTCCCAGCTCGACTCCATTCTTCATCTCGCCGAAAACACCGAGAAAGCCCGTGAGTTGCTCAAAACCGTTTCCTCCCAATCCTAATTACCATGAAAAAGTTGCTTCTCCTTTTAGCCTTTGTTGGCATAACCTTGGCCCAGGCCAATGCCCAGTGCACGCCTGTTACGTCTTTACCCAGAGCCGGAATTTTCCCCGACAGCGCAACCGGTTTCATGCCCGCTTTTGCGACCTCGCCCTACAGCCAGGTTATACAGGTCAAAGTTCCCACCGATACTGTTGGTCCCGGGCCAGTACCTGGAACTACAGTAAATATTCCCATTACCAAGATTTCCCTCACCGGAACCATACAGGTTGTTCCGCCTATTACCGGATTTAATCTGACCTGCAATGTGCCCAATTGCGCTTTTCCGGGTGGCCAAATCAACTGTGCCACCATCACGGCAACTCCTACTGCCTCCGAAGTGGGCGCCCACCAACTGATTATTCCGGCAACGGCCTACACTACTTTCAACATACCGGTTGCAACCGATACCATCGATTATTATTACATAAACGTGTATCCTGCCGGAACCATGAGCGTAGAGGTAATGTCGAAAGACAACGCCCACTTGCAGATGTATCCCAATCCGGCTGTTGAACGGGTTACCGTAGATTTCAGCGCACCCAAGCGGGGCCGCGGAAAGGGCAAGGGCGGAAGCGCTGCCGGGGTGTTGTGCTGGGATGAAGACCTTCAGATTCAGCCCGGTGTTAACCGCATCCCCATCGATGTTTCTTCTTGGCCCAACGGCATATACTTCATTCAAATCACCTTCGACGACAGGACCTTTTCCGGAAAGCTTGTAGTGCAACATTAACCCCTCCGGTTGTCCTTTCATTTAACCATTCTCGGAAGCAGCTCTGCCACCCCAACCTCGGGTAGGAGTCCGAGTGCGCAGTACCTTCAGTTTTTCGATCGCACCTTTCTCATCGATTGCGGTGAGGGAACGCAGGTGCAGATTCGCCGAAATCAGCTGAAGCTCTCCCGTATTCAGCATATTTTTATCAGCCATTTGCATGGCGATCATTACTTCGGGTTGCCCGGTCTCTTAAGCAGCCTGCATCTCTTGGGTTACACCCACGACGTTCACCTCTATGCTCCGGCAGCCTTGGAAGAGGTTCTGCACCTGCAATTCAAACACTCCGATACCCATTTAAAATTCCCTTTGGTATTTCATGCCATCGATCCCAAAACGGAGACCGTCCTATTCGAAGACCACAAAATTCGCGTACGTGCTTTGCCCTTGCAGCATCGCATTGCCTGTACCGGGTTTCTTTTTGAGGAAAAGCCGGGTGGTTTGCCGGTGCGCAAGGAATGGGTAAACGCGTTGGGCATATCGCCAAAGGACGTGTTGTCCATAAAAGCCGGCTCCGATTATGTGGCGGAGGACGGCACCCTTTACCGCAACGAGCAGCTTACCCATCCGGCCAAGCCCCCCATTCGCTATGCGTATTGCAGCGATACTCGTTTTTTTCCGGAGTTGGCCGATTGCGTTCGGGGTGTTGATTTGCTTTACCACGAGGCAACCTTTTGCAACGACCACGCTCATCGCGCTCGAGACACTTACCACAGTACGGCCGCTGAAGCTGCCGAAGTAGCCAAACTTGCCGGTGCCAAGCGTTTGCTCATCGGCCATTTCTCTGCCCGTTACAAAGAGCTCGATGGCTTTCTGCGCGAGTCGAGGGCCATCTTTCCGGAAACGGATTTGGCAGAGGAAGGAAAAACATGGGTGTTGTAAACGCACACACACTACTTTTGCCTCATGTCGTCGAAAGCCCTTTTGGAATCCCGCCAGCTCAACCAGGTACTGCTGCGCCTGGCCTATGAGATTTGGGAGAATCACGGCGACTTTTCCAATACCGTTCTATTGGGTTTGCAGCCCCGAGGAGTGATCCTCAGCCGCAGGCTTCACCAACTATTGCAAACTCAGGTAGAGCCGGGTTTGAACGTGGCGTACGGCGAGCTCGACATCACCTTTTTTCGCGACGATGTGCGTCGCCACGATGCCATGTTAAAGCCCAGTGCCACGGTGCTGAACACCTCTTTGGAGGGTAAGCGCGTGGTGTTGGTAGACGATGTGCTCTACACCGGCCGCACCATCCGGGCCGGGCTCGAGGCCATGCTCGCCTACGGCCGCCCCGATCGGGTAGAGCTTGCCGTGCTGGTAGATCGGGTGTATGCGCGGCATCTGCCCATTCAACCCCATTACACCGGCATACGCGTAGACACCATTGCCTCCGAGCGGGTTAGGGTGCAATGGAATGCCGATCAAACCAACGGAGAAGTCTGGCTCGAATCAACTCAATAAACGCATGGCCCTCATCTGCTTTCCCCTGCCCAACGGCACCGATTTTACCACCGCCAACTTTCCCTTTGGCATCTTCTCGCGCAACGGCGATGTACCCAAACCTTGTTCTGCCATAGGCGACTTTGTCGTGGATTTATCTGCCCTACAACGTTTGGGCTATTTTAGTGAATTGGCCTTAGGCAACACCCTCGAAGCTCCGGTGCTCAACCCCTTCATTGCGCTGGGGAAACCCATCACCAATGCCCTTCGGAAACGACTCATCGAGCTGTTTACAGCGCCCGCCGGAGAAGGACTTTCGGCCAACATAAAGCATCAGCATTTGGTGCTGCATCCCATGGCCGAGGTGCAGCTTCACCTCCCCCTGAGCATTCCCAACTACACCGACTTTTATTCCAGCATAGACCACGCCACCAACGTGGGCAAAATGTTCCGCGACCCCGCAAATGCCCTTCTTCCCAATTGGAAACACATACCCATTGG